>JBAXCX010000269.1:0-1518 GCA_037141255.1 Actinomycetes bacterium | reverse complement strand
CTTTGTATGCAAGTCCCCAGTAGCGAATTGAGCGCACCATGTTCTTTCCCACTCCGAGCTCAACGACCGCATTCTCGTCGTTGAAGAGGTTCGGGTCTTTGGCTGCAGCGTCGACGGATTTCTTTACCCATCCGTAACGGGGATAGAAGGTCTCGTGACGAGCAAACTGCGGGCTGCAGGAGGCGTCAAGTCGCATGATGAGTCTCTACTTTCGTACCGGGTTCAAATGGCGGCGCCATCATGGGTTGAAGCTCCTAACTCGCGCGATCGCGTCAGCGATCATGGTCGCGCCGTCAAGGACATTCTGCTGCGTAGTGGGACGGCCAACACTGATCCGGATGCACTCGTGGGCCTCGTCGCTTGAGAGACCCATGGCGCGTAGTACATGTGAAGCCTCGGGGATTAGGGCAGTACACGCCGACCCGGAGGAGATTGCCAATTCTGGGCAGTTCGCCATTATTGCTTCGGCGTCTGCACCGCAGATCCGGAGGTTGACCGTGTTAGGCAAACGGTCTGCCGACTTGGTAGTCACCTCAATGCTGGGGGTGGATGCGAGTAGGTAATCGAGTAGCTGACTAATCAGGGCACGCTGTCGGTCTGATTCGCTGTGCATCGCTCGAGTAGCAATCTGGGCAGCAGCCCCAAAGCCAACGATTCCCGGCACGTTTAGAGTTCCACTTCGCATACCGCGTTCGTGTCCACCCCCGTGGGTCAGCGGAGAAATGGCTGTCTTTCGAGAAACGAAGAGGGCTCCCATGCCTTTCGGCCCGTAAAGCTTGTGAGCAGACAAGGAGGCTAAGTCCACTTCAAGGTCAGCAACATCGAATGGAAGTTTGCCAGCTAGCTGTGTTGCATCGGTGTGAACGAGTGCTCCGCTGGCATGAGACAGTGAAACGACCGAGCTCAGATCCGCTAGGACCCCCGTCTCGTTGTTAGCCGCCATGACGGAAACAAGAGAAATATCCCCCGCGTCGAGCGCTTCTGAAAGGCTGTCGAGCGGGATCGAACCGTCTGGATTCACAGCAAGAACGGTCACGGGTGAGCCTTGATCGCTCAGCCAGGTACACGTGTCTAGAACTGCTTTGTGTTCAGTTGCGAAGGTGACTACTCGTTTCCGATCAGTACCCGGCTGCTGAACTACGCCCTTTATTGCCAAATTGATTGCCTCGGTGGCCCCAGAAGTCCAGACAATTTCGCTTGGTCTCGCACCGATAAGTGCGGCAACCTGATTGCGAGCGGTCGCGACAGCATCTGAGGCGGTCCGCCCTCCAATATGACTCGAGGCGGCATTCCAGAATTGCTCGACAAACCATGGGTTCATCTGCCCGAGTACGCCTTGATCTAGCGGTGTCGTCGCGTTGTAGTCCAGGTAGATCAAGTTCGCCGAAGCCATATCAGCTACTAAGAGTAATCGCTGGGTCAGACAGCGAATGGTTGTTCAGGAAGGGTCGTGCTCCCCGCTCGCAGCGGCGACTCGCGACGGTGACAACCAGTTGATTAGCTACGCGACACCCGCTG
>JBAXCX010000268.1:0-1555 GCA_037141255.1 Actinomycetes bacterium | reverse complement strand
GCTTCATCAGCAGATGTTGTGGTGGTGCGAGCCGCTGATGGTGATGGCCAAGAGAGGCTCTTTCTGATCGAGCAAGATACTCAGTCGCGACCTGCTGCAGAGTCTGCGATGGACCAGACGCGAGAGGTTGCGCGACTGAGTCTTGATGGCACCCGGGCCACAGAACTTGGTGGCCCCGAGCTTGTCAATCGCTTTATCGCTCGCGGCGCAATTGCCTATTCGGCTGAGCTTCTAGGAGCGGCTTCTCGCTGTGTTGATCTCACGGTTGAACATGCCAAGGAGCGTGTTCAGTTCGGGCGACCAATCGGCAGTTTTCAGGCAGTGAAGCATCGCTGCGCAGACATGTTGGTTGACCTAGAAGGCATGAGGTCCTCGACTTGGTGGGCGGCATGGTGCGCCGAGGTGGAAGACCCTGAAACGGCCCTTGCAGCCTCTGTAGCCAAGTCTTGGTGTTCTGATGCCGCAGACCGAGTGTTGAAATCTGCCCTTCAGGTTCATGGCGGGATGGGCTTCACTTGGGAGTGTGATGTGCATCTGTACCTCAAGCGGGTACAGCTTGATCGGGTTAGCTTTGGATCTGCTGCCTGGCACCGGGACAGAGTGGCCGAAATAATTCGAGCGCGAGTCGAGTCTGGTGCCGGTGTCCTATGAGCGATCACAACAGGGTTCCTTACAACAAGGTGGTCCCACATGTTTGATCCAGTAGGAAAGCGCGTTCTGATCACAGGCTCCTCGGCTGGACTGGGCGCCGAGATGGCCCGTGGCCTTGCCGCTCGAGGAGCCATCGTTGGGATTTGTGGCCGACGCGAGGACCGTCTGGCGGAAGTCCTTGCAGACATCCACTCCTTCTCGCCGCAGAGCCGTTCGTGGGCAGTCGACCTATCGGATTTGGACTCGCTGGACTCGTTTGCCGAGTCGGTGACCCAGGAGTTCGGCGGAATTGATGTGCTGGTGAACAACGCCGGTATTCCCAAACGCAGGTGGGCTTGGGAACACCGGCCAGATGAGATCTCGGATGTGTTGAGAATTAACCTTGAGTCTCCGATTCGACTCACCTTGGCCCTGTTGGATTCAATCGCCGACAACAGCGGCCAGATTGTGTTCGTTGGTTCCGTAGCGGCCCGGCTCAGTCCACCATCCGAGGCCGTCTACGCCTCGTCAAAGGCTGCCATTACTGCCTTCGCCGAATGCCTGCGCGTGGACCTTTCAATAGCCGGAACCCCAATCGGGGTTCACGTGTTGCAACCCGGTGTGCTCGACACCGAGCTTTTTGCCCATCCAGATAACGACTCTTCGTTGTCAGATATTGAGGCGCTCCCAGCATCTGCAATCCTCCAACCCTTGATCGACCTGCTTGGGTCCAACATGGTCGAGGCATTCGTGCCTGACTGGTTTAGAGACTTGCCGCCGGTAAAGACCGGTGACCCTGAAGGGTTCCTCCAGGGGGCAGCCGAGTACACGCTGCAGCGCCTTTCGGACCTTGGTATGACACCGCCCGTCGGCCCCGGCGCTACCAAGTGAGCGCCGCACACCCGCTTTCCATGCTGAGCCCCGA
>JBAXCX010000267.1:0-1628 GCA_037141255.1 Actinomycetes bacterium | reverse complement strand
GACCACATTTGACTACCTCAAAGGACGAACCCATGCCCCCCAAGGTGACTTGTGGGACGCTGCGGTGGCCGACTGGCGCAGCTTGAGCACCGACTCTGGCGCAGTCTTTGACAAGGAGATTTTCCTAGACGCAGCTCAGATCGAACCGTTCGTTACATGGGGAACAAATCCCGGGCAGGTCATTGCCCTCTCTCAGAACGTTCCTGGTCCCGAGGACTTCACTGACCCGGACTTACGAGTAGCTGCTGAACGAGCACTCGAGTACATGGGCCTCACTGCCGGAGTACCCCTCAAGTCCATTCCCGTGCAGACCGTATTTATCGGGTCCTGCACGAATGGTCGCATCGAAGACCTTCGCGCAGCCGCCGCCGTTGCGCAGGGCAGGAGCGCTGCTGCGGGTGTGAGAACTCTGGTGGTACCCGGATCTCATGCCGTCAAGCGTCAGGCCGAAGCCGAAGGCTTGGACAAGGTATTTATAAACGCTGGATTCGATTGGCGTGAGCCCGGATGCTCGATGTGTCTGGCCATGAACCCAGACAAGCTGGTGGCTGGCGAGCGGTGTGCTTCAACATCGAACCGCAACTTCGAAGGCCGACAAGGCCGAGGTGGTCGAACTCACCTAGTTTCCCCGGCCGTAGCTGCAGCAACTGCAGTGGCTGGCCACTTTGCAACTCCCACCGACCTTGACCCGGTTCGCTAATCGCTGCCCGACTGCCCTCGTTTCAAGAAAAGGAAACTCATCATGGATTCAGTACAAACAATTACCGGCACAGCAGTCCCGCTCGACCGCTCAGATGTAGACACTGATCAGATCATCCCGAGTGATTGGCTCAAACAAGTCGAACGCACTGGGTTCGACAAGGGCCTCTTCTCGGAATGGCGAGATGACCCAGAGTTCGTGCTCAACCAGGAGCAGTACTCGGGTGCATCGGTCCTAGTCGCGGGTCCGAATTTTGGTACAGGCTCTAGCCGCGAGCATGCCGTTTGGGCCATTCAGCAATATGGATTCGCTGCAGTCATCTCGCCAAGATTTGGCGACATCTTTCGTAACAACGCAACCAAGAACGGGTTGGTTCCAGTTCTGGTCAGTGCCGAGGTTGGCCGCCAACTCTTGGATGCCATCACCAAAGATCCCTCGCTCGAGATCAAGATCGACATTGAGTTGCGCACGCTCGAGGTGACCGCACTTGATCTACTCGTCGACTTTCCACTCGAGGACTCGATTCAGCACCGTTTTCTGCACGGCCTAGACGACATCAGCCTGACGCTGCTGCACGAACCAGAGATCACCGCGTATGAAGCAAGCCGACCAGCCTGGATGCCCACCACCCGCTAACCGACTGGGCTAGCTAACCGACTGGGCTAGCTAACCAACTGGGCTAGCTAACCGACTGAAGCTACCGAGACCACTCCGTCTGTCTGGCGGAGCGCTTCAAGCACAGAATCGGGAACTGACTCAGCGGTCGCCAACACCATGAGGGCTTTTGCACCCTCGGGCGATGACCCAACCGTCATATCGTCAATATTCACGCCGGCCTCGCCGACTAGCGAGCCTACTTTGCCGATCATGCCTGGCTGATCGTGATTACGCACGACGAGTAGGTGATCGGCTGGAGGCATATCAATGG
>JBAXCX010000266.1:0-1628 GCA_037141255.1 Actinomycetes bacterium | reverse complement strand
GGAGAGAGAGGGATTCGAACCCTCGATGGGGTTGCCCCCAAACCGCATTTCCAATTGGACCCCGAAGAGGGATCAGAGGGATTCCGAGGGAGTCCTGAGGTCAGCTGCAGGTGTTTCGAGGAGTCCTGAGGCAGTACAGCGCATCTGCGGCTCCACCCAAAGCTCCACCCCGGGACTTACCTGGTTATCCTTACAACTGCTCCGTTGTCATCAACGCTAACCACGTAGATGGTCACGCCGCTGACAGTGACCGAATCACCGACTCGTAGGGGCGCGTCACGGAAGTACTCCGTATCTCTGAATCCGTTACGAGGAGCCACCACATAACCACCTCCGAGCTGACCGACTTTCATGTCGACGGTGTACACCAGCACGCCGCTATTCAGCGGCGCATCTAAGCCTTTGGGCACCCGCACCTCAATCACTAGGATTTTTGATGTAGAGACGGGAACCATGATGCTCTTTAGTCCTGTGGTGACTCCGACCAACGAGTCAAGCCTGATTGACTCTCCGGAGGCGGAAAGTGCAGACATGTCCCTACATGCGACCTGCTTCTCTTGCAGCCAACCTTGGAGGTATCGATCCCAGGCACCAAGTTCAATCACATAGTTGCTCCAGCTAGCGGCCATGATCCCCCATTCGCCGAGTGACTGAGACTTGTGCTCAAGGTCTTCGTCGTACAGGCCGAGGAGGTGGCCAGTTTCGTGCGACATCCACTTCCAATCTCCGCCCACCACACCGTTCCCGCCAGGGCCATCGGTGTTGTAGAACATATCCCAGCCACCAGCAGCGGCTGAGGTCAGAACTCCCGAAGGAGTGCGGTGTATGCCCGGCACCGCAGGGCCACTACCAAATTGCGTTCTGGCAACCGTTTCAGGTGGAAGTAGATACACAACATCGTAATCGCTATATGTAATCTGATCGGCGGTAGCCTTAAAGACATCAGCCAGCAGGTCGTTGGTCTTCCAATCCCAACCATCAGGTTGGCTGCTGCTATAGCGAGTCACGCTCACGGGCATCTCCACCCAGTTCGGGGTGATCGAAAAGTTGAAAGTGAGCGCTCCGTACGATTGTGCGAAGTAAAAGTCTCGAGTCCCTTCCGCTACACGTTTGAACAGTTGAGCAGGGACCTTTTGGCTCTTAAGGTCGGTGAACGAGACAGGAATGATCAGGGCGCGGATGGTCCCAGTTGAATGGAGTCGGAGTGACGCCTTCGGAAAGCCAGCAGAGAGCTCTACCCCAGGCCCACGCAAAGGGGTGACCTGATCAACGAGCTGGCAAGCGCTGCTTGGTGAGAAGGCACTAGCAGGCACATTCGCGAGGGCGGTCAACTCGTTGACCCGTGCTGCGATTTCAGCGAGAACCTGTTCTGGCCGCCCAGGGCCAACGGTGCTTAAACTGTTCACGTTTTCAGATACGCCGTCTACAGTGCTGCCCGTCTTCGTGACCCGTACCGTGTAGGCTCTCCGCACATAATCCTTTGTATTGCCTGAAGGCTCAACAATATCGATCGTGTAAACGCCAGGCGCCCATTTCGCGTACAAGGTGCCATCTGAGTTTGCGGCCACATAGACTGGAGTTTCATTGGCCAGCCAATAGAACAGACCTGACCCAGCGAGTCCTCTGCC
>JBAXCX010000265.1:0-1683 GCA_037141255.1 Actinomycetes bacterium | reverse complement strand
GCTGCCCGCAAGACCTGTTCGAGTTCTTCATCAGTTGGAAGTCCCTGCTCAACCTGCTGCATGCCGCGCAGTAACGGCCAGGCCCAGGCGGGAAGCTCAGATCTGACAAGTTGCAGCTGTTCTTCATGCATAAATTGAATGGGGGCACATCCATGTTCGATTGCCTCAGTCAAACGAATGCCATCGAGAAACGCTTCCTCGCTGAACCAGCAGCGAAGTTTGGATGCGCTCAAAATCCTAGAGACCGCACCGGGTGGAACACCCGAAATCTCTGCGTCAACAATAAGAACTGCACCTGTTGGCCAGTGATCAGTCAGCTCAGCAGCTAACTCAACTGACCCTGAACCCTTGCGGTCAGCCAGACACCAGTCAATCGGTCGTTGAACATCCACAGTCAGCGCGCATAGCGCATGGCGATGCTCAAGTGGCAGCGGAATACTGCGAGCGTTGCTACCCCAACCAACCAACTCCTGCGGGCTGAGTGGAACCCCGGCTGTAGCAAATCTGGCAGCAGGGTCGAGCCCGGCGAGGCCACGTCGCTCGCCGTTTACGATCCGGGAGAGGTAATCCTCCCAGGCCTGTCGAAGGACAACATGATCCTCGCCAATGGCGTCAACCACTTGCCCCAAGGCCACTGCCGGACTGGGTCCGCCAAGCTGACGAATCGCCTCGGGGTTGAATGGTTCATCAAAGGCCGACTCAACAAGGTCACCCGCGCCCAGCAACTCAAAACAGGTCATGGTGTGTAGGCACTTCAGACACCTTCCGCAGTTCCTGCGTGTATCGCCCTGCCAACACACTTTGAGCGCGGCTGCGAGATCCGGTCGAGTTGCGACAACAGCGGCCTTTTGCACCCGACCCATCTCTGAGTGAACCGCAACTACCTGGGTCGTAGCGGTTGACCACATCGGATCAAGTCGAGCGCTGCTGCCATGCGGGCCATCGTGCGCAGCGTCAACAGTCTGAGAAATGCTGAGTCTGTCCAACATGGGGCCCAGAACAAGTGCGGTCCCAAGTAGCACTGCCCCGTGCGTCTCCCCCCAGGGAAGGACCCGGTCGGCCTCGTCTCGGAGATTTGTCCTGAGTCGGATCAGCGGCAGACCCACCGAGTCAGCCACTGTTTGGGTGTCTGCCCAAATCTGCGCAGCGATCAGCGGCGAGTGATTCGGCTCGAGGCCATCGACACCAATGAGTTGCGTGACTGCTGGCGCAGAGCCATCAAGTGCTGCAACTAGCGATGCAGTTGAATCAACGCCGCGGGTAAAGAGCAACCCTGACTGCCCACGTTCCCGAGTGGGCACTGGGGCTGGGTCGACAGCTACCTGAATGTTTGGAACAGACCAGCCCCACCATTCGGCAAAGAGTTCTGCAGCCAAGCGCAGCCCATCGAGCTGCGCTGCTGAAACAGCTTGGTCGATCTGAAGGTCCTCGCCCAGAAAGGAGCAGAGCACCGTGGCGAGGGGTAAAAAAGGAACCACGCTTGGAGCTACAAACCGAACGTACTCCGAGGGCGCAGCAATTTGCCAGGACCGCTCTTGGCCAGAAATGACCACACCACAGGAGAGCCGAACCTGGTCCTGATCAAGAGAGAGACTTGGCTCAAAGACCCGCATTGACGAAAGTTAGCAGCGCTCAGTAAACAATCAGTCAGCGATCACGGTGCGACCGAACGGCCACAGGGCA
>JBAXCX010000264.1:0-1754 GCA_037141255.1 Actinomycetes bacterium | reverse complement strand
GAATTAAGACCTTCTCGTCGTACTTGTTCACCGGCGCCGCAGCCAGAGTGGTCTCGCTCGAGCCTGACTTCATCGTGTCTGCAGATCCATCCCACAGGTCTTCATTCGACAGGGCAGCGCTACTCTCAGCTGCTTCCTGATTCGGCGAGGAGGATGACTTGTCGGCGGCTGCTTTTTCTTCCGCCAGAATCACAAGTTGATGATCCGCAAGGGGTGTCTTTGCCGGCGGGCAAAAGAGCACTCGACTGCCACCTGGCAATGCACCACTTGCGGAGTACAAACCCACAGGCCTTGACTCGCTACAGATGGACCTTGCATCACCAAAGGTTTTTGTAGCGAGACCCTTGCCACAATCGCGCAGATAAAACTCGCTGCCACCAAAATTGACCAGATCTCGAAACACTGCTGACAGCCCCGGGCTAAAGGCCACCTGGGCTGCAATATGGGCCTGCAGGTCGGCCGCTTCGGCCGTGACGAGTTCGACCCCCACAGCTTTGAGCCGTTCGGCCAGCACTGATCCTAGGTTGACTCGCTCACCGGATGCCCTAGGGAACTCTGCAATGATCCGCGGTGGAACCCCCTCAGGTTCCACCTTCTTGGCAGCATCAGCATCATATTCACGCTCCTCAAGAGCAGCTACCACTGCAAGGATGCACTTGACCGTCTCGGCGGTTTCGGACTGCATAGCCTGCGCAGTAACTCCGTGGCTGCCTTGTTGAGAATCGGGATTACGAACCTGAGCGGCAAACACAGAGTCGGGAGCGGCACCTAGCGACTTCCTCGTCTGATCTTGCAACTGGGCCAGGATTTGCGAGGTGGTGAACTGCGCACCAAGAACATCACTTGGGTGATCCTTGTTGAGCACCACAACCGCCGTGGCACGATCGATCTTCAAGATCTTGACAAGGTCACGCTTGTCACTCGGGTTGCCCCTACGAAGCTGCACCGGGCTTTGACGTCGATTTCGCCAAGCTTCAGATCCTCCTCCATTCTTAGACTTGGAGCTCGAGCGCACCCCGCGCCACCACTCATGCATGACTGCGTCCATCTCTGGCCAGGGCGTGTCCGACATGACCACAACCGTCGGCGCATGCTTGCCTGACCCCGAGAAGAGGAGTTCCTCAACCACCTTGCGGGTCAGGTCAGTCCAGCCCAACACCACGTAATAGGACTGTCTGGGTTGCTCATCCTTGCCTTTGCGCTTCAATCGAACCTCGTCACGCCCACGACGAACATGTTCAACACGACGTTCAAACTGCCCACTCGTCAGCGAGATCAAGGAAGAGAACAAGAGCAAGCCAAGCAGCGTGATTCCTAACGCTAGAAACGCGAAACCACCCTTATCTTCCGCAATCTGGCCGGGGTCAATCGTACGGATCAGGGTTACCCACATCACCCGCCCAAAGCTGCCGTCGTGCGTCAAGTGCAAAAGCCGCACAACAACCGCCGAGCTAAACGCAACAGCAAACACAGCAAGAGCCAACCAACCAATAATCCAGATCGGCCCTCGATTCAGAGCCCAGTCAATCTTTTGACGCATCCACTCAAACAGGCCCCTCACAGATGAGCGAATAGACCGATCCTGCTTCCCCATACAAGCCCCTTCCTGCTTGGTTCCCTCTCCGGAGCTTGCTTCTAACCCACAGGTCAGGAGTGCAGCATTGGATGAGAACGAGCAGACTGTACCCCGATTCCAATCACACAAGGCAAGGAGCGACTAGCCATGACAGACCCCGAGATCACCAACCGAGCAG
>JBAXCX010000263.1:0-1764 GCA_037141255.1 Actinomycetes bacterium | reverse complement strand
TGCCCTGAGTGGGTTCCAGTGGGCGATGAATGACAACGAGGTGAACTCGGCGGCCTTGCTGGCATCGCTCGTGGTGCATGAGGCTGGCTTTGGTCAAGCGGGAACCCTGACCACAGAGACAGGTCAACTTGGCATGACAGGGGCGGCAGAACTCTTGGGCCAGGAGATGAGTCGGGGATCTAGGTGCACAGCCGATTTCTCCCTTGTCGACCACTTCGCCTTGGCCGGCGAGCCTCTGGCTGAGGTGCGAAAATCATTCGGCGTGCAGCCTCCAGATGACCCTGAAGATGGCCACCACAACTGGTGAACCCCGCTTCGACTCTGCACTGATAGCGCTCCTCTAGCGCTTCGATCGGAGCCTCGCCCAAGCTGCAAAATCTGACTAGCTAAACTCAGTCACATGCCGGGAATCCGGCTCAAGAAAGGGGCCCATGGGAGCCAAGTTCTACGCAAGAAAATGGCTCCGTGGACCAGCTCGGGCGGTGGCGAACAAAGTCGTCTCGCTGTCGGATGTGCAAGGCCGATTGATGGCAGTTCAGCACGCTGGGTTACAGAGCGCCGTGGACTTCTGTGAGGACCCAAGAACTTTGGCCGACGAGCAACTCCGGCAAGCAGTCTCGTTGATGCTGCCCACATATCAGCCCAAAGCCCAATGGTGCAGAGTCGGTGGGCCTGCAGACGGCGGGTATGTGATGGCTCAGGACTTCACGGGCGCGATTGCGATCTCTATGGGAGTGGGCTGGGATGACACATGGGATGCCGAGGCTCTGCGCCTAGGAGCAGTGTCGCTCGTGCAGTTCGATCCGACCATTCGTCGGCCACCTCGAAATTTGAAGAAGGCAAGTTTTTATCGCCTCGGGATTTCATCTGTGTCCGATTCAGTTGCTGGCTTAATCTCGCTTGAAGATGCGCTCAAGCTTGCTGATTCTGGCACCCAAGAAGAATTCGTTCTGAAGATGGATATTGAAGGCCACGAGTGGGGCGTGCTCGACAAGGCCCCAGAAAATTGGGCAGCCCCTTGTCGTCAGATCGTGGCTGAATTGCACTGCTGGTCTCAGATCGGCGAGCCGGATTTTGCTGCGACTGCGCTCAGAGTACTTGAACAGTTGGGGTCAACTCATGTGCCCGTTCATCTGCGTGCGAATAATGCAGTACCGCTGGTATCAGTTGGTGCCTATGCAACTCCCGCGGCCCTAGAAGTGACTTGGGTCCGCCGCGATTTAGCCGACGCTGTTGAGCTCCCCACCACTCTCCGGCACCGCCTTGACGCACCCAATGACCCGCGAACACCCGAGGTCAATCTTGATGGCTGGTTGTGCGCGTGAAGTATTCCGTTGCGGTGCAGATAGGTCACCTCGGCGCGGGGTTAGGCAACGAGGTACGAGCACTAGCTAAAGCGCGAATTGGTGCGCGCATTCTTGGGGCCCAGTTGGTTGAGCAGGCATGGTGGATGAATCCTCGCCACTATGGCGAAGATCTCGGCTACAACCTTGTGGCGCCCGTTCGGGCCAACCTTTCACGGGCTTGGACGCCAACCGTAACGATTGGTCGGGCCGAGTTCTCGGGTTGGGACTATGAGCAGACCATGAGGGAGTTGGTCCCCAAGCTGCCGAAGAGCTTTGTTCTACGTCATGCCAGTGGAATGGCCGGTGGGCTTTTGGCGATCGCATCAGAGCGAGCTTTCATGGCTCAGCGTCTCGGCATAGTGCAGGCAGGGCAGGCAGGGCAGTCAGGGCAGGCAGCACAAGCAGAACAGGGCAGCCC
>JBAXCX010000262.1:0-1770 GCA_037141255.1 Actinomycetes bacterium | reverse complement strand
ATCGCCACAAAGCTGGTTGCACCAAAACTCCCGCAGTTCGAGAAATTGGTTCCCGGGCCGCCCAAACGGTTTGCTCAGGCAATCGGTGTGGCTTTCACGGTGACTGCCTCTGCACTCTGGCTGGCCGGTGCGCCCGGGGCTGCCCGCCTGGTTCTTGCATGTCTGGTTCTTGCAGCGGGCCTCGAGGCCGCCTTCGGATTCTGCTTGGGGTGCAAGGTCTTTGCTCTGCTGATGCGAGCAGGAGTCATCCCTGAAGATGTCTGTGCCGAGTGCAACGACATCTCGCTGCGCATTCCTGGCCTGTCTTCAAGCTCTCGCTAAGCACGCCTAGACTCACCACCTGTGCGACTTGTCATTGCCCGCTGCTCTGTCGATTACGAGGGACGCCTCTCGGCTCACCTGCCAGAGGCAATTCGCCTGATCATGGTCAAGGCCGATGGCTGCGTAGCCATCCATGCCGATGGTGGTGCTTATAAGCCGCTCAACTGGATGAACGCACCCAACCGCCTAGTGGAGCATCAGGATCACTGGACGGTGACAAACCCCAAGGGCGAGCAACTCACCATCCACATGTACGAGATGTTTAGTGACCTGTCCCAAGAGCTAGGTGCTGACCCTGGCCTCACCAAAGACGGCGTCGAGGCGCACCTTCAAGAACTGCTCGCAGCGGACCCGACAGCGATTGCCCAGGATCTAGTGCTCATCCGGCGGGAGTTCCCCACAGACATTGGCCCCGTTGACTTGCTGTGCAGGGATGCTTCAGGACAGGCAGTAGCAGTAGAAATAAAGCGGCGCGGCGATATCGACGGAGTGGAACAACTCGTTCGGTACCTCGAGCGCATGGAACGAGACCCTCTTCTTCGAGGAGTTCGTGGGGTCTTTGTGGCGCAAGTCATCAAACCCCAGGCCAAGGTACTCGCAGAGGCCAGAGGGCTGACCTGGGTTGAGGTCAATTACGAGGTGCTGCGCGGAACTCGCACCGAGGACCTCACCCTGTTCTGAGTTCGGCAGAAAAGTGTGATTTCGAAGCCTCAAATGTCAATGCTCCCCGTGGCCTTGAGGGCATGGGTGGAGAAGGGTCGGGGCGGCCTCGTCGTCTGAGCCGAGCCCGGTGCGTGGGATCAGCGCCTCGGATGCGAGGCGAGGAAGGACCAGATGGCCCGGCTGGCGTCGAGGTTCGGGTACGGCTCACCCAAGTAGAAGGACGCGAGCTCTGAGTACGCAGGGTGGCCCATCCATGCGTGCGTGGCGCCCTCGACCACGACGTAGCGCACTGTTGTGTTGTTGCACGGCGCCCAAGTGGTGACGGTCAGGTCGGGGTTCGTCGGGTCGGTCTCGGCCACTGGGGTCGGCGCGCAGGCGTTGGTGGCGGCGAGCGACTCCACCGCGTCTCGGGCCGGGCGGAACACCACGCCGGACAACGACGCGATGCCGCTACCGGGTCCACCGGCGATGGGGTGGTTGGTGTCGGCGGTTCCGTGCAGGTGGATGACCGACACAGGCCTTGCTGGCGCACACATGTCAACACCGAGGCTCCCGGCCTGTACCCCGATGGCTGCGATGCGATCGTAAAGCTCGCAGGCGAGCCGGTACGCCATGATCGCACCGTTGGAGTGGCCAGCCGCGAAGGTGCGTGCCGGGTCGATCGAGAGCTCGGCGTCGAGCCGGTCGATGAGCTGACGCACGAAGCCGACGTCGTCGACGTTGTCACGCGCTGCCGGCCCGCAGCAGTACCCGCCGTTCCAGGTCTGGGGTCCCGTGCCGTCCGCC
>JBAXCX010000261.1:0-1776 GCA_037141255.1 Actinomycetes bacterium | reverse complement strand
ATGGCACCGTGCTAGTGGTCGTTGATCCTGGAACAGTGGTTGTAGTTGTCGAGTCAGGCACTGTGGTTGTGGTGGTCTCCTCTGGGCAGGGCTGATAGAGCGGTGATGCTGGGTCGTTGCCACACCCCGGTGAGCCTTGGGCGCTGGCATTCCTATGCGTGTATACCGGATTAGTCGTATCGTCAGCAACGCGGACACGCGGTGCGGTGGGATCTGGGGTCTCTTCATCTAGGTGGAGGCAGCCATCACAGCCTTCGTCGTCACCCCCAGCAGGGGCATCGCCATCGTCATGCACGATGCCAACGACGGGCGGAACCGTGGTAGTGGTGACCGTGGGCGCTGGCAAGTGTGGCAACGCTGGAAGTACGTAAACGGGGTCGAGAGTAAAGACGACTCCTGGCGGAAGAGTTGGTGCTGGTTCTGCCGAGGCTGAGGCTGCGAAAGGTCCAGCACCAAGGACCACGACTGCAGCGGTCGCTGCTAGGGCCGTCAGAGTGGCACAGCTTTGGTGGAATCGATTGCGAGAGATTTTCATGGTCATAACTCCTTGCTCTGAAGAGGGGTTGTGCCCTCATTCAGATGTCCAGAGCCATGAAGCGTCAGAATCTTTCAGTTTTTTAGAAAAGATTTTGCAGAAGGTTTCAGTCTTCACTTGACAGAGTAGTTTACATACCTACATTATGTATATAACCTGATGCGGCAGTTCGCTAGTCGCGATTGGCCTGTTCTGCCGCTAACACCAAACCCAACAACACATCGGGAGTGATCATGAAATACACAGTTCGAGTTCTGCTGCTTCTGGCAGTAACAACACTTGGGTTTTCGGCCCTCTGCGGATCAGCCTCCGCTACGACCTCGACGCCAAGGGCTATTTTGCCGAGTGTTACCTGCTCAGGCAGGTTGGTGAGCATCGTGCTCAACGGACCAGAGGCCAACAGCACCGCACCAACGGGATCGACAGTCGATGTCCGGGGAAGAATCATCAGCGCACCCGGTGCTGACCTTGGTCTGGGAGTAGATGAGTCAATCAGCAACGTCATAGATTCACTCACCGCTTCCCTAAATGGCGGCGCCGGGGTTCAAGCCGAGGGCGAAGGTGGGTCAATCAGGGCCCTTCTGTCACCACTGCAAACTGGAGAGAACACAATCGCTGTGGCAGTCTCGATCGACACAGGAGACGACTTGGAGCGACTTACCTGCAAGTTCAAGGTGACTGGGGTGAGTGAGACTCCCACGACAACTCTTGTCCCTGTTGATGATGCCGCCACTGCCCCTACTGCGGACGCATCCACTACAACCGTTCCCGGTTCTTCCACTACATCCGTTCCGACCGCTACAACAGTTCCGACTGCTGGGGCGTCGGTGCAAGGTGCCTCTCTCACTGCCTCCGCCGCAACTCCTGCTGCGAGTCCGCAGAGCGAACTGGCATTCACCGGAAAGAGTTCCTTACCTCTCGGGCTACTCGGCCTTGCACTTGCACTACTCGGCGCTGGACTCCTGATGATCGAGCGTGCGCAACGAGCGAAGCAGAGGGTCTAGCTAGACGCGTCTGGAGCGGTTTTTCGACAGTATGTGTCGAAAAACCGCTCCGGACGCAAGAATCGGGTCAAGCAACCCGACGGCTACGAACCAGCTTGGCTAGAACAAGCACCGCAGCCCCAACTAGCAGCACACCCACACCTAAGAACAACAGCGTGGAGCTACTACCTGTGAAGGCAAGGACACCAGCCTTCTCTGCAGTCTTTTCTACAGTCTTGTCTTCAACGTTTAGAGATG
>JBAXCX010000260.1:0-1787 GCA_037141255.1 Actinomycetes bacterium | reverse complement strand
AAGGACCGAACCCTGCAGGTTCGGTCCTTGCCGATGTCTCGCGACATCACAATGGTGCGCGAGGGGGGACTTGAACCCCCACGTCCTTACGGACACAGGAACCTGAATCCTGCGCGTCTGCCAATTCCGCCACTCGCGCGAGTGAAGAAGACCAGACAGTAGCGCAGCAGAGTTGGGGAGTCCCAACGAGGTGCTCTGGCCGAGCAGCGGTTTGAAAACAGCGGTCAGGTCACCGTCGGTCGGAAGCATTTGCTTCGAAACAGATGGCACGCCTCTGCAGTGTGATCATCGGCAGCACTAGACTGAGTAGATGCCGTTGACTGTCGATTTACCCGCGGACATCATGCGGCGCCTAGAAGCGGCAGCCGCAGCACGAGGCGTAAGCGTCGAAGAACTGGCGGCGGAGACGCTCGCCCAGGTGGCACCGGTCGACGTAGGGTTCGCCGAGGCGGTCACCGCGACGATCTCGGAGCATGAAGAGATCCTGGGCCGGCTCGCCGAGACGTGACTTGCGATAGGACCGTCTACGTCACGCTCGATGGCCTTCGCTGGACGCACGATTCGTGACTTCGACTCAGCAGGCTTTTTGGGGAGTCCCAACGAGGCGCTCAGGCCTCGCTACTGTTGTGCAATGGGTATCAAGGGCTTCGAGAGCCGACTCGAGCGAGCAGTTGAGGGAACTTTCTCGCGCTTGTTCCGTACCGGGGTAAGCCCGGTTGAGTTTGGCCGCAAGCTTGTGCGTGAGATGGACGGCAGCCGAACCGTGGGTGTGGGCGGCAGAACCATCGTGGCGAACTGGTTTCGCTTTGGTCTGGCAGACTCTGACTTTGAGCAGTTAGCCGACTTGCTAGGCACCCTGCGCAGGGAGCTTGCAGATGCTGCTCGCGAACATGCGCGTGACGAGGGGTATGGATTTGTTGGACCGATCGAGATTGTGATTGAACAAGACGACTCAGCCAGAAGCGGAGTGCTTGCTGTCGAGGCCCGCTTCGCTGAAGGTGAGGGTGGCCTTCCACCTGGGTCGCTGCTGTTGCCCACGGGCGACCGCGTTCCACTCGGCGAATACGTGGTTTCGGTTGGCCGACAAAACGATTGCACCATTGTTCTTGGCGACCCGAATGTCAGCCGGAATCACGCCGAGGTACGCCCCTCTGGTGACGGATTTGTGGTGGCAGATCTGGGCTCGACCAACGGAACCAAAGTGAATGGAGTGCGAGTGGCCGAGCAGCAGTTGCGTGACGGTGATGAAGTCACCTTCGGCAACACGGTGATGCACTTCGAAGCGTCCTAGGCTCGCGGAACATGTCCGAGCAGTTGCTCACCGTCCTCAAACTGTGCCTGCTGGCGCTGCTGTATTTGTTCTTTCTTCGCGTATTGCGTGCCGTCTGGACCGAGGTCAACCCTCCCCGCGTCGCCGCAACCCCTGCGCCGGTTGCTGCAGGAGGAGTCAGCACCAAAAAGGGTGGATCCTCTGCCAAGGCAAAAGCCAGCACTGCAAAAGCCAGTACTGCAAAGGCGTCTAAGTCGGCCAAGTCGGCTATGAATCGCCGAAAGGCGCCAGTGGTACCCACCCGATTAGTGCTCGTTGAACCCGCAGCACGAGCCGGTGCCGAGTATGCGCTCGGACCAGAACTGACTCTCGGTCGTGCAGCAGGGTGTTCGATTGTCCTTGATGAGCAGTACGTTTCACAGGTGCATTCCAGGATCTTTATTCGTGACGGATCCGTCTTTGCCGAAGACCTGGGCTCTACGAATGGCACGTGGGTAAACGGAAGCCGCGCCGTGGG
>JBAXCX010000259.1:0-1796 GCA_037141255.1 Actinomycetes bacterium | reverse complement strand
GGCTGATCGTGATTACGCACGACGAGTAGGTGATCGGCTGGAGGCATATCAATGGTGTAGTCGTCAATCATCACGAGCGTCTGCACTGACTTCAGACCTACCAACGTGCCCGACAGGCTGTGGCCAGCCCCACGCACGGTAATTAAATTGACGTAGTCGCGTGCTGTTGTCGTGGATGTAGGGCGAACCTCGATTCCCTGCTCCTCTGCAATCTGGGGCGCATTTACATATGACACTGGGCCACCAGTCGTTGCACCAAAGAACCCTTTGAGCAGTGACAACGTCAAGATTCTGGTATCAAACTCTGCAATCTGTCCTTGGTATTCGATCTCGAGTCCATCTGAGATCTGCCCGCATAGGCCAGCAAAAATCCGACCGAGTTGCTCCCCGAGCGCCAAGTAGGGCCGCACGACCTCGGAGGCTTCGGCTGCAGAGACGTTGACCGCATAGGGGACAAAGTCGCCGGCGAGCGCCAACTGCACCATGTCTGCAATGGTGTCCCCTGCCTTATCTTGAGCCTCTTCTGTAGAAGCACCAAGGTGAGGCGTGACTACTACTGAATCGAGTGCAAAAAGCGGAGAATCAGTGCATGGCTCGGTTGCAAACACATCGAACCCGGCCCCGGCTACCCGACCCTGCGAAATGGCATCCGCTAGAGCCTGTTCATCGATGATTCCACCGCGAGCCACGTTAATAACTCGCAGCGAAGGCTTAGCCAGTTTCAACATGTCGACTCCAATGAGTCCGGCAGTCTCTGGAGTCTTCGCTAGGTGCAAGGTGATGAAGTCAGACTGCGCCATCAGGTCCTCGAGGGAGAGCAACTGCACGCTCAATTGCCGAGCTCGATCCTCAGACACGAAGGGGTCATACGCGACCAGCTTCATACCGAAGGCGAGCGCCCGCTGAGCAACCAGTTTGCCGATTCGACCAAGGCCGATGATTCCGAGCGTCTTGTCGGAGAGTTCAACACCGGTCCACTTGGATCGCTCCCACCGGCCGGCTTTGAGTGCTGCACTGGCTTGGGGCACATTGCGAGCTTGGGCAAGCAACAAAGCCATCGTGTGCTCTGCGGCAGAGAGCGTATTGGACTGCGGTGCGTTGACGACCATCACTCCGCATTCAGTCGCTGCGGCCACGTCGACGTTATCCAGACCAATCCCCGCTCGACCCACGACGATCAAGTCAGTTCCTGCAGCAAGAACCGACGCTGTCACCTGTGTCGCAGACCGAATAATCAGGGCGTGAGCGCCGGGAATAGTGGCTAGCAACTCCTCGGGGGTGAGCCCTTCTTGTACGTCCACCTCGTGGCCTGCGTCACGCAAACGCTGCAATCCGCCATCGGCAATTTTCTCTGTAACCAGTACTCTCATGCCCCCATCCTGCCTGAGCTTGGAGCGACCGGCCAACCCGCAAGTTTTTCGACTGCAGGTGGTTTGCCATCGGGTTGGAATCCAAGCACTTCGCCGTAGAAGGCAAGCTCGGTCTCTAAAGCGTTTACTACCGTTTCTCGCAGCAAGAATCCGTGGCCTTCTCCCTGGAATAACACATAGGCATGAGGTACCTGGTTTTGCTGCAGTGCAGTCACCAGAACCTCGGCTTGGGCCGGTGGAACCACTTTGTCATCGGCACCTTGCAACAAGAGCACAGGCCGACTCAGGTGGTCCGCATGAAATAACGGGGACCTTGCTTGATATGTTGCTGCCTGTTCGGGCAGCGGGCCAACCAAACCGTCTAGGTAGCGCGACTCAAACTTGTGCGTATCGGCAGCCAACGCAGCTAGGTCAGTGACCCCATAC
>JBAXCX010000258.1:0-1832 GCA_037141255.1 Actinomycetes bacterium | reverse complement strand
GTTCATCCCAACTTGGAGCAGTGATCTGCGGTGGGGCTGTCTGTGGCGGGGCTGTCTGCGGCGGGGCTGTCGGTGGCAGAACTGGGGCTGTCGGCGGGACTGTGTCTGGCGCTGCTGCCGGCGGGGCTGTAGCCGGCGCAACCGTTGTTGGCGCAGCAGAGCTCTCGTCAGCTTTCCGCTGTGCTGACGCGGGACTAGCTTCAATCGTATCCGATCCTCCCAGAGCTGCTGCTGCCGCAAGCACCACACCGCCGCCCACCACCACAGTTACAGCAGCGGCTACAACAGCAACCCACACCTTTGACGCAGCTGCCTGGGCAGGCAACACAGATGTGCTCTGCGGTGATTGCGGTTGCGGCGGGATGTTCACTACCGGAACAGATTCGGTCGGTAGGTTCGTCAGTGGAGCCGACAGATCAGCTCCAACAGGGCGCTGAAAGTTGCTCCATGCTGCACCGTCGAACCAGCGCAGGTTCGACGGGTCAACTGGGTCTGGGTACCAGCCTGGTTCACTCATACTTGAAGACCCTCTCCTGCCGACAAATCCACTATCAGCTACATATTATTTCTACTAGGTCTTTCCCAATCGATAGAATCTGATCTCGTGGCCATCTTTGTTGAGCGTAGACAGGTCATATGTCTTAACTCCGACCACACCTGGGCTTACAACGTTTCCTTCAATCAGCGTGATTTTTCCCGTACTTTTGTCAAACGATTTAACTATTGCGGTATGCGGAGAGCCGCCCCACGTGTCATTGAAAGACCGTTGGAACACATCACCGGGCACTGGTTGTGGGACCCTAACTCCTACTTTGTCCAATGCCGCGAATGGATGATCACCCCCAGGGTATTGCCCACCCGCCTCCGTTACCCAATTTCGCACCCATACGGCGCACTGCCCCTGGCCATCATAAGTCGTGCCGTAATAGGGACCCGGAGTTGTATTAAGAGGATTCTTGTATGCCCCGTTGTATTTCTCTGCAACCTCGACCAAGTGCTGCTGTGAAAAATTGCCTGGACCTTGGTCAAGCGCAGGGGCAGGCGGTGCGGGCGGTGCAGCAGGACGAGGAGCCTGAGGTTGAGGTGCAGGTTGTGACCCACCTTTACTACTAGGGGCAACAGCGACACCAAGGAGTCCCAGACCGATGAGAATATCGCGAGGGAAATCCACAAACGAAGGTAGTTCAATATGAGGCAAACCCGGGAAGCGCGGCCAGGGAATTGCAGGAAAACGAAACCCGGGGAACCCTGGGAATTTCGGAAATCTTGGCCATCCCCAGTGAGGAAACCTTGGGAATTTTGGCATGTGAAACCATGGACCTCGCCTGTTACTGCCACGAACGGAACTAGCGTCTCGCTGCTCCCGGGCATTCCTCCTCAATTCGGCTTGCGCCGACTCGAGAAAGCTGGCTGCATTCACCAGAGACTTAAAATAATGCGAATTAAACTCGCTCCTAAACCTATCCGCAGACCGGCCGTGCCACGGAGACGTGTTCACACTAGCTCTTAGCCTTCTTGCAGACCGTTCTATTGCTCGTCCTTGTTGCTGAATTCTATCCGCAGCTATATCGAGCTGATCTGGATTTGCACCTGCAAAAGTCATCGCTATTTCTCCCTAGTAATCGCCTTGATCCAACTCGTAGCGGGCTAGTTGCTTCGGCCTCGCATAACATTTTCCCGAGGATTATAAAAAAAGAAGTCCTTAACATTCTTGTCCAAGGCAGCAGCCGCACCCAAGACCGACTCGACAGCGGGTTTGGCACGCACGATGACTGGGACAATTATCCCAGTAGGCCCAAGAAACAAAATCGGGGCCACATAAAGACCAAGAA
>JBAXCX010000257.1:0-1861 GCA_037141255.1 Actinomycetes bacterium | reverse complement strand
GCGGAAGCCACTCTGACTGGCGTGAGTTCGGGTGGAATCCTTGGCACACCTGCGTCCTTGCCTGCCAGCTATAAACTCATTAATGGTTACATCATCGGGGCCGGTGTCAACCTGACTAACGCCAACCTGACCAATTCGAACCTGACCGGAGCCAATCTGACCGGCGCGAATCTGACCGGGGTCAGCTCGGGTGGAATCACTGGGACACCATCGGCGTTTCCTACGGGCTATCAGGTCATTAGCGGCTACCTCATCGGACCAGGTGTGAACCTGACCAACGCAAACCTGACCGACGCCCAGATGCCCAGAGCCAACCTGACCAACGCCAACCTGACTGGTGCCAACCTGACCAACGCCTACCTCTACCTTGTTGACCTGACAGGCGCCAACCTGACCAACGCCACCCTGACCCACGCTGCTTTGAACAGCGTCATCCTGACCAACACGACCCTGACCGGCGTTCGGTCAGGTGGAATTACTGGGGAACCGTGGCCCCGGCTGAGTAGCTATAAACTCGTAGGGGGATACCTCATCGCCGCCGGTGTCAACATGTCCGGTGCCAACCTGACCGGCTTGGACCTGACCGGCGTCTACCTGTCCGGCGTCAACCTGACCTCCGCCACCCTGACCAACGCCAACCTGACCGGTGCCAACCTGACCAGCGCAGATCTGACCGGAGCGACTCTGACCGGTGCCAACCTGTATGAAGCGAACCTGACAGGCGCTACCGTCATCGGCGTCAACCTGACCAATTTAAACTTGACGTGGATCAACCTGACCAACGCCAACCTAACTGGCGCCAACCTGACCAACGCCACCCTGACCTCCGCCTATCTGACCAACGCCAACCTGACCGGAACCACGCTGACTGGGGTCACTTCGGGCGCACTCAAGGGGGCACCAGCGGCATTGCCTGCCAGCTACCTATTTGACGGCCGCTACCTCATCGGACCTGGTGTCAACCTGAGTGGCGCGGGCTTGAGCAACTCCACCGGATTGACGGGCATCAACCTAACTGGCGCCAACCTTACCGGCGTCTACCTGAACAACGTCAACCTGACCAACACCAATCTGACCAATGCGATCCTGACTAACGTCAAGCTGACGAACACCAACCTGACCGGCGTCACTCTGACTGGCGTCCGTTCGGGTGGAATCGTTGGGACACCAGCGGCGTTGACTGCTGGATATCAGATCATCAGCGGCTACATAATTGGTTCCGGTGTAGATCTGACTAACGCGTCTCTGACCGGCGCTAACCTGACTGGCGTCGACCTGAGCAGCGCGACCCTTACTGGCGTCCGTTCGGGTGGAATCATTGGGACACCTACGGGGCTGCCTTCCGGCTGGAAATTCATCAGTGGCTACCTCATTGGGGCTGGTGTCAATCTGACCGGCGTCAACCTGACCGGCGCTAACCTGGCCGGTGTCAACCTGACCAACGCGACCCTGACCGGCGTCAACCTGACCGGCGCGACCCTGACCGGCCTCACTCTGACCGGGGTAACTTCGGGTGGAATCATTGGGACACCTACGGCGTTGTGCGCCGGGTGTAAAATTTTCAACGGCTTCATCATCGGAGCCGGTGTCAATCTGACCAACGCGACTCTGACTGGCGCAAACCTGGCCGGTGTCAACCTGGCTGGCGCCACTCTGACTGGGGTCACTTCGGGTGGAATCACTGGGACACTTGCGGGGTTGGCTTCTGGCTATCAACTTTTCAATGGCTACATCGTTGGGGCTGGTGTCAATCTGACCGGCGCCAACCTGACTGGAGTCAACCTGACTGGAGTCAACCTGACTGGAGTCAATCTGACCAACGCGACTCTGACTGGCGCAAACCTGGCCGGTGTCAACCTGG
>JBAXCX010000256.1:0-1861 GCA_037141255.1 Actinomycetes bacterium | reverse complement strand
CCAGCAGGCGGCCCAGAAGGGCAGCGTCCGGTATCCACGGGTGCCGAACTCTTGGCCTTTGAGCTAGTGGAGCGCGTGAACCCGCCCAGTAGTGCTGGTTGAGTAGTGCCGCCATTGAAGGTGTGCGTTGTTGGTGGCGGCGGCCGCGAGCATGCGTTAGCGCATGTGCTGGCACGCCCTGCTCAGGTTGTGGTCACCCCGGGTAACCCAGGAATCCCCAACTCTGTAGACACTGACCCAGAACAGATCCAAGCCGACCTCTTTGTGATCGGCCCCGAGGTTCCGCTCGTTGACGGCCTAGCTGACCGCTTGCGCGCTGCTGGGAATTTGGTCTTTGGGCCTGGGGCGGACGGAGCGCGCCTCGAAGGATCGAAAGCTTGGATGAAGGACCTCTTGGTCGCAGCCGGAGTACCCACTGCGCAGCATGAGTCATTCACCGAGGTCGACGCTGCACTTGCGTTCCTTGACCGCATGACTCCGCCGTTTGTGATTAAGACAGATGGTTTGGCTGCCGGTAAGGGCGTTGTTGTAACGGAGTCTCTGGCCGAGGCAAGAAATGCAGTTGAGGAGTATCTGTCGGGGCAGGCCTTTGGTGACGCGGGCCGCAGACTGGTGATTGAAGAAGGTTTAACTGGGCCAGAACTCTCGGTGCTGGCAATCTGTGATGGGACGCGGGCAGTCCTGCTTGCCCCTGCTCAGGATTTCAAACGCATCCAAGACGGCGACGTTGGCCCGAATACTGGCGGCATGGGTGCCTACTCTCCGGTTCCGTTCGTGACTGATGAGCTACTCAAACAGGTGATGGTTGAGTTCATCGAGCCCACGTTGGCAGAACTGACTGCACGGGGAATTGACTATCGAGGCGTGTTGTACGCCGGGTTGATGCTGACCCCTCAGGGGCTCAAAATGATTGAGTACAACGTGCGCTTTGGGGACCCGGAATGTCAGGTGGTTGTTCCTCGGCTCAGTACCGATCTTGCTGAGTTATTGGCTCAGGCCGCTGCGGGCAATCTGCAGATTGAACCTGAGTTCACCGAGGATGCAGTGGTGACCGTGGTCTGTGCTGCAGAGGGATACCCCTCGGCACCGCGAACGGGTGATGTGATTCACGGACTAGCCGAGGCGCGGTTGGTTCCTGATGTAACAGTGTTTTGTGCGGGGGTGAGTCAGAACGATCACGGTGATTTACTTACCGCCGGTGGTCGAGTGCTGGACGTGACTGCGACGGGTTCGACTCTGGCTCAGGCCCGAGAGCGTGCCTATGAAGCCGTTGCAAAAATCTCGTGGCTTGGCATGCAGCACCGATCAGACATTGCGCAGATAGCGAGTAAGTCTCTATGACCCAGACGAGTATGACCCAGCCCTCTGCTGGGCCGGTTGTTGGCATCGTTGGCGGCGGGCAACTCGCCAGAATGCTTGCAGAGGCAGCCACACCCCTTGGGATCCACCTACGAGTGCTTGCGTCACCACATGACGAAGGTGCTGTTGAAGTCATCCCCGACTTCACCCTAGGAAGCCCGGATGACGCATCGGCAATTATCGAGTTTGCGAAAACTGTTGATGTGCTGAGTTTTGATCACGAGAATGTGGATCATGAAGCACTGAGCCAAGTTGAGCGCACGGACACAGCAGTGCGACCCGGACTTGGACTTCTAAAAATTGCGGACAAGGCGCATCAGCGCAGCATGTTTTCACAAGCGGGCCTGCCTGTTCCAGAGTTCCTTGTGTTGGATGCTGATCAGGATGACGCACTTGAGGCTGCGCTGAGATTCTCGGCCCAGCATGCCGATGATGAGGGCTTGATCGTGCTCAAAGCCAGCCGTGGCGGCTATGACGGCCGCGGTGTGTGGATGCTTCGTGC
>JBAXCX010000255.1:0-1870 GCA_037141255.1 Actinomycetes bacterium | reverse complement strand
CGCTTTCGAAGCCGACCACTTTGAGTCCGGCGCGATAGTCGGCGATGTGGCCACTGAGGACTGCACCCTGAGTGGCGGCACCGTGACGAAATGTCAGCGTGTGACTATTGCTGGCTACCCGAGCAGTTACAAGGTTGGCCCCTTCTGCCCAGAGACAATCACCACTCCGGCCGAAGAGGCCGGAATCTGGTTCGACGGCAACGGTGTGTACAACTTGGATGGCAACTTCATTGCCAATCTCTCCACCTTCTATAACGACGACCAGTGGCACATGTACGACAGCGATGGAAACGTCAAAGTCACCGACACGCAAGAAGCATTCGAAGGTGCTGCGCGACCCGATGTTGATCCGCTCTATCAGAACCACTGCGTGCAGGGCCGTCTTGAGTGGCTGCCCGGGGGTGTGCCGGTTGAAACGACTGTTCTCATCCCAGCGCAGCCAGTCAAAGCAGCGAGCGCATCGTCATCGCATCCCGGCAATTTGGGCGTGACTCTTGATGGGGTCGTGATTGCTGAGTCTGCGCCCGTCAGCGCGATTCTGGGAGCACACACGATTGCTGCATTCGATGATTGCGGCGGCCACTACAACCCCATAGCTGGGTACCACCTTCATGGCGCCATGGGATGCGGTCACCTGCAAGATGATCACGTCAAAGGCGAGACGGCGATGTTCGGCTACGCAATCGACGGTTACCCAATTCACCTCCCACTTGACGATGCCGATCTAGCGACCGCAGACCTTGACGAATGCAATGGTCATTCATCTGCTTCCGAGGGATACCACTACCACGCGAACAGCGCAGCGAAGAACGCTGTCCTGCCATGCCTCATGGGCGAATTTGTAGCGAGCGATGCCGGAGGACCGCCACAGGGAGCACCCGGAGGTGCGCAAGGCGGAGCTACTCCACCCCCCATGAGCCCAGCAGATCTTTCAACCGCTGCGGCCAAGCTCGGCGTGACAGTTCATGAGTTGGAAGATGCGCTAGCCGATGGCCCAAACAGCAACCCTGACACTGTCGCAGCGGTCCTCGGAGTGTCAGTAGCGGATCTCAATGCAGCATTACCACCGAGACCGGAAAGATAGTGATTATGAAAAATCGTATCCCTGTCGGTCTGTGTCTCAGCGCCCTTCTCGTAGCAAGCGTGTCCTGCGGAGGATCTGCGAAGTCATCTGGTACCAGTGAATCGGCTCCCACGGTGAGTTCGACCTCTACTTCGCTGAGTGTGAACACCTCGAGTGGGAACACCTCCATTGTGAACACCTCGATTGTGAACACCTGGGTTGGGCCGCCAGCAGACACCACTCAATTACCTATTGGAACTTCGAAGGTGTCTCTCACGGCCCCAACGGTTGGCGGCCTTTATGCATGCGATGCCGGAAACCCCAATGGGGGAGGTGCAGATGTCGCCGGACCATGGATCGATGAGGCTGCCGGGACTTGGAACGCGAACGAGAAAGTGTCGGTGCAGGGCAGCGTGGCTTGGCCCATGGCCAAGTACAGCGAGGTGATCGAGGGGTCGGAGCGCATTATCAGCAGCAACGGGTTGCCCGTCGGTGATGTGACTGGCACCTTCCCAGTAGCAATTGATGATCCGGCGTACTCCTATGACCGCAACCCGAACACAATCGCCGAGACCGCCGTATCGAAGTCGCTACTCGTGACCCCGACCCCCGCAGCCACACCAGGGTGCCTTGGTAAGGCTGCTATTGGTGTGCTCAAGAACGGTGTGGTGCTCTACGCGCCGCTTGACGAACGTAACCGCGATGCCGTTGCCTACGAGACCCAAGACGATTGTGACGGCCACCCGCAGCAGTCATCGAATTATCACTACCACGACGTGCCATCCTGTCTGCTCGCCGCCGCAATTG
>JBAXCX010000254.1:0-1901 GCA_037141255.1 Actinomycetes bacterium | reverse complement strand
GTGCATCCTGGGAATCACTTCCAGATACGCCTTCGCCGCGATCCTCCGAGAAGAAATCATCAGCTACCAAGCTGCCAGCTTCACCACTTAACGCGCCGAGAGGCGGGCCATCATCTACCAAATCGTCAAAGTCAGTACCGGCCTCGCGCTCACCCTCATCACGCCAGCGTGGCTGATTTGAGTGAGTTGCCAACGGCTCGGGCTCGGGTGCGTCATCACCAATGACCACCTTTGGAACCTGCCCGGTGGGGGGCTCAGTCCAATGTGGAAGTACGAAGGAATCATCCTCGGCATATGGCTGCTCGGTGGCGGTCTGATCGAACTCGTCTGGGTCAGTCATGTAGCGAGGGTCTCCATAGGGTTCGTCGACAGAAGGTGCGAACACGCCAGCCGCTGATTGTTTTGGCTCCGGGGGGATCATCCGTGCGTGACCAACCTCAATTCGGTCGCCGTTCTCATCAGTTGGGCCATATCTTTCGACTGGCGGATCGGCCCATATGGGGCCATCCGCACTACCGTCAAAATCGTCGGAGGTTCCGGCTGTTGTCCCATAGCGCTCTGGGTTACTCGCAGGGTCGTCCTCTGTGGTCGAAATTGTGATCTTTGGCAGATCGGCGCTGGCCGCTGGCTCATCGGGCCGGTCGCCGTACTTCTTTTGGCCTCCACGGCGACGACGCACAACATCGCTGCGTCCAGCAGCCTCGGCTGCTTCTTGAGCCCCAATAATTCTTACGCCCTCTGTGCGACCCTCTTCAGGATCATTCTCGTCACTCATCACTATCCTCCTGGCCTTCTCGCTCTGTCTTGCGTCCTTGTGCTGCGGGTAAACCCGAGCCGCAGAATCTGCTCGGTTACCCCTCGAGGAGCTCTACTGTTTTGGTGTTGAGAGCGTCATCGATCTCCGCCTCGAACTGCTTCGTTGTTCGATCTAATTCAGCCTCTGCACGGTGCATATCGTCTGAGGAGATATCGCCGTCCTTCTCGAGTGCTTCAAGGTCCTTGCGAGCATCTCTACGTGCACTTCGAACTGCTGTCCGGCCGTCCTCAGCTTTTGCCTTGACGAGCTTCACAAACTCCTTGCGGCGTTCCTCAGTGAGCGGCGGGAAAGCCAAGCGCACAGTAATACCGTCATTCGATGGATTCAGCCCGAGATTCGAGTTCTGCAGGGCCTTCTCGATGGCCGGCATTGCGCCCTTATCGAATGGTGTGATGAAGAGCATTCGAGCCTCTGGCACCGAGAACCCGGCCAATTGCTGCAAGGGCATCGTCGAGCCGTAGTACTCAACTGGCAGCTTTTCGACAAGCGCCGGCGTTGCCCGACCCGTTCGCACACCTGCAAATTCAGACTTTGTGTGCGTCACAGCCTTAGCCATGCGCTCAGAGGCCTCGCTTTGTACTGTCTGAATCAACTCGTCACTCACCGGAGCAAGTTTCGCACATTGAGCGGTGAAGCGCGCGACAAGATGCTCGCGCCGGGCTCGATCTTTGGCTGGGAGCGTTGTTCTGGTTAGTGTCACACCCCTTGTTTATTGTAGAACATATGTTCGATAAGCAGTCCCGACAAACAGACTCACAACTGCCCGAACCAGCCTTCTTTGCTGATCTAGATGGTGCCTGCACTGCGCTCGCGCATCTGGCCCAGGGCGACCCATCGGTGTTCTCGGGCGATGAGTTGTGTTTGGCTGTGACTCAGATTGAACAGACCCGTAGGTTTGTTGACGCTGTGTCAGTTCAAGTTCTTGCCGAGTTAGATTCCCGCGGGTTTACTGATTCTGAACACGGCATGCGAACTGGGGCTTGGCTCGCTCGAGAATCAGCTACATCAAACTCGAGTGCAAAGAGCCGTGTCAGAACAGCAAACAAACTTCGGATGCATTTCCCCAAAGTCGCTGAAGCGCTTC
>JBAXCX010000253.1:0-1943 GCA_037141255.1 Actinomycetes bacterium | reverse complement strand
GAGTCGAGAACTGGATTGAACGAGCGTGCCGAACGGTCAATCACGTTGTAGCGCAGGGCAGGCAACTGGCCATCGATTGGCTGCTCGCTGAAGTTTGCAGGAGCGCCGAATACAGCGCTGAGAACCGGCGCGAACTGCTCGAGTTGTGGGCACAGAATCACGATCTGAGATTCGGTCAGGTCGGGATTGTCACGCAGCAATCCAAGAATCGCGTCTCGCAGAGCCTCGGCCTGACGAGTGGCACCCGGTGCTGAGTGAATCTGCACCGAAACATCTTCCTCTGCTGGAACATAACGAGTAGGTGAAACCGACCCTGCATGCAGGTCTTGTTGCAGTCGATTCAGCAAGGTGTCAGCCGTTGCATCATCCGAGGTAACGACAGTCTCCGGCACCCGCCCTCCGGCGCCAAGCAAAAGGGCTGACTCAAGCGGCCGCAACGCCCATGAGTTGAGTAGTGGATGAAGCTGTCCGGCAGTGTCGCCCTGTTGAACACTGGGGTTGATTTCTGCCTGAGGGTCTGATCGTGAGAACGCCCAGGAGGTGCTGCGGTGTGCAAGAACAGGCGGATTTGCCTTTACCCGCTGAGCTAGTTCTTGTGATGTAACCGCCGAAGGAGACAGCAGAAGCGCTGTGACTTTATGGTGCTCTGCAACTGCAGTGAGCAGTGGGCCGAGATCGGCTGAAATAACTGACTGACCAAACACAAAGATGCGGCCCGGCAATGACTTCTTGCCTTGTTCGCCCAGCTTGACATCACCAGAACTGACTCGGCTGAGCGCACCTTCGAGTCGCTCGGATGGGGTCGCTATATTTGTGTACTGAGCAGTGATTCGGGCATGCACAGCACGAAACAAGCTGGGCTGCCAGAGCTGTGCCTCGGGCAGGTCATTGCCATCAGGCCCGAGGTCCTTGTGGTCGATCCAAGACAGAATCATCTGCGGCCGGTGCACCATATAGCGATCAAAGAGCAGTGATATTGGTAGGGCACGCCCGGCTAGTGAAACTGCCGAGTTCAGGTTAGTGAGCCGCTCATCGAGTCCAGATGAGGACCCAGACAACACCTCGAGCAGAGTCCAGACCAAGCGCTCGGCGCGCCAAGGATCGACAATCTGCTCGGCAGAAGACTGCCCCGAGCCTTGACCGGCACGATCGGCATCCAGAATCAGCCAAC
The DNA here is from genome assembly GCA_037141255.1 of Actinomycetes bacterium. Classification (GTDB taxonomy): domain Bacteria; phylum Actinomycetota; class Acidimicrobiia; order Acidimicrobiales; family Microtrichaceae; genus IMCC26207. The sequence continues at coordinate 772 of JBAXCX010000253.1, read as the reverse complement.
GCAAGGCTCCTGGAAAGACCATCTGAATATTCGCCGAGATGCCGTCCGCTTGACGCTTTTCGGGATCAATCCCAAGCTGCAGAGCAAGCTCTTGGTTGAGGTAGTTACGAAACCCCAACGAGGGAACCGAAACCCACTCCTGCTGAAAAGGGTCAGGAGTCGGTTCAGACAAACCTTCTACGAGCGCATTGATCAGATCTTGTGGCCGATCGGCCATCACAACTTTGAGCACGCAGAGAACCTACACACGGGGTGTGACACTCTGCGCCGGGAATCCAGGCACCTAGGCCGAGATCGCCGGTTCTACTATGAAGAAATGACGACCCTTACGACCTGCTTGTGGTTCGACGGAAACGCCGTGGAAGCAGTAGCTCACTATCTGTCGATATTCCCGAACTCGACCGATCTGAGCCGATCCTCGGAGGAGCCCGGAGAAGGGCAGGAGGCCATCGCAGGACAGAACGACAGCGAAGCCACGCACCACGCTGACAAAGAAACGCCACTAACTATCAGTTTCGAGCTTGACGGGCAGCCATTTATGGCTCTTAACGGCGGACCGGAATTTCCGTTTACGCCAGCAATTTCTTTTGTAATCAACTGCCAGAACCAAGAACAGGTTGATTACTACTGGGAGCGCCTTCTCGATGGCGGCAACCCTGAGCAGTGTGGTTGGTTAACTGACAAGTTTGGTGTGTCCTGGCAGATCGTTCCGGATCGTCTGGGTGAATTGATGAGCGACCCCGACCCTGAGCGATCCGGTCGAGTCATGCAA
>JBAXCX010000252.1:0-1944 GCA_037141255.1 Actinomycetes bacterium | reverse complement strand
TAATGCGCCTGACCCCCTATAGGGGGTCAGGCGCAAGACAGAGCGAGGGGATTTGAGTTGTCAGCCGCCGATGAGACCTCATTTCAAATCCAGAGGTCTTGCGGACTCGCCTATTTGGGTGGAAACCGCAGCGCTCCGTCAAGCCGAATGTTCTCGCCGTTGAGGTAATCGTTGCGGAGAATTGACTCGACGAGCAGCGCGAACTCCTCGGGTCGTCCCAGTCTCTTCGGGTTGACGATGTTGGCAACTAGATCCTGCTTCATTGCTTCCGGGGCCATCTCCATAAGCGGCGTACCCATCGTGCCAGGGGCAATGGCACAGACCCGGATTCCCAGAGGAGCCATGTCACGGGCCATCGGCAACGTCATGCCCAGAATCGCCGCTTTGGCCGAGGCGTAGGCCAGCTGCCCGGTTTGGCCTTCCATACCTGCGATCGACGCAGTGTTCACCACAACCCCACGCTGGCCATCCTCATTGGGCTCGTTTACAGACATCGCAGCGGCCACAAGGCGCGTGACGTTAAAGGTGCCGAAGGCATTCATTGTCATGGTGTCAATGAAGCTCTGTTTGTCATGGGGCACTCCCCCACGTCCAACTAAGCGCCCGGCACCTGCTGCGCCGCCAGCAACATTTACCAGGAACGCCAAGGTACCCATACTTTGGGCGGCGGCAATCGCTTCGGTCACAGCGGAATCATCGTTGATGTCTCCGCCGACACCGGCGACCCCCGAACCAAGTTCGGCTGCGAGCGCTTCAGCGCGATCCGAAGCCTGATCGAAGACGACTACCGAGACTCCAAGTTCATGCAGGTGGCGAACAGTTGCCGCTCCCAGTCCTCCGGCGCCGCCGGTAACGATTGCCGACTTAGCTTCGAGTTGCATAGTGAACTCCTGCTGCGAAAGCCCTGACCATGTTCACGGAACTCAACCAAACCGCCCGTACAGGAACTCAGCCACAGGAGTTGCCGGTTCGAATGAATGCGCCAGCCCCGAGGCCAGATAGCCCGAATCAGAGACAACCGTCTGACCGGTGACTGCTGCGGCAGCCCTGCTACACAAGAACACCAGCACTGCCGCTTGCTCCTCGGGGCTAGATGCAGAAATGCCGATCTCTTCCCGATAGTCCGATCCAAAGTCCAGCCACATCTCGGCGTTTGCCTGTGCCAGCGGGGTGAGGGTGGGGCCAGGGCAGACAGCATTGATTCGGATTCCACGTGCGAGCAGGGGCCCACCTTGAGCTGCGACGTACGCGCACATCGCACGCTTCATCGACAGGTAGTCGGCCTTTCCGTGTTCGACCACCCAAGCAACAGAATCATCCCAGTCACTGATTGCTAAAAACTCCAGCAGCGTCTCGAGCTCTGCCTCCCAGCCAAGGCCCGCAGCAGAGGAGATCATCCCAATGGCACTGCCTCGGGGCAACCACTCGCGCTCAAGAAGACCGTCGATCAGGTAGCGATGCCCAATGAAGTTGATGCGTTCAATCCCCGGAGTGCCATCTGCTACCCCCGCGCAGGAGAACACCACGTCGACTGGACTGCCAAGCGCAGCGAGTGCCTCATCGATCGATGAGCGCTCGGACAGGTTGAGCCGAATCGACTGCCTGTCGGGGTGATCAACCGGCAGGATGTCCATGATGGTGACCTTGGCGCCGGCATCAGCAGCAAGGTTGGCCACTGCTGCGCCCATACCGCTAGCACCGCCGACGACTAACGCCCGAAGACCGTCATATCTGAATGCATCGAAGGCACTACCCATGCGATCCCCCTGGATTTAGCGGTTGCTCGAAAGCTGGCAAACCCTAGTGGAACCCGATGCAGACAGGCCGTGGAAAGGTGGGTACATCAATTGCGCACTCTCGTTTCGTAATGCGCCTGACCCCCTATAGGAGGTCAGGCGCAAGACAGAGCGAGGGGATTTGGGTTGTCAGCCGCCGTTGGCGAGC
>JBAXCX010000251.1:0-1949 GCA_037141255.1 Actinomycetes bacterium | reverse complement strand
GCATCGACACGATCCTTTGCCGGTTTCGTCCGGTCTTGGAACTCTCCCAGTGCGGTCGCTCGGGGTCACGACTAGGGATTGAAACAGCACCGGCTGGGGTGTTGAAAGTACTCATTGAGATCCTCTCCAAGACTCGCCGTGATGCTACACACTGGATTCACACCAAAGTGACGGAAACGGCTTAAGTTGTCCGGGACCCGAAATTGAGGGCCGCACTGGGTCGGGTCCGATTCAGGCGGCTTCGCCGAACATCCGGCAGCGCTCAATATGGCGCCATTGACGTGAAGTCTCACGACCAAAGACGGTGCGGATTCGCCCATCTCGCTCAACACGCTCGCCTCCATCCAGTTTGGTGGCGACTCCACCCGCTGAATGAGTTAGTCAGATGCCATGGCCAGTTAAACAGCGCACCTAGTTGCGCCTGGTCAACACCTCGGGACGGTCCTCTGCATGAACCATGTAGAGAAGACCTTCATCCTCGTCGCTTGCGACGCGACAACCCATGAGCGCCAGTCGCTTTCAGAAGTCATCAGGGCGGTGTTTGAACACCGTTGCAGCCCAGAAGATTTCTCGTTGAGCCTGCAGTTGAAAGCGCCCGATCGGCTGGACGATCCTGCCGAAATCGGGGCAGCGAAAGCGGCCATTGATTCATCGGAAACTGCCTCCACCAGCCCAACTCCGTTGGACAACGGAAGTGCTTTGATGGATACCAATCTCGATGAAAAGAGTGATGACTTATGAGCAGGCCACAGCCAACGGGAATGCCTGATGCACTCGCTGCCCGCTACCGCGGTGGCGACCCTATTGTCCTTGTCGGTCGTTACAGTTCGCCGCATGGCGTGAAGGCTCGAGAGTCTGCAGTGAACGATTTGCTTGGCGCGGTGGATCTCTTAGCGACTTTCGGGATTGACATACGAAGCGATCTGCCAACGGTCGCTGAACTGGCAAGGCAGTTGAAAGATGCCAAACCGGTGCGTTCTGTCGGAGCGGATAAGAAGTCGTTTACGAATCGCTTTGTAGCCGTTGACCTTCGAGCGGTCCACGGTGTGTACATCGTGTTGTCAGTAGGAAGCGGGCGAAAGCTTGACGACGAGGACTCTCAACCCTTTGTCCAATATGTCACTGCAGTTATGCGCTCAATCGGCGCATGTTTGATTTTGGGTCGACGAATAGACCGGATCACTCGTCAGGCCTGGGCCTTAGGGCCAGCGATGTTGTATCTCAGCCAGACAAAAGGATTCATCGGTGATAGCCGTTACGGGATTAGGAGCGCTACCGGCACGGATTCACTACTGGTGTTCTTCTCGGCACAGTTCAGCGAAGCAGATGCAGAGAAGTTACCCGGACAAACCCGAACAGGCATGGTGTTACGCACCGGGAAATCCATGGTGAATAACAGGTGCTCGTATTCGCTTGCGCACCCCGTACCGCCAGGGCTCATGTCGTTTGTTTCTCGAACAGGTGGAGTTATCGGGAGCAGGGTTATAACTTTCGACACGCCGAGTTGCCGCCCCGCTGATGCTGAGGTTGCCGGTGGGGTGCCTGAGGTGTTTGCAATCGCAGCCGATGGCAGTCAGACCCCGGTAGATCAAGTAGCAAACGTCAGGTGGGCTTTAGGTCGCATCGGTCGCAGCGATTGGGACTATGCCCGGATCGTTCAGGGTCTACAACGGCGGCAGTTTTCCACTGATGGCCTTCAGCGCGCACATGGCCCGGACTCGGTACTTGAACTTGACACCGCACTCCACGAACCAACCCGCGTCATCAACACTCTGCTCACCAATCTTTCGTTCTACGAGACAGGTGTGCTCGTTCGGAAACTTGGTGTCGAAGGATTCGAGCCAATCGAAATCTCGGGGTGCATTCCCCCAGATGGACCCTGGGCAACGAAGGCAGATTTCCTTCGTATCCACGCGTATGTCAAAGACCACCCAGCACAGAAAAGAGTG
>JBAXCX010000250.1:0-1953 GCA_037141255.1 Actinomycetes bacterium | reverse complement strand
CAGGGAAGGCTTGCCGTTGGTCACGGTGAGCTTCAAAGCGTCGACGCGGCGGGCAGCCGCATCAAAGGCATAGATGAGTCCCGAGGACGCGTCGGCGGCCACGGCAGCCGGAGCCCAACTGGTGGCACCCAGTGCTGCCGCATACGTCGGATCGACCGGGATGTTGGCGAACGGCTGCAGGCTTGCCGCAACGGAACCATCAGCCTGGTTGATCGCCGTTACCGTCAGGGGCACTTGGGACTTGAGCGAGTTGTTCTGGATGACCATCCAGTTTCCGAAGACCCCCAGAGATGTCGTGGCGCCCTGTCCGGCGATCGGATTCACATTGGGCGCTGTCCACGACGTGTCGAAGGTGAACTGTCCGGTCGACGAGATGATGTACCGCACCGGATAGGCGTCACCGTAGAAATCGCCTTGGACCAAGTAATAGTAAGTCTTCCCCTTGAACTGCGAGATGGTCGGCCGAGCACCTGCGGGTTGGGTCAGCTGTACGGTGTCATTCACTGTCATGGTGCTGGGATTGACCGACACGATGACCGATGGAGGCACCGGTCCTGAGCAATCGAGTGCACTCGGACCCTGCTTCGTGCACCCTGCGGTCCGGTAAAGCGACTTCAAGATGATGGTTCCGTTCGGTGTTGCATCGAATCCGTTGTACGAGGTGTCCGTAGCCGCTGCTCCCGGGTGAGGGAGTTCGAGGGTGGCCAGCACCACACCAGTGCCCGGGTTCACCTTGGCCAACTTGTTGCTGTAGGTGACGTAGATGTTGCCATCCTTGAGCAGGCCCATGACTCCGGGGTAGTTCCAGGTGCCCGCATCAGGGCCAGCGGTAGAGTTCAGCAACTGCGTGTACCAGATGGGCTTCAACGTGGTCGGGTCGACCTGAGCCACGTAGGCACCGATCGAGCCTGGGACGTCGCCGTAGCTTCCGCCGTAGACGTACACGTGCTTGGCGTCCTTATAGACCATGTTGTAAGCCGACGGGTACTGGTTTTCGGGTGATGACTGACTCGTCACCGTGTTGGCGCGACGCTCGGATCCGCCGAAGTAGGCCTCAGAGAAGACGTGCGACCGACCTGAGTCGAAGGCTTCGGAGGCGTTCAGTGACGGAAACCACGGTGCGTTGCTGGTGCTGTGCTGAGGACTGCGTGAGTCGGAGTCGGTGCGTGTCGCTCGGCCTGCTTGTGGGGATTCTGCTGCTCCAGCGCTCCCCGCGAGAGCCGCTACAACAACAAATATGCCCACGCCCATCAATTTCATGTGAGTGCGAAATTGCATATCAAGGATCCCCCCGGTCGTATTTGCAGAGAATCTGCAAATATACTTCTTGCAAGCAGCATGCAAGTTTCTTGAGCTTCTGTCAAGCACGATCGGGAGGACGGGAAGGTGCGTGTTGAGGCCGGCAGATAGGCTTGCTCTCGTGAGTGAAGCAGCGGATTTTCATTCCCGAAAGGTGCTCCAGCAGATACAAGCGAACCTTGGGGAACTGCTGCCGCCTTCAGCAGCAGATGAGGTCGATCACAAGCATCTGCAGACCGCAGTCACCTCTGGCCGCATCCGAGAAGACGAGTTCGGAGAGCTGACTGAGACATACCTCCACTATCAAGAGCTAGCAGAGCTTCTTGATGCGGGGCCTCCTCCGAGTGCAAACCCGCACCTAGCAAGATGGGCCGAAACACTTCTGCAGAGCGAATCTCCGGACTTACTGCAGTTACTCAACTTGGACCTTGCAGATGAGGCAGTACTCGATCCCTGGGGAAGCAGCACTACCACCGAGAAGAACGGCTCGGCCTCTGTTCCGCAGGCGCTCGGTCAACTTTTCGAGGCAAGACTTGGCACCGATGCCGGCCTTGATTACGGACACGCGGGTCTGAACCATACCTACGGATATCTGCTCAGCCCTGTGCCCACAGAGTTTGGCCGCAAGCGTCACCGCTGGACATCTCAAGAGGT
>JBAXCX010000249.1:0-1974 GCA_037141255.1 Actinomycetes bacterium | reverse complement strand
CCGGCTAGTTGAGCTTGCTCCAGTCGCCGAACCCGCCGCAGTTGTCGCGGCAGTGGCAAAGTCAGTACAGGCGGAACGCCGATCTGAGCGATCACTCACGGATGCCATAGTTGAGGTACTTGGACCCCAGGAACTACTGCTCGTCATTGACAACTGCGAGCACGTACTTGGCAGCGTCGGCGAACTGATTGGCGAACTCATCAGGTGGTGCCCATCTGTCAGCGTGCTCGCCACAAGTAGAGAGCCGATCGGCATGGCGGGCGAAGTCGTGCGCCCAGTCTCAACGCTTGATATTCCCTCAGGTGCTGCCTCGGATTTTAACGAGATCGCCGGCGCATCCGCAGTCAAAGTGTTCGTTGCTCGCGCAGCAGACGCGTCTCCCGGGTTTGTTCTGACCGAAGACAACGCCGGAGCAGTTGCAGAGCTCTGCATCCAGCTAGACGGATTACCGCTAGCTCTTGAGCTCGCCGCTGCACGAATGGCATCGATGACGCCAAGCCAACTTGTAGACCGGCTCACAGAGCGCTTCGCACTACTCGGCAGCGGCCATGCACGAGAGGAACGGCACCGGTCGTTGCGCGACGTTGTGCAATGGTCCTACGTCCTGCTCGATCCCGCCGAGCGTGAACTCTTCAACCGACTCTCGGTATTTGCCGGCGGCTTTGACCTGGACTCAGCGGAGCGCACTTGTGGCGGCGGCCAAATCGCAACCGAGAACCTCGCATCTTTGCTCGGCAGCCTGGTCGACAAGTCACTGGTCGTGGCATCTCAGTCCGGAGGTCAGTTCCGCTACTCCCAGCTCGAGACTCTGCGACAGTTCGGCGCCCAGCGCCTGGCCGAACAACCCGACGGCCCGCTCATCCATCGCGCCCACCTTGCCACGTTCACCGATCTGTCGGTCGCTGGGGCGCTCGAACTCGAAGGCCCAAAGGAGATGCAGTGGGTGGTTCGCCTTGACCGCGATGCCGACAATCTTCGCTCCGCTCTGACTACAGCGATCGCTGTGGACGACGCCGACTCGGCATTGCGAATCGTCGTGTCAATGAGCGAACCCGGGTTCCGTGCGATTCGTTACGAGGTAGTGGACTGGGCAGAGACTGTCGCAGCGATGGACTCAGCAGCCGGCCATCCGCTGCGCCCCACTGCAATCGCAGTCGTCGGCTACGGAGCGTTCGTTCGAGGTGAACTCGACCGAGCGGTCAATCTCGCCGACCAAGCAATCGAGCTTCGCTCACGACATCGAGTGGAGTCCTGCGGCCTGCCCGAACGCGTCCTCGGCAATGCACTCTTCTATCAGGGACACAGCGACACCGCCGTGGAGTGGATGAACCAGATGGTCGACGTCGCTCGCAACACAGGCAGAATCGGCCTCTTAGCACATGCGCTCTACATGCGTTCGGTCGCCCAGACCAGCATTGGTGACCCAGATGGTGGCGCCCGATGGGCTGAAGAGGCCCAAGCGGTGTCTGCTTCTCTGGAAAGCCCAACAGCATTGTCACAGGCAGCCTACGCAGCCGGCTTGGCGGCGGCCCATACGAACCCTATGGAGGCATTGCGCCTGCTTGAAGAGTCCGCCGAGTTCGCTGACTCCGTAGGAAACCTGTGGCTGCGCTCCTTCGCTAGAACAGAAGCAATGTGGCTCCGAGCGATGAACGGAGAGATCCACGAGGCCCTCAGCGGCTATCGCGATGTCCTCGGCACGTGGTTCCGAGGTGGGGACTGGGCGAACCAGTGGCTCAGCCTGCGACATGTAGCGGGGATTCTGGCTAGGCAGGGTCGCGACGAAGAGGCGGCGCTGCTCTCTGGCGCCGTACTAGCTGCTGGCGCTGCCGCAGCCCTGCCGTTCGCACCGCTTGACGCAGACGAACTCGCCGGACTCAACCGGGAACTTGCCACCCGCCTGGGCGAGGACGCACTCGCCGCAGCAAGTAGGCGAGGCGCATCGATGCGAGCGGATGCAGCAATCGCACTCGC
>JBAXCX010000248.1:0-1977 GCA_037141255.1 Actinomycetes bacterium | reverse complement strand
ATTGCCGAGTTCAGGCGTTGGTACTCGCAGTTCTACGAAACCAGCTGACCGCTAGCAGTTCTCATCCACAAACTTCTGCGAAGGTGGGTTTGTGCAGGTGTTGACATTGTTGGGCGGGTACTCAGTCTGATCGGTTGCAAACTTTTCCGCTGCCGGATAGGTGCTTGCAGGAAGGTTGTAGTTGTAGTTCCCACTTTGAGCCATGTAGTCCTCTTCCACTCCGGTGCCGACTGTTCTCACCCAGAGCACCTCAGCAGAGTTTTGCCCGGAGGCTTGACCAGTGGACGTCTTATTGCCCGCTAGCCAGACTGGCTTGACTCTATCGGCGCAGAGGGTTGCGTCCATGCCGTCGCTATAACTGCTAAATCTGGTTGGGCTCGGAATAGCCATCGGCAGTCCCGAGATCGTGGCAGCAGCAGCGTTCAGATTCACAACATTGTGCACCTGGAACTTATATTCCGTCGAGTCCACATCGATAGAACCAGGGTTTCTGATCACACAGGTAATGCCATACGGACTCGTAGCCGGTGGGTTTACCCAGACTCGTTCCATCGGGGGGTAACCCGGTTGAACGAAACTGAACTTTGTGGTCCGGCCTTTGCCTGCTGCTGCTAGGCGTTCAGCAACGGTGGTGCCCGGGCTGCTCGCCACGGCCGCGGTGAGTTGATCCAACTGTGCTTGCGTCGAGGGATAGTCCCACCCAGTCAGCAGCTGACCGTAGGAGCTAAATGGGGTATAAATGTCATTGCTGCGGCTTGCGTTGACCTCCGTTCGCATTGCGTCGATATATGCCTGTTGGTCGGGCACAAACGGCGTGCCGTCTGGACCGGACGGATCAAGTGGGGCATTATCTGCCGACCCCATCCACATTGGGGCGTTGGCGGTGACCCTGTTTGGGGTGGCAATAATCACAGCCTTCGGAATCACAGGCGGTAAGGCGGCAAGTTCAGCTGTCTGATTCGTTTCCCAGCGAGTCACCACATCGTTGGCAAGCCCTTGGTGCACACCATCACCATTTTCTTGCAGGGCCTCAAACTCTGCGTTGATATACACCGCTAGGGCCTGCTGCTGACCAATGGTGTCGTACAGGTCCCTGAGTTCTTGAGAGTCCTTGGCAGTGATGTAGCCCTTAGCCATCAGCACCTTGCCACGGGCTGAAAGGATCGAGGTCGCTCCGGCACTCGGCACGATGTCATTGTGCAACCGGTCACCAATGCCCTCATTCGTGACGAGCGCGTTGTTGTACCCATTGATGAAATTATCTCGGGCTTTGTTCAAATTTGTCTCGGCTGTAGCCATCGCTGCAGCGTCACCAGCAATACGAGCCTTGGAATAAATAGCGCCTTCAGCAGCAAGCGGCGCAATCCAAGATGTCTGCATGTTCTTTAGCGCCGCTAAATCATCTTGCAAGCGGGTGGCGTTTTCTGACCAAAAGTTCTTATCTACCTGATCGCTCAGACCCTGCGTGGCGGCCTGAAGAGCCGAAATCTGAATTGTCAGGCCATCGATCTGAGCCTTGACCTCATCCACTTTGGCTTCCGTCGGATCAGGCGCTTCAGGGAAGAGCGCACCAAGCGCAGATTCAAACACGTGGCCCACACCTGCACCAGCAACGCTCTCTCCTAAAAAGACCAAGATGTCGGTCCCGGTGCCGGCATTCGCCACCTCGGGCTCATCCCGAGTGGATACAACAAAGCCAACCCCACCAATCACTAGCGCTGCAGCAACGACACCTGCAACCACCATGACCATCCGGGACTTGGATCGGTGTTTCTGAGGCTCAGCAGCCTCAGCGACCCCAGCCTCAGTTTCCGCTGCCTCGATTTCCGCAGGCTCGCCGCTCTCGTTCGCTGACTGATCCACATTCACGCCCTGACTCCTCGTTACTCTTTATTTCCTAAGTGAAAAGTTTATAGCAGATCAAAACTGGATAAATTATCCAATCTTTGGGCATCTAAGGAATTGCTAATCTCAGAC
>JBAXCX010000247.1:0-2008 GCA_037141255.1 Actinomycetes bacterium | reverse complement strand
CGACTGAACAGTTGGCCCGGTTGCTCTGGAGTCGGCCGCATTCTGTGTCGACCGCAGCAGTTGTGGATTCAGTTCTGCAAGCAGATCAGCATGCTCGATGGGCCATGATTCGGCTTCTGGTTCTTCGTCAGGATTCCAAAGGGGTGCAGGCGATTCAGTTTCTGCTCAGCATGGACGGCTTTGTTGATGTGCTGACTCCTCCGAGATATGCAGTCTTTGATCCACTCCTGGAGAACTCCGCTGCCGAAGACCATGAACAATTGTTGGACCTCTCGGCACTTGCCCAAGGGTTTGCAGAACTGCTCATTCGGCCGGGCTGGAGTTGTCAGATTGCTGCTTTCTTGCAGCAAGTCCAACAGGCCTGCCGCCTTGACGGAGCTGCACGCTGTCAGGTGTTGGCATCTGCATCATCGCTTGCCTCAACAATTGTTGCTAACTGCAATGCGGTAATTGGACAGCGCCTCGCTGTGGAATCCAATGCTGATGCATTACCGACGCTCACATGTTTGGCCAGCCTGTTGGCCTCGTTTCATCGACAGGATGAGCATTCGCCGCTCTACCGAATGCTTGGCTCAGCAGACCCGCTGGTCTCGGTCATCGGTGTCATAGCTCTTACCGACTGTGGGAAGAGGGTCGGCGCCGACCGAATTGAAGTGCTCGCTCGAGACCCCCGAACGCTGTCTCCGCTGTTTCGCGCACTAGATGACTTGGGCGAAGCGGACATCATTCCTCTGGAGTACCGGACGTCTCGCAATCTTGCCCTCTCAGAACTCGTTGAGTGGTTAAGTGACGAGTCCGAACTTGGGAGGCCACCAGACGAGATCGAGTGGGTCGGTACTTGGAACGAAGAGGACCTAGAACTCTTTCGGTTCCGTATGAGTGCCCCACATTGGTCCTGTCAGCGGGGTTGGATGATTGGTGTTGCCGGCGCTTGGACGCATTCCTGTTATTTCGCTGAAGATGAAATGACTCTTGAGGAACACATTCACAACCTTGAGCTAGCAGTTGAAAACTGGCAAGCCCCGCCGCGCTGATTGACAGAGTTAGGTCGTTTGGGCCGAGTTGAGGAACGCAAGAAACCTGCCAACAAATCGCTCGTAGTCAACCTCGTGGCCTTGGTAGCGCTCTGGGCCATCGCTCACCACAATCTGGCTAAAGCGAGGAAGGATGCCAGCAGCAGCATAGGCATCTCCGAGCAACACCCCCTGCTGTGGCGCGGCGAGCGGGTCGTTGATCCCGTGAAGCGAGAGTAGTGGCCGACTCTGCGGGGTGACATGGGTTTGTACTGAGCCCAACGCGTAGCCTTCCTCGCAGCGTTCGGCTTCATTGCTGCAGCCTACGTATCTATTGACGAGGTCTCCCCAAACATCATTCTGGGCAAACAGTGCCAGATCAGTCACGGGAACCAGAGCAATGCTCGCAATCACCGTTGAATCAATTGGCGCGGTAGCGCTGCCAGAGAGTTCAGCAGGCAGATTGGTTGGTTCAAGGTCCGCCTCGTTAGTTGATGCTGCGAGCATGGCTGCGATATTTCCGCCAGCAGACTCGCCCATCGCTGCCAGGCTATTGGAGTCCCAGTCTTGGTCTGTGGCATTGGCCTTGACCCAGCGCACGGCCCGTTTCGCATCTTGAATTGCGGTGGGGAACTCGTTTTCGCCCTCGGGTGTTGTCAGGCGATAATTGACCGCCAGAATGTCCCAGCCATCGTTAAGTGCGGCTTCTAAGTAGGCAGAAACATCCCCTGCCTTATCGCCAGCCACAAAGCCACCCCCGTGAAACCACAACAACACCGGGTTAGGGCCAGGTTGTGGCGAACGGTAGATGTCGAGTTGCTGCGATCCGCCACAGTCACTAGCGGGCGCACCTATGGGGGCAGCGTCAGCCTCCGTACAACCAAGGTCTGATCCGTAGGCAATGTTGGTCTCTGGCGGCAGACTCAGCTTGGGAGCCGGTGCATTTGGATCCTTTCCAGAACCACATCCAGAGATCACAGAAGTGACCACTAGGG
>JBAXCX010000246.1:0-2022 GCA_037141255.1 Actinomycetes bacterium | reverse complement strand
CGTGGCACACAATGTGCTCAAGTCGACGGCCGTGATTGAGCGGAAAAAGGCAACCGAGTAGTTTTGCGCAGATCATGTCTGCCGCTAGTTCTTTAGAATCGAGACCAAAGAGCAACAAGCGATGGTTGCCGCTGGTAGCACTCGGAACTGCTCAGTTCGTGATGGTGCTGGATCAGTCCGTAATGAACGTGTCGATCAGCACACTTGTGGAGGATTTCGACACAACGGTCACCACCATTCAAGCCGTGATCACTTTGTACTGCTTGGTCATGGCGATGTTCATGCTGACTGGCGGAAAAATCGGCGACATCATCGGCCGCCGGCGTGCGTTTATCGTCGGCCTCGTCATTTATGGCTGTGGCTCGGCGGTAACTGCCATTGCCCCCACGGTGGCAATCCTTACTCTGGGTTGGTCTGTCATGGAGGGGCTCGGTGCTGCACTGGTTTTGCCAGCGCTAGCGGCGTTGATAGCCGGCAACTTTGAAGGCGATGACCGCAAGGCCGCCTACGCCGTGATCGGTGGCGTGGCTGGTGCTGGAATTGCCTTGGGCCCCATCTTGGGCGGCTGGGCCACAACTGAACTCTCTTGGCGGGTGGTCTTTGTGGGTGAGGTGATTCTTGTGCTCGTCATTCTGGCGATGAGTGGCCTGATCACTGACACGCCCAGAACGGGCACTGCTCCCCGGCTCGACTTTATTGGAAGCTTGTTAGCTGCGAGCGGGCTTGGTTTGGTCGTGCTTGGAGTTCTGCAATCCAGTTCTTGGGGTTGGCTGCGACCAAAAGATTCGCCCGTTGAAATCTTCGGGTTCTCGCTCACTATTTTTGTGATCACTGCGGGTGGAGTGGCGTTGTGGGGGTTCTTGCGCTGGCAACGTCATCGTGAGGCCATCGGGACAGACCCGCTGGTACACCTTGACCTGTTAAAGATTCCGCCCTTGCGCTCCGGGTTGATTGGCCTGTTTAGCCAGAACTTGATTCTGATGGGTGTGTTCTTTGTGATTCCGTTGTACCTGCAACTGGTGATCGGACTGAACGCCCTTGAGACGGGAATCAAAATGTTGCCCGTCTCGGTCACCATGCTCGTTGCATCGGCTGCAGGTTCTCGACTCTCGAGCAGGTTCGCAGTGAGGACAATTGTGCGTGCTGGGTTGGTCACCACGATGCTGGCTGCGATCTTGCTGCTCATCAGCATCAAACCGGACCTTGCCAATATTGGGTTTGCGGGGTCGATGGCAGTTCTTGGGATTGGCATGGGCCTGATGGTCTCTCAGTTGGGCAATGTGGTGCAGTCCTCGGTTGATGTATCTGGTCGGGGCGAAGCCGGCGGTTTGCAGTACACCGGTCAACAACTTGGGTCTTCTCTGGGTGTGGCTCTCATAGGAGCGATCGTGCTCGCTGGGTTGACTGGAGTATTCGTCACCAAGGTTGAACAAGACGACCGCATCAGCGCCGAAGTGTCAGCACAAGTCGGTCTGGCCGTTGAGTCTGGAGTGGACTTTGTGGATTCCTCGCAGATTGAGCAGGCAGTGCAAGAAGCTGGATTGGACGAGGCAACCAGTACAGCGATTGTTGACAACTACGAGTCCGCTCAGCTGCAGGCGCTCAAGACAGGCCTGCTTGCTGCTGCGCTGCTAGCACTTATCTCGCTTGCATTCACCAAAGACTTGCCGCATGGGGCCAAGTCCGAGGCGGAGTCCAATCCCGAGGAAGAATCTGCAGACACTGCCGCTGCTGGCTAGCGCTAGTTGGCAAGGATGGTTTAGTTGCTCCTGGCATTTGGCTATTGGGTTGCACAAGGGTCGGATATCGACCTCCCTGCAACCCAATGGCCAGAACGGGCCTAGTAACCTGCGGTTTCTTGGCGGTCCACTCGGGTGATCGCGAAAAATCGAGGAATTGAGGCAGTCATGTCGGAGTCACAAATTCCAGGGGCCCAGAGTTCAGGAGCCCAGACCTTGAGCGAACAGTTTGGTGACGGCACAGCGCTTGTTGCGCAGCTTGGTGAGATGATTCGCACCGATG
>JBAXCX010000245.1:0-2052 GCA_037141255.1 Actinomycetes bacterium | reverse complement strand
TCTTCTCCAAAGGCTGGCCCGAATTCGTAGCCGGCGCCGAGCGCATCCCCGGCTGCCGAGCAGACCACCACCCCAGTTGCCCGGTCGGTCAGTACGCAAGGCGTAGGACTATCGATGTAGTCAGATCTGTTCTTCAATTGTTCTCCCTATCCCTTTTCCCAAGTTCATTCTTTCATCTTTGGTGCGGGTGAACCTTGTTCATTAGGCGGCTAAGGCAAATGCGCTGGCGTGGATCATCGTGTCTTCCCAGGTCAGCACCTGCCCCACCATGCGAGAGGTACGAATATGGCGTTCGGTTCCCAGCCCAACACCTTGAGCCTGAGTGGCCTTGGATGTTGCTAGCCGGAGGATGAATCGAAGTGCACGACTAGCCGAGGGCCGACCGTGCAACTCTGCTGGTGCATCGAGCAGGTGTGCTCGCACCATTGCCGCCCATTGAGCGGCGAGCAGTTCGGGAGTTGCCAGAATTTCGGCTGCAACCACGCGTGACCCGTGGGTGACCACTACCCCGCATTGCCCTGGCAGCGGACCGAGCTCAATCAGTTCGGCAGCTGCGTCGGCTAGGCGGCGATGCTCCTGTGGTGCAGCCTCACTGCTTTCACCGAAGATCACCTCTAGGTCTGCATAGTTTCTGGTTGGAGCGTCCATCGAGAGCCGGGTGAGTTCATAGTCCACCGAGTCCCATACGGCCCCCTGATTCGAGGTCTTTCGGCCAGTGTGGCGCAGGCTCTGTTCAACTCCGGCCGATTTTGCCCGTCGCACTCGCCGGCTCACATGGCCAGCGGATCCGGTGAAGCTACGAGACCCTCCCCAGCGGCCCGCCTCAATGCACGAGACGGGAATGTCCAGGCTGGCTCGTGGGGGAACCAGCACGCTCACGTTCAGTGAGCGGGTTTGTAGACCACCGGCCACGGTCTCGCCTTCGACCAGCAGAAACACCTGATCGATCATGCTGGTGACCGAGAGTGTAGGTACCGACTCAGACTCTGCTTCTTTGACTGCAATGGAGTCTGGAAGGCCCGTTACTACCGGAGCCGAGAGCGGTTGGAACAAGTACACCGGGAACAAGGTGACCCCAGCTCGGGTAATTGGGGCACCGAGCGATGCATGCTCAAGTGCCAAAACCGGCCCTGCTGACGGGCCTGCTGTGTGTTGTGCTGATGTAGTCACCGTGTCTCCTCAAAGTTGCTGCAGGGCTGAACTCGCCCTACACCCCTATGAGTCAGACAGGGTGAAGATGTGACATTTTGGGTGCGTCAGGCTGGTGTCTCAGCCCGGTGCGTTGAAGTACGACTCGTACTCGCTGTAAGGCACCTGACCGGTGGTTGTTCCGGTTGCTGCAAGAGCCTGTGCCACAGGGGTAGGAATCGGGGCCCAATACGCTGGCATCTTGGCGGCAAGCTTGGGGTTCAACATGTAGATCAGAGAGAAGTTGATGACAAACAGAGACGGGACCACGGACATCCCCGCCACGGAAGTGCGCTCACCCTGTTGAAAGGTTGCTAGCTGTGCGAAGTCACTAATCTGCTGCGATTCAGTTGCGAACGGAATCTCTGGCGTGTACGCCGATTGGTAGAGCATTTCCAGAGATTTTGCTGCTCCGTTATCGAGGCACCAGGTGTTGATATAGCCACCAGGAAGAAGAAGCTGATTGATTTCGCGAGGTGGAGAAGTTGCATTTGCAGGGCTTTCCAGCATGCCATCGGTGTTGACGGTGAGGCCGTAGCTAGCCAAGACAATCGGTGCAGCGCCGCTGGCTTCGGGGTAGAGCGGGTTTCCGGTTGTGTTGGTGAGGATGCGGACGCTTGCATCGATAATTGCCGCATCCTGCGCATTTCCATCAATACCCTGACCGCTAACGAGCTGCGCAAACTGTGTCTTGGTCAGCACATCCTTCTTGTTGAGTCCCAGCTTCTTGGCCAGCTTGTCTGCAGCTTTTTGCCCTAACGGCTGGTTGATCTGAGCGGAACGAGTGACTTGGCTAGGCCCGTACTGCGCATACTCGGCCACCCCATCAAAGGGTTGGCCAAAGCCCTGAACAGCAGGCGGCAC
>JBAXCX010000244.1:0-2088 GCA_037141255.1 Actinomycetes bacterium | reverse complement strand
ATTCTGGGAATCGAGACGGCCACTGTTCAAGCGGGCTGCGCAATCGGTGGCCACGAAGGGGTTCTTGCCTCGGCGCATTCGGCAAAAGGAAAGCGCCATGCAGAGAACCTGACTCCTGCCATTGCATTCATCTGCGAGCAAGCTCAGATTGAACTCTCAGAGATTGGCCTGGTGGCAGTAGACATTGGGCCAGGGTTGTTTACGGGGTTGCGAGTAGGGGTTGCAACAGCCAAGGCGGTTGCCTTTGCACTGCGAGTCCCCATGATTGGTGTGTCGAGTCTGGACTTGTTGGCTTTCCCTGTTCGCTTTACGCCACGCCTGATTGTTGCGGCGATCGACGCTCGCCGAAATGAGTTGTATTACGCGCTGTATCGACAGGTGCCCGGCGGAGTGCAGAGAATCTCTGAACCAACTGTTGGAAGTGCCGATGATCTGGCCTCTGAGTTGCTCGCGCTGAGCGAAGAGGTGCTGCTCGTTGGCGACGGGGCACATCGCTACCGCGAGGCCTTTGACGGTCTCACTAAAGTAGAGATCGTGGATCAAGGGAATAGCTTTCCCTCGGCCGCTTCTCTGGTGCAGCTAGCGCATGCACAGGCGCTGCGTGAGGACTTTCAGCAGATTGATTCTATTCAGCCGATGTATCTACGCCGGCCTGACGCGGAAATTAACTGGGCGACAAGAGACTCTGCGCCATGACTGTCAGCCTGACAGGTTCGCCAGACTCCGCACTCTCTCGTTCGCTCATCACGATCTCGCCGATGAGGCGCCGTCACCTGCGTGGAGTGGTGGCCATTGAGCAACAGGCGAGCTCTCACCCCTGGTCGCTGGGGTTGTTCTTGGGTGAACTCCGAATGCCGACGAGCCGCTCCTACGTAGTAGCGCTTGATCGCCATGTTGTGGTTGGGTTCAGCGGCCTGATGTACACCGGGGACGAAGGCCACATCACCAACATTGCAGTGCACCCCGACTACCGGCGCTTGGGCATTGCCCAGCGGATGCTCCTCGGAACCATGAGACAAGCCGTCCTGCAGGGCCTTACTGCGGTCACCCTCGAGGTGCGCGCCAGTAACGAAGCAGCTCAAAAGTTGTATCAGGGGTTTGGTTTTGCGCCCGGTGGTATTCGCCATAAGTACTACTCGGACCCTCGAGAGGATGGGCTGATCATGTGGGCGCACGATGTAAACAGCGAGAGCTATGACCAGAGGCTGAGCGGCATTGAGAGTGCCTCGCAGCAGCAGGCTCGACTAGGAGACTCAGAATGAGCGATGCAGAGTTGATCATCTTGGGCATTGAAACCTCTTGTGATGAAACAGCGGCCGCCTGCGTCCGCGGAGGCACCGATGTGTTGTCCTCTGTGGTGAGTTCGCAAGTGGACCTTCATGCTCGCTTCGGTGGGGTTGTTCCCGAGATTGCGAGTCGCGCGCATAACGAACTCATCATTCCGGTGACTGCGCGAGCGCTCGTAGAGGCCGGCCTAGACGGAAGCCGGATCGATGCGGTTGCTGCCACCACTGGCCCCGGGCTGATCGGCGCTCTGCTGGTGGGCGTTTCTGCTGCAAAAGCACTTGCGCTGACCTGGGATGTGCCGTTCATCTCGGTGAACCATCTCGAGGCGCACCTATACGCAGCGTTTCTTGAAGATCCCGAACTGACCTTTCCGCTGGTGGTTTTGCTGGTCTCGGGTGGTCACACAATGTTGGTCTGTATGGAAGGCCACGGTCGCTATCGGCTGTTGGGTTCAACACTCGACGATGCTGCCGGTGAAGCCTTCGACAAAGTCGCCCGGTTCTTGGGGCTCGGTTACCCGGGTGGTCCAGCTATTGATCATGAGGCCCTTTCAGGAGACCCAGAGGCCATTGCCTTTCCTCGATCCATGATGGATCAGGGGCTGGATTTTTCGTTCAGTGGGCTCAAGACCTCGGTGGTGAACTACGTGCGCAAGCACCCCGAAGTCTCGACTGCCGATGTGGCGGCCAGCTTTCAAGCAGCTGTGGTTGATGTGTTGGTGACAAAGGCTCGTCGGGCTGCCGCCGAGGTTGGCGCAACTGCGCTTGCAATTGGTGGGGGAGTGGCCGCCAATTCGCTCCT
>JBAXCX010000243.1:0-2132 GCA_037141255.1 Actinomycetes bacterium | reverse complement strand
CCGAAGAGGTGGCAGCGGTGGTCACTGATCCTGCTGCGCGCAAGCGATATATCGGTCTGCTTGTCATCCTCGAGATGTGCCGGCACCCGGTTTCGGAGGATCAAGTAGCCCGGGTCGAGGAGTGCGCTGCGGCTATGGATACCACTGGCGACTCGCTAACTGTCATTCGAACATGGATCGACAAAGGCGCAGCGCAGGCGAGCGAAGACATGATGCGGTATTTCCGTGAGTGGGACGAGATCCGTGATGAGCCTCGGTTCCGCGACCGCGGCGTGGCTCCAACTGATCTTGACCCTGATTTAGTTGAGCAACTCGAGGCGCTTGGTGACCTCCCAGAGGGCACGTTGGGTCGCATGTATTTCGAGTTTGATAAGGGCCACAACTACCCCTTCCCCGGGTCGGTCCCGGAGAGCGTGTTTAGCAACGGCACCTATGTGCAACACGATATGAATCATGTGATTGCTGGCTATGAGCCCACTGGTGAAGGCGAGATTGCGCTCGGAGCTTTCGAGTTCATGATGAATGACAGCGAGGCCACTTGGATTCGATTCTTGTCCAGCTTGGCGATCCACGAGGCTGGCATGTCTCGACTCGATGGGTTTGATCCCAAGCAGTCGACTCTGAGCAGGCCTGGTGCAATTGAGATGTTGGGCGAGGCGCTTGAGCGTGGCGCAGAGTGCTCCTCTGATTTTTCGATGGCTGATCACATGGCTATGGCGGACTGGCCCATTGAGAAGGTGCGCGAGTTCTACAACGTTGTTCCGCTCAGTTCCGCAACCTAGGACTCCTCATCTTTGGTTCGCTGCGGGCGAGCGCAAACTTGTTTTAAAACCGGCTTATGACGAATTGGTGCAGCGAGAGGGAAGGTCCAGCAGCAGGCCACGCTCCGGCAAACGCTGTATCAAGTCGGCGGGCCTGATTTCAGCCGCCGCTCATGCCGGGTGTAGCCCGTAAGCCCTCAAGGAGTTGTTTCGTCTGCTCAGGCGAGAGTTTCGCTACGGAGTGAAGACCAAATCGGGTGAAGTAGGCGGGTGGCATCGAACCATTCTGAATCACCTCAATCGAGTTCTCGGCCTCGCCAGGGTTGGTTGCAAACTCCGAGTAGTTGACCGCATTGCGGCCTTCCTCCACGTGGTGTTGAACCTCCCAAGAAATTGGCGCAATCGAGGCGTACGGCGGGTAGTCGACCTCGTTGGAATGGCAAGCGAAGCAAGAGTCCACCATGAGTTGGCGCGTCTCAGGGGTCGCCCACTTCGGCTCGCCCGTGACTGGTGGATTTGAGTGAGCGTGGCCGTAAGGCACCAGTTGAATGACGCCAAAGGTCAACACGCCCGAGGCCAGCACGGCAACCACTCCCATGCGTCCGGCTGTAGAGGTTGCGATTGGCGTTTCTGCGGGTTGGCGGCGAGACCAGAGGGCCCACAACAGCAGCGCTCCCGCTGCCACCATTCCCAGCAACGCCACCGTCACCACGGGTGGCAGGCCGCCGTAGACCGAGATCCCAATTGCCAGTAGCGCTAGAGCCACCCACACCAGCGTGATGATCGGGTGAGATTTCACGGCGTGAAGAGCTGCAGCGAACAGATCCGAGGGTTTGAGGGAGAGCTTGCGTGTTGTCACCTAGCCATCATGGTTCATGGTTAGGGGAATGGGCCGGGCAAAAGCGGTCTTCTCTGAAATTTAGGTCGAAAGGCCCTATCTGAGGCTTTTGTTCAGCAGAACAAAGTGGCTCGGGTCAGTCGAGTTGGGCGAGCACGTATGAGTGGTCGCTGCCGGCAGAAACTGAATCCTCGTAGCTGTGGTCAACCTGCTGCACAGCGAGAGCCGGAGAGGCCATGATCGCATCAAAGCGATCAGCAACTTTGCGGGTCGTGCCCCGCACAAAGGTCACGGCAAGGGGTCCGAGTGGTCGACGAGAGCGAATCGCATCAATTCGGGCGGGGTCTTGGTGAAGCCAAGCTCGGTACACGTCTTGCAATCCGTGACGCTTAGGGCCGTCATAGAAGAACTTGCTGACAGCTAGTTGTGGGTCATCGGCTGGAACGGTGGTCGGTCGAGCGGCGAACCGGTCATCGCAGGCCGTGTCGATCCATGCGTTTCCGTCGATGCCTACAACTACGTTGGTGAGGTCT
>JBAXCX010000242.1:0-2151 GCA_037141255.1 Actinomycetes bacterium | reverse complement strand
GTGGATGCATCATCAACAAAGAGAAGTTCCCAGTTTCCAGCTGCACCATGCTCGACGAGTGAATCCAATTCCTTCGACATGGCCTCGATTGTCCGAGGCAGCATCTCGAGCTCATTCCACATGGGTATGACTACCGTGATCAAGCGCTCCGAGATAGCAACCTCGGTGTTTGGATCGGTTTCAAAACTGGGTTCAGGCGACATAGACACCACGAGCGTACGAGTACGAGAGAAAGAGGGCCAGCGCGGCGCTTGTTATCCAAATGCTGCACCGGAGTGCCAGCGGCTTTTTTGAGAGCCAGTCGCCAATCACGGCGAGTACTGGAAAGGCTGCAAGCACGTACCTTCCCAAGCCGTAGAAGTCCTTGCTCGAGACAGCTGGAATTCCAATCAGTATGAGGCAGTACAGGCCGTAGCCCCAGCCAAATTTTTGAATGACTTTGGGTATGAGCAGCAGTGCACCAACCGCAATCGCCCCGTGTAGCAACATTGCGTACACGCCTTGTGTCAACCCGCCGTTGCGTAAATTCTCATAAATCGCAACCTTGAACCAAGTATGTGGGCCCGGCTTGTGATCCCAACCGGGAACTCCTTCTGCATCAATAAATGCGAGCGGAGTCCCTTGGGTGCGAGCGAGAAATGCTAGGTACAAAGCGGGACCGGTGAGGGCCAGAAAAACCCCAGCGTCTCGGAAGCGAAGATTGCGCAAGGTCACACTGCGAGGAACTCGCAACCAAACCAACGGCCGACGCCAGAGCGGATCGCTGCGCTGATCCTGGCCAAAGGTCGGATCGCTCTGCACAACAGATCGGGGCAGCAGCGGCTTGAAGCAGTCTCGCCGCTCCAACATCAACAAGATCAGCCCGAAGGCAACAGCAATTCCCATTGGCCGACCTGCCGCGGCAACAGCCCCCACAAGGCCCGCAGGCACCGGGTGGTCGCGCTCGAGAAGGATAAAAGCTCCGAGTGCGCAGGCTGCAAAGAATGCGTCGCCGTAGACAGACCAGTGCAGGTACCAGGCGAACGGAAAGATCAGGAGTGTTACCACCGTAGAGATTGCTGCGAGTCGGGTCAGATGCCGTTCACACCACTTGGCTAGCAACAAAATTGCGGTGCAGCCACTGAGCCAAGTGATGATCAGCCCAGCGTCATATTGGTCGTGCGTGAGCACTGAGACTGCCCGAATTGCCATGGGATAGGAGGGCCAAAAGGCGATCGAACGAAACTGTCCCGTTCCCCAGTCATAACCGTCGCGGGCTATGTGGAAATACCAGTTGCCATCCCAGCGCACCCAAGGCCCAAACCACCCGCCTCCGGGTTCGAACTCTTGGCGACCGGGAAACATCTCGTGGGCTTCCGCGAAGCGGCCAAGCACCAAGAGCACTCCGGAAACCAGCAGGAATCCCACGACTGCCACCTGCATCGGTGTAACACTGGTCCCCTTTTGGTGAGCCACAACCCTCAAATCTACTCTCGCGCCCCCACCGCAACTGCTCTGTTATGCGAGGGACCCTCCCCAGAGGGTCTGACGCATGACAGAGCGGGCTTTTGGGACGGGTAGCCGGGACGGGAAGTTAGGACCGGAAGTTAGGTCGGACTGCGTGCCTGACTATAAAAACTCTCTCAGGAGAAGTAAGAATGAGGTAGTGACGCCTCCTTCTATCGCCACCGAAACTACAAGCCCCGCCCCGCTGGCATTCGTCGCCACGCTCACGGATGCTCGCCTCAAGGCTTTCCTGACCTCTGAGCAGCGGCGCTGGGCAGCGTTCGATGCAGACCTTGGACCAGCTCTGGGCGAACTAGACCGCTTCTGTGGCGAAGGCGGAAAGCGTGTTCGCCCCGCTTTTGCCTACTGGACTTTCCTAGGTGCGGGTGGGGACCCCGACAACCCTTGGATCATCGACCTGTGCGCCGGGCTTGAACTCCTTCATGCCTTTGCCCTACTGCATGACGACGTCATGGATGGCTCGGATATGCGCCGTCACCACCAGACAGTCCATATTGGCGCAGCAGAACAACATCGCAACGCTCACTGGAGGGGTGAAGCTCGGCGATTCGGGGAGGGAGTTGCAATCCTGCTCGGCGACCTTGCGCTGACTTATGCAGATCAACTCATGAGCCCTCTAGATTTTGACACTCGTACGATCTATAC
>JBAXCX010000241.1:0-2163 GCA_037141255.1 Actinomycetes bacterium | reverse complement strand
TGCTAGAATTATTGCTAGAATTCTAGAATGGCACTAAGCATCAAGAGCGAACGCGCAGATCGAATGGCCAGGGAACTGGCCGAGATTACGGGTGAATCCATCACGGAAGCCGTAACCGAGGCAATACGAGCAAAACTCGAGGGTGAGCGTCTGGCCCGCTTTCCGCGACGTTCAGCGCTTGATCTGGCAGTCGAGTTCCAGACCCTTACCGTCCTTGATTCCCGAACTGCTGACGAGATAGTTGGCTACGACTCAGATGGGCTACCGGGCTGATGGTGGTTGACACCTCTGCAATCATGGCGCTCCTTCTCGGAGAGCCAGAGGCGCCGCGAATCGACAACTTATTGAGTAGTACCGATCAATCAGTTATCTCTGCCGCCAATCACGTCGAGTTACTCATGGTGGTGGAGAGCAGAGCGGGAGCTGAAGGGGTTCTTCTTGCCGATGAGGCACTCCGGCGTCTCGAGATCGGCATTGAGGATGTGACAGCCGAGGTAGCTCGGCTTGCTGTTGACGGGTGGCGCCGGTTTGGGAAGGGACGTCATCCGGCGGGGCTTAACTTTGGTGATTGTTTTGCATACGGTTTGGCCCTGGCCCGCAACGAAAGCCTGCTCTTTGTGGGGCAGGACTTTGCGCAAACCGATATCCGCTCAGCATTAGATCTGTAAGACCTTGAGGCCGAGCCTGAATTCGTTCTAAGCCGGCAAAAATAAGTCTTCTGGTATCGTCCAAAGAGCAATATCATCGGTTGGCACAGGGGGGACTTGTGTCGGAGTGTGACTCTTTGGAGAAGGGGAATCGTGTCTAAAGTTGTTCGAGTAGTAGCGGTGGGAACGATTCTGGCGCTGCTGTTTTCGGCCTGCTCTAGCGCAGGCTCGGCAGACAAAGAGCGCTCGACGCAAGCCACGAGTGACTCGGCTAACGAGTCGGGCAGTTCTCAAGCATCCCAGGTGAAAGCAGCCGGCCAGCAGCCAGCCGAGCCGCTAGGTGTGTTCGCTCCAGCGAGCGAGCGATGGAGCTACTTACCCGCAGCCGTTGCGGGGGTCACTGTCAGTCCCGAGCCTCAAGCTGAACTAGCCGCGCTCCAGCAACTTCGTGAGGAGCTTGCTGCTCGACCGCCGGCTAGCGGTGTTGACGGATATACGAGAGTGTCTGAGGCAACGCCCACGCGTTTTATGGATCTGCTCATCGATGTGGGACGCCGCCGATCACTCAACCCACTTCGCATGTCTCGCTTTGCAGCGATGTTGGGAGTTGCCGGACATGAGGCCGTGGTTGCAGCGGCTCAGAGTTCAGTTGCGCCCGTAAAGACGCCCGCCGAGACCAATAAGGCGCTGGCCAAACCAATTCCCGGTACGGATGGCTGGGGCGTGGAGTTGCCCGCAACCTCGTTGCCACCAGAAATTGTCTCTGCGGCAGCCATGCAGACGGTTGCTTGCTCGGCACTTCCGGTTGAATGCCCTCGCTTTGAGCAACTCGGCCAGGTGGCCCGTGATCGGCTGATAGCTAGCGGGGGAGTATGGCCTTCGCAAATCGATGCCGGCTGGAACCTTGGTGTTTCGGTCGGGACGGCAACGCTGGCCTATGCCAATCAGGATGGCGCAGCGCCTTGGACGGGCGATTCAGCAGGCGCTCAAGATGGTTCTTGGGTGCCCACGCCTGGGATGTTTTCGCCAGCGCTTGAGCCAAACGCCGGCAGCTGGCGTCCTTGGAATCTGACCTCGGGAAGTCAGTTCCGCCCCAAAGCACCACCACAGCCAGGTTCGGCTGAGTTCCGCGCTGCTGCTGAGCAAGTCCTCGCTGTGGGTAGCAACCTGTCTGACCGGCAACTACGCATTGTGCGGTTCTGGGACATGGGTCCGGGTAGCTCTACCCCTCCTGGTTACTGGCTCACCGATGTTGCCGATGAGGCTCTGCGCACCACCGACGTGGCCGATCAGGCAAGCGCGTTAGCTGTGCTTTCAACAGCCATGTTTGACTCGAGCGTTGCGATCTGGGATTCCAAGTACACCTATGACCTTGTTCGCCCCGTCACCGTCATCCGAAAGGACCTTTCTCCTCAGTGGCTCCCGTCCCTGCTTACCCCACCGTTTCCTTCTTATGTTTCCGGTCATGCCGGTTACTCAACTGCAGCAGCGGTGGTGCTTGCTCAGCTGATTCCAA
>JBAXCX010000240.1:0-2226 GCA_037141255.1 Actinomycetes bacterium | reverse complement strand
AGTGAAGACACCGTTCGCGAAGTACTTGGAGCGCAGATTCTGACCGAGGACACAGTCGAGTGGAATGCACGCGAGGGCCGAGTTACTGCCACTCGTCAGTCTCGCCTTGGTGCAATCACCTTTGGAGCACAGCCCCTGAGCAACCCACCGCAGGCCGCTCTGCACGCGGCACTCAATCAGGCGTTGAGCGAGGAGGGTCTGCAGTTGCTGGGCCGGTTCAAAGAGGCTGACTCGCTGAGGGCGCGAGTTGCACTGCTGCGGGCCACCAACGTTGGGGAGCAAACTTGGCCGGATTGGCCGAATGAGCATCTGACCGAGACTCTGAGCGAGTGGCTTGGCCCCTTCTTGGACCGAGCCAAAACACTAAAAGACCTCAATCGAATCGATGTGCGAGCAGCCCTTCAGTCGCAGCTCAGTTGGGAGCAGACGCGCGAACTGCCCGAACTGGCTCCCACTCACTGGGTCTTGCCCACAGGCAAAAAGATTCCGCTGCACTACGGCCAGGTTGATGGGGAGCCAGCAACAGTGTTGGCGTCAGTTCGGTTACGCGAACTCATTGGATGCGATGAACACCCTGTGGTCGGGGCACAACGAGTCGCCGTGACGGTGGAACTTCTCTCACCGGCCGGACGACCCGTTCAACGGACGAATGACCTGCCTGGCTTTTGGCGTGGCAGCTACAGCGCTGTGCGGGCCGAAATGCGCGGCCGCTATCCCAAACATCCCTGGCCCGAAAAGCCTTGGGAACCTCTCCCCGCCAAAAATTCACCTAAGCGATAGTCTGAGTGATTATCTGCTGAGAGGAACCTTCAGATGAGTGATCAGCCACCGACAGAGCCGCCATGGCAGCCGCCCACTCAGCCCCCGACTCAGCCGCCCACTCAACTGCCCTGGCAGTCACCATCACAGCCGCCGGCCCAAGAAGGACCGACTCCGAGCTTTACGACTCCCCCGCTGTCTGCGCCGGGACAATTCTCGAGCTCGCCGCCACCAGCAGCAGTTTCTTTATACGGTGCTCACCCAACGGCACTTAGTTCTGCCGCATCAACCAGTGGCGCTAACGGGACTGCTACTGCTGCTTTGGTCACTGGCATCGTCTCTCTGTTTCTGTTCTGGCTCTGCGGACTTGGTGCACTGTTGGGAATACTGGCAGTTGTACTGGGTTTCGTTGGGCTGACGAATTCGAAGAAGCTGATTGATAACAGGGGGAAAGGCCAGGCTATTGCCGGCATCGTAACTGGCTCGTTAGCTCTGCTCGCAACCATCGCCGTATTTGCATTCTTCATTCTGCTCGGCCCATATTGGAGTGGCAGTGCGGACTACGGAGTGAACTCGGGTGCCAACACCGATATTCCAGACGGAGTGTGCGATGCGGCCCGTTATGTGCGAGACCCTGACTGCTAGATCAGTCCAAACAGAGCGAAGCGCTTAGGTCGACTTCAGCCACTTACGACCAGCAATTAGCCGCCGCTCAAGCTGATCCAGCGTGGCTTCAGAAATCTTTCGGATTCCCGACAACCGATTGAGTTCCGCGTTCACTTGAGGGTGACTCCATCCGGTTGCACGCACCAAGTCGCGGGCCAAATCGGCGTTGTAATCGCGCATCGCAATTTTGCGCTGCCGAAGAGTCATCTTGTCGAGCGCTCCTCCCGCCGAGCCCTCAAGTGCGCTGCCTGCCTCTCTCGGCATTGCACCACTTGGCAGCGGCGGAGGCAGCAGAACTAGGTCCACTCCTCCGTCATCGCGGGAATCACCGAGCGAACCATCGGGGTCATCTGCAAACACGCCCTCATCGCCAGTCATGCTGTCGACACCTTGGGCCTGCCCGGGTGCACTCTCACCGGCCGAACCAAGAGCCACCGAGCCAATCACAGTGAACAAGCTCATCTGCTCGTCCTCAAGCCCAGGTGGTTCGTCAAAGCCAGACTCAGCTTGGCCAAGTTCGCCGCTCTCCTCGGCATCGGCACGTCTGCGCAGACTGTGTCGTCGCTGTTCGGCCAGATTCGCAGCAAAGTGTCGAAGCCGAACATCGTCAGGCAGAAAGAAGTACGCCTTCTGACGAGGAACGCCCTTGGTCCAGCGCACAATTCTTCCGACTGCCTGACGAAAGAACAGCTCCGTTGTGGTCATCGTGGCAAACACAGCAATGCGCAGCCTGGGAATATCGACTCCCTCGGACACCATTCGTACTGCCACGATCCAAGGCTGATCACTCAAAGCAAACGC
>JBAXCX010000239.1:0-2244 GCA_037141255.1 Actinomycetes bacterium | reverse complement strand
CATCAAACTAGATGTTGCAGCGGGATTCGTTGTAGACACAAGGGCGTGAGCAGCTTGCTACGGTCTAGGACTGAACTGATAGGCACCTCCTGACCATGACCCAGAATCCACTATTTGACGAGATGCAGGTTCACCCCAAGCGCTCCTTGGGTCATGTCAGCGCTGCGATTGAAGCCATCGCAGCAGCTGCACCTGCAGGGGTGCTGATCCTCACCTTGGTTCAGCAGGAGGGCTATTACTCTGCGCTCTCCGAGCGATACGAACATCTGGCTCAAGCGGGTGCCACCGTGATTGTCGGCTATTCAGGCGAAGCGCCCAAGGCAGATGGAGTGCACCACGTCGACCTTGAACGAGATGGGCAGTTGAGCATGAGTTGGGCCGTGACGGTGCTGGCCCCTGACTTCGGCGCGTACTTGACTGCAGAAGACCTGGTCACGTTCGACCCTCGGGAATCCTCTCTGGAACCGGGGAGAGAGTTCGCTGCAGCCTGGGGATTTGATCGAATCAATGCGGCTGAAGTGACCGGCTTCTACCTTCAGCGTATGGAGTCTGAACTCCCAGAAGGAGTCGTCAAACAGGTTCGGAACCAGATTTCGCAATCCACTTCTGAGTCGCCCTCGCCTTCCGAAGCTGCGTTAGCAGCAGCAAATATCGTAACGCTAGATCGCGTGATTTCGCTGGAAACAAATCTTGCTCGGGCGATTCAAGAACTTGATCTAGAGGCTCAGGCCGCGTCCCAGGATCCCCTGACGCAACTCCTCAATCGACGGGGCTTTGATCGCTGGTCCGGTTCGAACGAACCAAGCGGAGCGACACTTCCTAGCGTGGGTCTCATCTTGATTGACCTAGACGACTTCAAAGCCGTGAACGATCAGATGGGGCACCTAGTAGGAGACCAACTCTTGCAAGAGATCGCCCAGGCGCTCCGCGACGAAACCCGGCCGAGTGACATTGTGTGTCGCTGGGGTGGGGATGAGTTTTTAGTGGCCTGCCCGGGCACCGAAACCGAGAAACTCGCCGAAGTTGCAGAGCGGCTCGTCAAGGCCATCTCGGCGATCAACGTTGATGGCATGTCGGTGAATGCCTCTGCGGGGCTTCACGTGGGCACCCTGTCGGAGTTGGGGATCCTTGAGGCCGACCGTGCCCTCTATGGCGCCAAGCTGCTCGGCGGGGGCTCCGTGGTGAGCGCTTCAGACCTGCCGAACTGAGCCTGCTAGGCGAGCGAGTTCTGCTGCCTTCGTTCTGGCTAGGGCAGGCCAGAAGTCTTGGATCGGGAACGGGAACTCCAAATCGCACCAGTCTTCGCCAATAATCAGTTCAATCGCGTAATACTCCATGAACTCCTCAGGGGTCTCGACCTCATCCTCGGTCTCGGTCTCATCCTCGGTCCCATCCTCTGTGCGTGGGTCCCACCAAGCGTGAATCACATACCCGCTTAGCGGGCTCAGATGCTGAACGAGTTGCTTGTTGAGCGCAGCAATTGTTTTGACTTCGATCAGCCGCAGAAAATCTTCAAGGTTGCGCACCACACCATCCGAGGTGACCTCGCTCAGTTGGCCTTGCCAGTCGCAGGCCAGACAGCCGTAACTACCTAGCCCAAGACAACAGCCACCTATGTATATTTCGGTTTCATTCTCTGCGAACGCCGCCGTTGGCATGCCCCACAGGATTGGCCGGATCTTGTCCTTCGCACATCTCGGGCAGAGCGCCGGGGTATTGACCCGACGCTGCATCAGGCTGGGCTCATAAAAGCTCATATCGAGCCTCCTTCGCCCAGTTCGTACTGCTCAAGTGCCATGACTGCTGCTGCTTGAAAGGCTTTGGGTCCGTTCTGCCAGGTGCCGAGTTGCTCGCCTGCAGAGACAAGCGCATCTTTTGCCTTGAGTTCTTGTAGGTGCACCATCCAAGAAGCGGCCGCTGTTGGGGTTCGGTTTGCTGCAGCCACACAGTGCACAAACACCTTGCGGCCTTCGAGCAGGTACTGATCAAGTCCGTCAACGAGTTCCTTGAGTAACAACGGGAGGTTTGGGTTATCGGCTTCGTTCGAGTCGATAAAGCCCAGCACATGGTGCTCCACACCGAGGGGAACCTCATTTGTTCCCATGCGGCACAACGAGACCACCGCGTCTGCCCCATCGGCCAGCGCACCCGCTAAGGCCCCAACGTTGCCGAACTCAATTCCAGAGATTTCGAGTCGATACGGCCGGTCGCCAAAAGTCCGTTCGTAGTACGGCACCCAGGTTT
>JBAXCX010000238.1:0-2300 GCA_037141255.1 Actinomycetes bacterium | reverse complement strand
CTGCAGCCACGGAGTGTGTGAACAATCGCAAGCCCGCATTCTGGTCAGATGATTCCAGCACCGGTGGCTACGCATTGCGCTCTGGCAATGTGCCTTGCAGCAACACAGTCTTGCCTGCGCCGGTCGTGCCAGAGTTTCCGCTCGGCGCACTTTCAGCGGCGGCCTTTACCTTGCTGGCGCTCGGTGCCCTTTGGGTGCTGCGTCGCCGCAATTCTGCTGTAGCTGCCTGATCTCTGCGGGCTAAGTCAGATCCTTCGGGGTGTCTGTGCAGTTATCTACACAGACATCCCGAAGGCTGGCCAGCTTGCTCCTGCAATTCTGCTACACCCGCTCCTGTACAAATTCAGTAGGAGTTGAGTGGCAGTTCATGTTGCGGTCGGGTTCCCGCAAACTCGGTCAATTATTTTCTGGCTTGTACAAGAGCGCTGCTGTGCGCTAGTTGCAAGGAGCCCCCCATTGTGAAGAATGCAAACACCCTTTTGTTGCGTATGGCGGCTCTAGCGCTGCTGCTGAGCTTGGGGTCAGTGATCAATGTTGGGACTGCCTCGGCCGGCACTTCTGATGTCAAGATCAACGAGGTTGAATCGACAAGCACTTGGCTAGTCTCCGGGCCGGCAGTCAATGAAGACTGGATTGAGCTGTATAACAACGGCGCAACGGCGGTTGATATTTCCGGTCTGAAATTGCTGGATAATGACAACAAAAATACGAAGTACTCAATTCCAACGGGAACAATTTTAGCTCCAGGTGCTTACCTCGCTATCACCGAAGCTGCCTTTAAATTCGGTCTTGGATCCTCGGACTCTGCCCGGCTGTTTGCTGCAAATGGAACCACGGTTCTAGACACCTACACCTGGACTACACATGCCACAACCACCTACGGGCGCTGCCCAAACGGGACCGGCAGCTTTGTTACCACTCTGTCCCCGACTAAAGGGACTGCAAACAAGTGCCCCGTGCTTCCGCCCGCAGTTGTTCCCGAGTTGCCCTTCGGTGTTCTCTCGGCAGCAGCACTGACCCTGCTGGCAATCGCTGCAGTCTGGGTAACGCGTTCTCGTAACCAAGGCCTGCCTGCCTGAGGGTCAGAGAACTGTTTGAAGGGCAACGGCAGTGGCTACTGCACTGTGGCTAGGCGACAGTCCCTAGTCAAGAGTCCCCGCCTGCTCCGCTTTGATGCCAGCCATGCCAGTTTGGGCTCTCTTGGCCATCATCGCGAGCGCAGTTGGGGAATTTGATACCTCTTGATGGAGATCAAAGTGGTACGCCCAGGAGTCGGTTTGGCCTTGACGGTCAAGGAGGGCGTTAATCGATTTCTTCACAGCCTGCGCAGTCATCGGTGGAACGAGAGCTACCTCGGCCGCCATTTCATGCGCGGCCTGCCCGAGTTGAGCTAGAGGAACAACACGGTTGACCATGCCGGCACGCTCGGCTTCTTGGGCAGACAGAACTCGAGCGCAGAGAAGGAACTCTTTGGCCCGCCGAGCACCGAGTTCCCAAGGCTCGACAAGGAGTTCAACGCCAACGCCTCCCATTCGAAGAACCGGATTAGAAAATGTTGCATCCTCGGAAGCAACGATCAGGTCGCACATGCAGGCAAGCATGAGTCCAGCCGCTGAGCATGCACCGTGAACGGCTGCGATGGTTGGTTTTGCTAGATTCCGCCATCGGAGGGAGCGCTCCCAGTACATGACTTCCTCGTGGTGGCGTTTGCCTTCGGGGGTGGTTCGCATAGCCACCCAATGCTCCTCTGCAGCGAGGAGTTCCTTCATATCGTGGCCTGCAGAGAAGTGTTTCCCTACACCCTGCAGCACCACAACTCGAACCTGGTCATCAGCCTCTACAAGGTCGAGTGCAGCGTCGAGTTCGTCGATCATCGCCGAGTTCAACGCATTCGCAGATTCGGGGCGGTTCATGGTGACCGTAGCTACGGAACCCTCGGCGCTGTACAGAATCGTGTCGAAGGGTTGGCTCATGTTGTGGTGCTCCCTGGTCGGCTTGGCGCTGGCTCGCGTGGCTCGCGTGGTAACCCCAGAACTCGTTCACCAATAATGGTTCGTTGAATCTCGTTGGTGCCCGCAAAAATCGAAGAAGACAGGTAGTACAGCCAAGACCGCTGCCATTCCCCGTCGCCTTCGATGCCCGTCGCCCCGCGCCACAACGAGGATTCTTCGCCGAGCACCTCCATCACCGTGTCGTGGAGACGCTGAGACATTTGTGACCAGTACAGCTTGAGTGCCGAGCCTTCAGGGCCGGGCGGGCGTCCGGATTCGAGTCGGGTGAGTGAGCGCCAGTTATGGAGT
>JBAXCX010000237.1:0-2314 GCA_037141255.1 Actinomycetes bacterium | reverse complement strand
CCGCTAAGGCCGACAATCCCTCGGCTTTGAGTCGGTAATACTCTGAGTCAACTACGAGCAATGCCGGCGTGTTGGCCTGCAAGGCCCAAAGCGCCAAGTGATACGAGTGTGTGATCACGAATGATGCTCGAGACAACAGACCAACGGCGAGGTCAACAGATTGGCCGGCATCTATCACCCTCCAAGTTGCAGCAAGATTCGGAGTCTGAGCAATGCTGGCTAGCAGTTCCCCCTCGGCTGGCGGATTGTTGTTGACTGCAAGCCCGAGCACACTCACATTGGATTGAACAGCAAATTGGTCCACCGCTGCTGCTAGGTCAACGAGTCCGCTGCTCCCCACGTAGGAAGCCTGTCGAGCATGGAACACCAAGAATTCCCCGTCTGGCACTAGAGCCGACCGAAGCACCTGATCTAGCCGTTGCGAGTCGGCTTCGGCAGCCGCATCTCTGACTGCAGACATGGCATCGTCGCCAACTAGCTCCACCTTGCCGGTCTGCTGGAACCCGATCAGTTTTGCCGAGCCTGCATCCCGACAGCCGAATGCTTGGGCTTGCCCGGCCATCAACTGAACCAGCATGAGTTCCTGTGCGTCGCAGGGTCCAACCCCCTGACCAGACACAACCACCGGAACCCTAGCAGCCGACAAACACAGCGAGAGAGCTACACGCGGCTGCAGCAGATGTTGAGCAAACGCAGAGGCGAGGTTGCCGCCGCCAAGAAAAAATGCACCTTGGTAACTATCCAAATTCAGCAATGGCGGGGTGGCCTGCGCAGCAGAAATCTGTTCTGCAGTTACCTGCCCTTGGCTCAGATCAGCACCGCTGCTGAGTTCCTCAGAGCGCAACCCGGTCCAAGCTTGAAGCACGGTCCCGATCCACACCACGGGCAGTCCGCTCATTTGTGGAAGACCACGATCTGAAATCATCTCGATTCGACAGTCCGGGAATGCTCGGCGAATCCGCCGCACAGCACAGGCGCTGATTGCATCATCGCCAATATTGCCAACCCCACCCGGAGCAACTACCAGAATTCGGGGCCCGCTTGGAGATGCAAGAGATGGCTGAGTCGCAGTAGTCACAGGAGCGCCTACTCGGGCTTCGGCGCTAGCAGATGCCCAGAGAATGCCAGTGGCGGGATGGGCGCCAAACAACAGGAACTGCTCAATATCGGGGTCGTCATACAGGTAACGGCGGGCGATTCGATTCTCGACACTTTTCTGATCGGCTGCAGTAGTGCTGTGACGCAGCATCGTCTTGCGGTAGAAGCCCAGCACGGCCGGAACAAAGGCCACTGGCTTTCCTTGTCGAAGCGTCCGCAGGAGCAGTTCAAGATCATCGGCAACACCTGCGAGTTGCGGGTCGGTTGAGTAACCACCGGCCTGGATCACAGACTCAACATCAATGATGGCCATGGAATCAAAGCAGTACCCGTTGCGAAGGCTCCAGGGAGATGGTGCGTACGCAAAGGCATCCCACTGCGTCCGAACCCCCGAGGCAGGCTCGGTTGAGGCCAAGACATGCCCGAAGGTGATTGCGGCTCGGTGTGTCGCAGCCACTTCGTAGACCTGGGCCACACCTGCTGGAGACAACCGATTGTCGGCATCAAGAATGACAGCGTGAGTGGTTGGGCATACGGCGAGTAAGGCATTACGAGCCCGAGTCAGGCTGAGGTTTACCTCGGAGCGAATAACACGAATCCTGGAATCCTCATTCAGGGATTCAAGCAGCGTCGCAGTCTCGTCGTTCGACGCATCGTCGAAGATCAGGATCTTCCCCGCCAGATGATCTGGTAGCAACTCGAGAGATCGGTGCGCCGAGTCGATTGCCCTTCGCAGCCATGCCCCATGGTTCCAGGTAATAATCATCACGCTCAGGCCCTCGGCCCTAGGCGCCTGTGCGGGTAAATCTGCAATTAACTCGGCCAGTGCGGCATCGCGACTCGGGGCAAGCGTTGCTTCAAGGTCTACCCCCGTTGCGTGGATTGCTTGAGCAACCAAACTGGAAAGTTCGCTGTGTCTGCTCTGAGCTAGCGAATCTGAACTCACCTGCAAAGAATGCAACTGCGCAAGCAATTCGGACTGCTGTTCGATGCGTTGCAACAGCGGCTGCAACTGCGCCGTTTGGCTCTCTCGCGTCCAGGCAATCTCGGATTCGAGGCGTTGCAAGCGAGCGTGCAGCGACTCGATCAGCGCAGTCGTTTCTCCGGCTGTGGCCAGAAGCGAATAGCTCGCTGAATCAAGATGCTGTGACACCCGGTCGATGCGTTCAGTGCGCGCAGGGATTCCCCGCAGCCGCAACAGCCACCCTCTCAGACC
>JBAXCX010000236.1:0-2336 GCA_037141255.1 Actinomycetes bacterium | reverse complement strand
CGCTGTTGCTGACTGAGTTCTGCAACCGCTGCGGCCAGTTCGCTGTCATGGAATTGCATTGAGTCCGACACCTGCTGCGCCATACGGCTGGGCGGTTCTGGTCTCATCCCGAGCTTGAGCACGGCTCGACGTCCGCGAATACGCCGGCGATGGACGTCGGTAGCGCGGTGAATTGCTACCCGTCGCACCCAACCCAAGGGGTCATCTAATTGCCCGACCTTGCGCCATCTGACAAACGCTCGCTCAAAAGCGTCTGCTACACAATCCGCAGCAACTTCGGGATCTCCGCAGATATACGAAACTGATCTCACAAGCCGGCTGTACCCCGCAAGAAACAGCGCGTCAAAGTCACTCGGTGCGACTCGCGCTTGAGCCTCGGCTTCATCTGCTGACCATTCCAATACAGCCATTCAACACGTAGACACGATGAAGCGGTTTGAAAGGTTTGGTTTGGACTCAAAAAATCTTGTGGGTGATCTAGCCCAGCACTACCTTGCGGTGGTCGGGCACACCGAAGAGCAGGTACAGTGACTAACTCGTTGGAGAGGTGCCGGAGTCCGGTCGATCGGGCCTCCCTGCTAAGGAGGTGTGGGGGCAACCTCACCGTGGGTTCGAATCCCACCCTCTCCGCCACATGGCTCTGTCGTCAGCTTCGGCCGGCGGCAGAGCCAGACCAACCCGGATGTTTCTGGTCGAATATCGACCAAATTCATCCGAGTTGCTAGAGTCAAGAATTCCAAGCGTTCGTAGCTCAATTGGATAGAGCATCTGACTACGGATCAGAAGGTTGTGGGTTCAAGTCCCGCCGAGCGCACCACCACAAGCCCCCGCAATCGCGGGGGCTTGTTCAGTTTCAGAACGGCGCTGCTACTAGGCATTCCCCCGTCGAGTTTTCAAGTATCATGACGGTTTCTATTCCGGGTATCCCCCTCCGGGAAGACTGCGAGTCCTTGCCATGGAACCAACTCACTGGTCGCTGAGCCGAAGGAGAGCAGTGGTTGACCGCTGTTCGGCCGCGCTGCTGTCATTCCTGACCCTTCCACTTGTGTTGCCTTGTCTAGCTATTTCGGCGATCAGATTCCGCGCCAATCCAATCTTTAGACAGGAGCGCGTGGGCCTCGATCAGCAGACGTTCCTCTTGCCAAAGATTCGTTCACTGCCGACGACAACCTCGAGCACACTTGATAAATACTCCCTCAATGCTGTGACCTACGGAAGGTGGACTCGCCTGCTGCGGCGAAGCCACATTGACGAGCTTCCACAGTTGTGGTCAGTAGCGGCCGGAAACATGTCGCTAGTCGGTCCGCGGCCAGAAATGGTGGCCTTGTCGAGCACGTTTGACCGTGACTTTGTCAAGATGCGAACTTCAGTGCTCCCGGGAATGACCGGCACCTGGCAGATCAGCGAGGCCTCGGCCGAACTCATCAATGAATCCCCCGAGTTCGACCGCATCTATGTCGAGTCTGCGTCAGCCAAGCTTGACCTGTGGATTCTGCTCCGAACGATTCAGATATTTGGTTCTGGCGAAGTCATCACGTTGGTAGATCTGAAAGAACGAGCTGATCTGACAACGCAGCACAACTTGATCGGTGGATGACCACAGATCCAACCCAGCGATTCGTACGTGTGGGATTCGGATTGACTGCATCGACTTAGACGAAGCCGTTGAGCAAACAATCGCTCTGGCATGTGCTCTGCGGAGCAACCGGGCCGAGCAGCGTGGGTTTGCTGTCCACCTGTGCAACGCCTGGACTCTGGCCTACGGGCTCAAGGACCCAGCGCATGCAGATCGGGTTGACTCGGGCGATCTCAACCTGCCCGACGGCATGCCATTGGTTTGGTTGGGTAAACGCTTTGGACTGCCAATCACCAATCGCGTGTACGGGCCAGACCTGATGAGCCAGATTCTTGATCAGGGCCGCAGCAGCGGGCTTCGCCACTACTTGTACGGAACTACTGCAGAAACTCTTTCTCAGCTACGAGATCGCATTGAAACTCGCTTTCCCGGTGCTCAGATTGTTGGGAGCGAGGCTCCACCATTTCGCCCCTCAACTCGGATCGAGGAGCAGGCCCTAGCCGCCAGGATGAGCGATAGTCAGGCCGATGTGGTGTGGATCGGACTCGGTACCCCGCAACAAGATGAACTTGTACACCGGCTCCGACCGGAACTCGCTGCAGTGCTTATCCCTGTTGGCGCCGCTTTTGATTTTTTGGCCGGAAACAAGTCACAAGCACCGAAGTGGATGCAGCAAAGGGGCCTCGAATGGCTCTTTCGCCTCTGCAGCGAGCCACAGCGCCTCTGGCGGCGCTACCTCATTGGCAACTCTGTATTTATA
>JBAXCX010000235.1:0-2390 GCA_037141255.1 Actinomycetes bacterium | reverse complement strand
TGAATGAGTGCCGCACGTGTATGAGTGCTCGGAGCAGTGCGGATTGCATGTCGGCCTGAGTCTCAACTTCTTCTTTTCTCTATCTCGTGCTTTGCTACTAATAGAACATTTCTGTTTCGCAGGCATTTTCCACTGACCCCCACTCAAATCAAGGAGTTCCCCAATGGAGCGTTCACTATTCGAAGAAGAACACGAGATGTTCCGCGAAGCTTTTCGTACCTTCTTGGAACGTGAACTCGTGCCCCATCGTGACAAGTGGGAAGCCGCAGGAGTGATCGACCGAGAGGTCTTTGCAAAGGCCGGTGCCGCTGGGTTCTTGGCAATGTCCGTTCCGGAGCAATTCGGTGGCGCAGGAGTCGACGACTTTCGCTACAACTTGATCATTGCCGAAGAAATCTGTGCGGCCGATGTGTACCCAGCAGGGTTGGGGATGACCCTTCATAGCGACGTGTGCCTTCCGTATTTCTTGGACTACTGCAACGAAGAACAGCAGGCACGCTGGCTACCGGGAATTGCCTCGGGTGAACTCATTACGGCGGTGGCTATGACTGAGCCGGGGATTGGGTCTGACTTGGCATCAATGAGCACCACTGCACTTCGAGATGGCGACACCTACATTTTGAACGGATCCAAAACTTTTATTACGAACGGGATCTTGTCGGACCTCGTTATTGTTGCCTGCAAGACCGACCCAACCCAGCGGCACGCTGGCATGTCCCTGATGGTCGTCGAGGCTGGGATGGAAGGATTTGTTCGAGGCCGCAACCTAGACAAACTCGGCATGCACTCCCAGGACACAGCGGAGTTGTTCTTCAGTGACGTTCGTGTTCCCATAGAGAACCGGATTGGCGATGAGGGCCAAGGGTTCAAGCTCTTGGTCAAAAACCTGCCGCAGGAGCGCCTGTCGATAGCGATGGCCGGCGTTGCACACGCACGGGCGATTCTTGGTTGGACCACCGAGTACTGCAACGAGCGCACTGCATTCGGCCAAAAGATCGGCAGCTTTCAGAACAGTCGTTTCAAGCTTGCCGAAATGCAAACCGAGATCACTATCGCCGAGAGCTTTATCGATAAGAGCGTGCTTGCTCTGAACGAAGGGACGTTGACTGCAGAGGAAGCCGCAATGTCGAAATGGTGGTGTACGGAACTTCAAAAGAAGGTGGCTGATATCTGCGTGCAGCTACACGGGGGATACGGCTATATGAACGAGTATGCAGTAGGCCGTGCCTACACAGATGCTCGAGTGACCTCGATCTACGGCGGGACCACCGAGATTATGAAAGAGATCATCGGTAAATCGATGGGCTTCTAATCGGGCCTCTGTTACTCATATGCGCACCGAGGACCTGAACTACGACCTCCCCGAGGCTGCCATTGCGCAAACCCCAGTTGCTCCTCGCGACTCGGCAAAATTGCTGGTTGATCTGGGCCCTGAGGCTCAGCCTCAAGATGCAGTCGTGGCGGATCTTGCTGATTTTTTGAGGGCGAGTGATCTACTCATTCTGAATGAGACCAGAGTGCTGCCAGCGAGGGTGGCTGTACTTCGCTCCGGCGGAGGTGCAGGTGAGGTCCTTCTGCTAGAGCCACTTGAAGACGAAGATGAAGGGTGGTGGGAGGCACTTTGTCGGCCATCTCGCAAGATGCGCGCTGGGGAGCAAGTTGCAGCCGCCGTTGGATCGCTGAAATTTGAAATCGGTGAAGACCTTGGGCAGGGCCAAAGAAAAGTCCGTCCGATCCATCAGGGAAATTTGCTACAAGAGCTCACACGCTCAGGAGAAGCTCCCTTACCCCCCTATATCCATGAGCGACTCAGCGATCAAGAGCGCTATCAGACAGTGTTTTCGCGGCGTCCAGCTTCCGCTGCTGCGCCAACTGCGGGCCTGCACATCACTGCCGAACTCTTGGCGAAGATTGCCGGGAAGGGCGTGCAGATCAAGACTGTGGAGCTCGTTGTTGGCCTTGATACCTTTCGCCCAGTGACAGCAGAAAACCTTGAGGATCACCAGATTCATTCCGAGTGGTATCAGATACCAGCCGAGACCTGGGAGGAGGTCAAGACTGCTCAGGCCGAACGTCGGCGTGTGGTCGCAGTCGGCACAACTACTGTTCGAGCCCTTGAATCAGCCGCTGCGAGTTCCCAACTTCAGGGCAGAACGCGACTGTTTATTACCCCCGGTTTTCAGTTCGAAGTTGTGGACGTATTGATGACCAACTTTCATCTGCCACGCTCATCATTGCTCGCAATGATTCAGGCCTTTATCGGTCCACGCTGGCGAGATCTCTATAACACTGCTCTGCAACGTCAGTACCGATTCTTGTCATTTGGAGATGCCATGCTGCTACAACGAGGACCGCTGCTACAACGAGGACCGCTGCTACAACGAGGACCG
>JBAXCX010000234.1:0-2397 GCA_037141255.1 Actinomycetes bacterium | reverse complement strand
GATCCGCTGTCGGCTTTCATCGTGCTGGAAGTCGCCGCGGCATCGGCTTTTGTGGTGGTGGTTGCAGCATCCTCTGAGCTGCTGCATGCGGCCCCGCTCATCAGCACAGCCGTCGTGAGGGCTGCGACAGTCAGGAACTTTTTCATGCGGACTCCGGTTCGGTCAGTTGCGGGTCGGTGACGTTTATCTGGAGTCAGTTATTATCACAGGGAGGGCGATGAATGCTGCCATTTTCATGGCCGTTGACGGATGGGAGTTCAGCGCCGATCCTCGAGCGCCGGGAACTCGGCTCGCCACGCCGTAGCCACCGAAGAGTTGACCTGAGCGAAGAGCACCTCCTCTTCTGTACCGGCCTCAGCGATTACATGACCCAGAGGGTCGATGACCGCCGAGCGGCCGCCCAGTTTGGTTCCGCACTGGGTGCCGACCCCGTTGCATGCAATCATCCAAGCTTGGTTTTCGATAGCTCGTGCTTTCAGCAGAACTCGCCAGTGTTCAATTCGCTCCGTTGGCCATCCCGATGCCATTAGGAATGCAGTGGCTCCAAGGTCGACCAAGCTGCGGAACTGCTCGGGGAAACGAAGGTCGTAACAAGTTGCAAGACCTGCTGGCCCTATCGGCGTGTTGGCAACAACAAGTTCTTCCCCAGCTGTCATGACATCAAGTTCGCCACCCTCAAACCCAAACAAGTGGCGCTTGCGGTAGGTCTCGGCGACCCGACCTTGAGCGTCGATCAGAACCGAGGTGTTGTACGTGTGCCCCGCTTCGCGTTCAGCGATCGAACCCATATGAATCCAAGTCTGGTGGCGAGCTGCGAGTTCTTGAAACTGTTGAACCAGTGGCCCCTGAATTGCCTGCGCCAAACGCCCTGAGGCCTGCACGTCAAACGCTCCAGCAAGCCAGAGTTCGGGCAAGACAACAAGGTCTGCACTCCGGGCGGCTTGGGTCGCAAGGCTCAGCGCTCGCTCGATCCGATCCGCAGTTGGTTCTGTCTCTTCAGAGCAAAGTTGGACCAGTGCCACAGTGACTTCAGAGGGCAGGTCATCTTGTGTCTTGGATTGAGAAGTGGGCTGCGCCAAATCGGCCATGCTCGACCCTATAGGCCCACCGGATTAAAGAGTGGGCCGCAGCCTGATCGCTAAGGTGAATGAAATGAACGAACAACGACCAGGACCCGAAGCACTCGGAGCATCCGCTCGGCCACGTGGAGCGAAAGAGATTGCGCCA
Organism: Actinomycetes bacterium; assembly: GCA_037141255.1. Taxonomy (GTDB): domain Bacteria; phylum Actinomycetota; class Acidimicrobiia; order Acidimicrobiales; family Microtrichaceae; genus IMCC26207. The sequence continues at coordinate 1,170 of JBAXCX010000234.1, read as the reverse complement.
GGGGTGTATTTCCTTGCAGGGTTTGGCAACACGACGTTCCTGCTTGGGTCTGAGGGTGTCGCCGTGGTTGATCCCGGACTGTTTATTAATGGGCCCCGAGTTGTAGAGGAACTGCGAGCAATTACTGACCTCGAAGTCCGCTACGTGATCTACACCCACGGCCACTACGACCACGCATTCGGAACCCCAGCGATTCTCGAGGACGCCCACGCCCGTGGCCATCAGCCTCCAGAGATTGTTGGGCACGTCAACGTAGCGAAGCGTTTTGAACGATATGCAAAGACCTCGGGTCACCTGGCGCAGACTTTTGATCTGCAGTTCGCAAGTTGGGGGGAAGGCGGAGGTGATGTGGTCCGCAAGGCGAAGTACTGCCCTCCCACGATTTCGTATGAGGATCGACTTGAGCTTGATGGGCTGGGAGATCGAGTGATCGAATGCCGCCATGGGCTAGGCGAGACCGATGACCACACATGGGTTTGGGTGCCCGACGCACGAGTCATCGTCGGAGGCGACTTTATTGTTTCCTCGATGCCAAATGCGGGGACGCCATTCAGGGTGCAGAGATACGTTCTGGAATGGGCCGAGGCGCTCGAAGAGATGGCTGCCGTTCACCCCGTTGCAGTGGTGAGTGGACACGGAGGTGTGTTCACCGAGGATGCCGAAGAGATGCTGAGCGTGACTGCTGCTTCGCTCCGGTGGCTCGACGCTGAAGTTGTGCGCCGACTGAATGAAGGCCAGTGGCAAGAGCAGATTTTGGACGAGGTTGAATTGCCCACAGAGTTGGCGGAGAGCACCTATCTTCAGCCTCTCTATGGCTGTACCTCGTTTGCTGTTCGTGACCTGCTGCGCCGGTATGTGGGCTGGTACGACGGGAACCCGTCCATGCTCTTTCCCTCTACCCGCGCAGATATCGCAGCAGAAGTTCTGGCCATGACGGGGGGTAGCGAGACGATCTTTGCCAGGGTGGACGAGTTGTCTGCGGGTGCTGGGGCTGATCAGCAGCTAGCGCTCCACTTGGTTGATTTTGTTATTTTCGCCGGCGGCGAACATGCGGCAGAAGCCCATGCTCGCAAAGCGGACCTCTTAGATGCCCGAGCAGCGGGCGAGCAGTCCTTCGTGGCACACAATGTGCTCAAGTCGACGGCCGTGATTGAGCGGAAAAAGGCAACC
>JBAXCX010000233.1:0-2449 GCA_037141255.1 Actinomycetes bacterium | reverse complement strand
GCAGCGGGGTACAACTCCCAGCCGCTCTCACCAACGTAGGTAACCCGCAGCGCCCAACACGGCACCTCGCCAATCGTGATCTGTCGCGCCTGCATAAAGCGAAAAGACAGATCATCGGCGCTAACCGATTCAACAATGGAGCGTGCGTTCGGACCCCAAAGACCAAAGCATGCCAACGAGGAGGTGACGTCACGAATAGTCACCGATCCATCAGTTGGTGCATGTGATGAAATCCACGACATGTCGTGTCGACCAAATGCAGTACCCGTCACGATCAGGAAACGGTCTGAAGCGAGCCGGGTAATCGTGAAGTCACATTCGATCCCACCGCGCGAGTTGAGCATCTGGGTATAGGTGATCGATCCGGTGGCCTTGTCGACTGAGTTGGTACACAACTTCTGCAGAAACTCGAGGGCGCTGGGACCAGAAATCTCGATCTTCGCAAAGGAAGATTCATCGAACAGTCCGGCAGTACTCCGTGTCGCAAGATGCTCAGTCACAATGGCCGTAGACCAGTGCTGGCCGGCCCAACCTCGGGGCCGTTGATGCTCATGCGCTGGATCCTCATTGGAGCGATACCAGTTGACGCGCTCCCATCCGCTCTTTTCGCCGAACTCGGCATCCAACTCTCGGTGGCGTTCATAGGCAGGCGGTACGCGCAACGGGCGGCCGGCCAAGCGCTCGTGATTCGGGTACGCAATGTCGTAGTAGGTGCTGTACACCTCATCGGTCCGGGCCAAACTGAACCCGCGAGACTTGTACTGCGGGCCGAAGCGGCGACTGTCCATCTTCCACAGATCCATCGGCGGTTCGCCGTTCACGATCCACTCGGCCATGACTTTGCCGTTGCCACCAGCGCCCGCAATGCCGTGGGCACAAAAACCGGCAGCCACGTAGAACCCATCAACCTCGCTCGGGCCCAAAATAAACTCGCCGTCAGGGGTGAATGCTTCGGGGCCGTTGATGAGTTGATGAACATCAGCATCAACTAGGCATGGAACCAGACCCTGCGCTGACTCTGCTAACGGCATGAATCGATCCCAATCCGGATCCAGAAGTGTGTTGTTGAATGTCGGGGGGATGTTGCCGTCAAGGCACCATGGCCTGGGGTTGCGTTCATAACCGCCCATGATGAGCCCGCCAACCTCTTCTCGGAAGTACACCAAACGATCAGGGTCGCGCATGGTCGGAAGATCCGATGGGACGGTGATCTGCGGCCGAGTGATCGCGTACTGATGCGCCATCGGCACAATCGGAACGTTCACCCCGGCAAGGCGGCCAATCTCATGTGCGTACATGCCGCCTGCGTTGACCACAACGCTGCAGGTGATTCGGCCTTTATCGGTCTCAACATGCGTGACCTGCTCTCGACCGTTCACTGTGCCTACCCCGATGCCGGTCACTCTGGTCATCGTTGCGATCTCTGCACCGCGGGACCGCGCACCAGCGGCGAGTGCCATTGTCAGGTCGCTTGGGTTTAACCAGCCATCAGTAGGCAACCAAACCGCACCAAGCACAGCGGTTGGGTCAAACAATCCGTGAAAGCGCTCGTGGGCTTCCTGAGTGCTGATCAGGTCCAGCGGCAAGCCAAAGGTCTTTGCCCAGCCAGCTTGGCGGCGTAGCTCCTCGAGTCGTTCCGGGGTTGAGGCCAAGCGAAGCGAACCAACCTCATGCCAACCCAAATCTTGGCCGGTCTCATCGCCGAGTCGGCGATACAACTCGGCCCCGTACATCATCATCTTGGTGAGCGTGACAGTGTTTCGCAGCTGTCCGACTAGGCCCGCCGAGTGAAAGGTCGAACCGCTGGTCAGTTGATCACGATCAACCAACACGATGTCAGTCCAACCGAGCAGCGTCAGGTGATACGCGATGCTCGCGCCAGCGACTCCTCCACCGATGATGACTGCCCGGGCCTCTGTGCGCACGAGTCAGTAATCTAGACGGCCGGATCGCCTTCAGCCGCTTTCAGCCAACCCTCGTACTCCGGCTCTTGAGTCAGCGCTTCTGCTTGGCTGAGTCGTGTGGAGGCATAGGCCACCAGGTTGATCTCAAGGCTGCTGATGGCCTGTTGCACAACAGCCCACATGCCTTCGCGAAACTCACTCATCACTTTCATTAACTGAAAGCGGGCCCACCCTGCTTCGGTGACTCGGCCAAAGTAGCCAGTCAGCAGTTTTCTCTCGCCAGAGCGATCAAGTTCAGCATTCACGGACAGGTTCGCTAGATCAAAGAACGGGTCGTTGTTTCCGGCGTACTCATAATCAAGGAGCCAGACCCGATCCTGTTCGAACAACAGGTTCCCGGGGAGCAAGTCGTTATGACAGGCCACCATCTGGGTCGGATGTGTTGCCAACGCTGTTTCTATGCGCTGGCTCTGCAGGTGTAAGTGGTCATAGGCGGCTGGGACGGTTCCACCCTCGTTTGACGCATCTTGTGCATGGCGTTCGAC
>JBAXCX010000232.1:0-2462 GCA_037141255.1 Actinomycetes bacterium | reverse complement strand
TTTTGGAGCCTCGCACGCTCTGGCAAGAGCAGTTGCCGCCGAGCCTGCGCGACCGCGGCCCGCGAGTTGTCCGAGAGAAAGTCTCCCTTGAGTTCAAGGGTGGCCACTACGGGTTCACGCGCGGCGATGAGTCAGGCAAGTTGTGCGACCTATGGGTGTACGAGGATCTCGTCACGCCTACTGGCCTGCTGCATGCGGCAGTGGGCTATGCCCCCGAGGATCAGATCAACGTGCCTGCAATTTATGAGGACTTTCGACCAGGCACGTATGACCGTGCAGCCCGCCTCGCAGACATGGACCACAATCACGTCCAGGCCGCAATCAACTACCCGAACACCTTTCCTCGGTTCGCGGGGCAGGGGTTTGCGGAACGCTCGGACAAAGACCTTGCCTTGGCCTGCCTGCAAATTTATAACGACTGGATGATCGAGGATTGGTGCGGCGGCGAAGGTGCTGGTCGTCTGATTCCGCTGACGTTGGTGCCGCTTTGGGACCCAACTCTTGCTGCCGCAGAGGTACGCCGTTGCGCCGCCAAAGGAAGCTATGCGATTGGATTCTCAGAGAATCCCTCAAAGCTGGGCTGCGCCTCAATGCACAGTGGCGAATGGGATGTGCTGTGGGATGCATGCATGGAGTCAGACACGACCGTATCGATGCATATCGGGTCCTCCTCCACCATGCCGTCAACGAGTGCCGACGCGCCTCTTGGGGTCTCGATGGCTTTGAGCTCTCAGAACGCCCAGGGTTCGCTCACTGACTGGGTGTTTTCAGGCACCTTGTCTCGCTTCCCCAGACTGAAGATTGCGTTTGCCGAAAGCCAGATTGGGTGGATGCCATACCTGATCGAGCGGATGGACATAGTGGCCCGAGAGGGTGCCGCTGCTGGAGTGCAGTTGGATCGGCCTCCGAGCGAGATTGTAAAAGGGCGCGTATGGGGATGTGTGTTTGATGATCAGCATGGCCTCAAGAGCCGAGATGCTGTCGGTCTAGAGCACATCTTGTTCGAGACTGATTACCCGCACACTGATGGCACCTGGCCAGAGTCACGATCAGTCGCCCATCGCCTGTGTCACGGAGCAGGGATGAACGCAGGGGAGTGCTACGAATTCCTGCGAGGCAATGCCATACGGGCGTACGGGCTTGAACGGTTCGGGATCAGTGCCTGACAAATCAGGTGATGGCTTGCTTGGTTCCATCGTCCGGTTGAATCTGTCGGTCAGTAGCGTTCTGGAGCGAATCGCTAGTTCGGCTGGGCTGACTATGGCTGACTATTTGGTGCTCGGAGTGATTCGTCGCAGTGAGTCATCAAGGAGTGCTCCCACTGCTATTGCCGAAGTGTTGGGCCGCACTACGGGCGGCATGACTCTGACCTTGGATCGTTTGGTTGCGGCGGGGCTAGTGCTGCGTTCGCCAGACCCAGTCGACGGTCGCCGCGTAGTAGTGGAACTGACTCCGAAAGGCCTTGCAGCAGCCGTGAAGGTCAATGCAGAACTGCATGCTTGGGAGTCAGAACTGGTTTTGCCCGGCAATGACTCCGACGCGCTGCAGTTGATCGAGGCACTCAACGCGGCCGTACATAGCCGTTCGAAGTAGCAGGTAGTACGGGCTGCCGGCTCAGTCTTTAGACAAGTCGAACTGCACGCTGAGTGGAGCGTGGTCTGACCATCGGTCTGCATAGGTGGGGGAGCGGTGAACCGTCGCTGACACTGCTAGTTCGGCAAGCTCGGGGGTAGCGATTTGATAATCGATTCGCCACCCGGCGTCATTATCAAACGCTTGACCGCGGTAGGACCACCAGGTGTACGGACCGGGTCCTTCGCCACCAAGCGACCGACCAAGGTCGACCCATCCGAGTCCATCAATGAGTTCATCTAAATAGGCGCGTTCATCGGGGTGAAACCCTGCTCGGCCAATGTTGCCGCGCCAGTTCTTTATGTCTACCTCGTGATGAGCAACGTTGAGATCGCCCGTGAAGAGAACGTGGCCTCCGGCTGAGCGCAGCTCGGTCAGGCGTCCGATTGCGTCGCGCAGAAAGGCGAGCTTCTCTTCCATTCGGTCTGCGTCATCGGCATCGCCAGTGTGAACATAGGCAGAGATCACGGTGAGTGCCTTGTGGCTTGCACGGTTATCTGTACTGCCGGCAGCAAGGTCGATAGTTGCTTCAATCCATCGGCCCGAGTCGTTATAAGCCGACCCGCCGAGCTGCGATGAAACCGAATGAATCGGTTGCCGAGAGATGATTGCCACCCCGGCGCGCCCCTTGGCGGAGCATTCATCATGAGCAATGAACCAACCCTCACCTAGTAGGTCGCTGACCAAGTCATCAGGTGCCCGGACCTCTTGCAAGGTGATCACCTGAGGTGCTGCATCCTCAATCCAGTCGAGCATGCCTTTTCGGATTGCGGCACGTATGCCGTTGACGTTGACCGTTGCAATAGTGAGAGCCACAACGCGCAATCCTA
>JBAXCX010000231.1:0-2573 GCA_037141255.1 Actinomycetes bacterium | reverse complement strand
CCACACCCTCAACTCACAACGCCACCAAAAACAACAACCCAGACCACCCCCATAACGGCCACACCACCCCACAGCCCGCGCTACAAACCCGGTTAGCCCGGCAACTGTGCGATCAGACTCTTGAGCAGCTGTTCTTCCGCCGAGATGCCAGTCTCGTTTGCGAGCACTCGCACCTCTTGAACTCCATCACTCAACACCGCTTCCAACTCGGCCAGCATCTCATCGGAGACTTCGCCGAGCCGCAGAATCGAAAGCAACGGCTCGGGGTTCCACTGCGTATACACAACGCACTGGAACTTTGCTCCGAGTCGCGATCGCCGCTGCGAGATCCCCACTACTTTCCGGTTATCAATGGCCACCTCTCCCGGCCCGAGTCCAGCAAAGCAGGCAACCTGTCCGAGAGCTCGATCAATCAGAGGTCCGCGATGAACGACTGGGGCATTCTGCGCAACTCCTGCCAGGGCTTGAGCCCAGCACTCGCCGAGCCACCATGAGGATCGACCCACGTCGGAGTGCCACAACGGATCACCCGCTGGCAACCAAATGTCGAGCCAACACTGAGCATTCGGAGATAGCCAGACCGCTCCACCCCCGGAGCGGCGAGTGACCAAATCAACGCCCAGTTCCTCTAAGACCTTGATCGCAGCATCGCGAGATGGACCAGAACTTCCCAACAGGGTTTCAGCAGATTGGGCACTGCCAAGAACAATCGCTGGTCGGACAACCGAGTTCAGCCGCACCGCCCTCTGGTGTGGCGGCAGCACTGCATCATGCAATTCCTGAGCCCTCCCACTCAGGGAGTCACAAGCCCAAGAACTGCTTTCTGGTGCCGCTGTACTCATCTCACCAATTCTCCCCCATCCGAGGACCACCTGAATGCAACGGTGCCAAAACCGTAGATCCCCCCGGGAGTATCCTTGCGGCCATGAGTTCGAGCGGGGTTCCAAGTGGGTTCGGCAGCGCGGCAGGATCTCGACGCCGAGCTGCGCGAGTTGTAGTGCTCGATCCGCTTGACCGAATCCTTCTCATCAATGCAAGCGACCCTGTGCATCGCAACGGCCCCGGCTGGTGGGAGATCCCCGGAGGCGGAATCGACCACGGTGAGACCACCGAGGATGCCGCACGGCGTGAACTCTGGGAAGAGGCCGGAATCGCTGAGGCGGAGATTGGGCCGTGTGTCTGGGTTCAACGAGTCGAGTTCTCATTCGGTGGCTGGCAGTTCGATCAAGACGAGTGGATCCACATTGCCCGCTGCGAAGGAACCTCACAGGGCCCTCAGGGACTTGAGGCGTTAGAGGTCCTCGCCTTCGGCGAGCAGCGATGGTGGAGCCTCAACGACCTTCTCGAGCACCAACCGCGAACGATTCCGTACCGCATGGCCGAGTTCCTCCCACATATCATCGAAGGTCGCTTCACCGAGGAGCCGATCGACATCACGCCGGGACCAGATCATGTGGACCGCTGGCATCAGCAGATCTCCCCTCCCCAGACCTAACTTCTGCTCAGATCTAACTTCTGCTCAGGGCCAACTTCTGCTCAGGGCCAACTTCTGCTCAGAGCCTGAGTACTACCTCGTCGATGCAACAGCGCTCGAGTTGCGCCTCGTCAGGCACTCGTCCAATACCCGGGCCCGTCGGCGGAATGAGCTCACCGAGTGGATTCACACAGATGGGGTCGCAAATATCTTGCTCGACGTACTGACTGCTCGGCCCAAGATCGGTGGGCAGAGTGCAGCCAGGCAAACCTGCCACAGCAACTGCAGCAGCGCGTCCGATTCCAAGTTCGAGCATGCCACCCACGAAAACACCCAGCCCCGCCGATGACGCGAACTCCACAGCCGAGGCCGCCGCTCGCACACCACCCAGGCGAGCCGGCTTGACCGACACCACATCTAGCGACCCGGCAAGTACAGCCGATCGCAGTGCGTCTAGTGAACCAAGCGACTCATCAAGAGCAAGCGGTGTCTGCATGGCGGAGCGAAGCTGTGCGAGCTCATCCCAAGTCAACCCGGCAGAAAATGGCTGCTCGACAAACACCAACCCCATTCTGTCAACAGGGCGCAGCGCCTCACGATCTGAATAGCTGCCGTTGGCATCAGCGGCCAGAGGAAAATCACCAATCGCTTGCCGAACCGCACGGAGTGCCTCCACATCTCGACCCGGTGCGATCTTCAGCTTGATCATTGCCGCACCGCCCTCAACCGCCTCGCGCGCCCGGTCTGCAAGCTGCGAAGGTGACGCACCAAGGTCCGCGATGACTGCGCATCGGGCAAGGCCTGGGGTAGGGCCTCGGGCAAGGCCTGGGGCAGGCGCCTCGGGCACAGCCGCAGTTTCGGAACCGCTCAGGCCAAGCAGTTCATCGATTAACGGCCTGCCCTCTGAGCAGAGTTGAGCGTCAAGCGCCGCATCCAGAATTGCAGCTGTGGAGGCTGTCAGACCGGGCAGCAGTACCGTGCGGCCTTCCAGAAGCGCTGGTCCAAGTTGGGTGGTGAGTCCAGCCCAAGCAACTTCAGTGGTCTCGGTTGCATAACCCGCAGAGGACAGCGTGGGGCACTCTCCCCAGCCAACCCATCC
>JBAXCX010000230.1:0-2654 GCA_037141255.1 Actinomycetes bacterium | reverse complement strand
GAGTCCCGCTCCCCAGACGGTTGTGTGAGTCTCAAGGGTCTGCCCCGAATTTAGGGTGACCGAGTCAGCCATGATCTCTGTGACTGATTCCCCCAGACGCACGGTGACGCCCCGTTCCTCAAGGGCTTCTTTGGTGTAATCGCTTAAGCCTTGATCGAACATGGTAAGAAGCCGGTCGCCGTATTCCACCAAGGTGATGCTTGCTTGTGCCACAGGTAGTCCCGGAAAGTCACGCGCTAGCGAGTTGTAGTAGAGCTCAGCCATAGCTCCGGCAGTCTCGACTCCGGTAGGCCCCCCGCCGACGATGACCAGATTAAGAGCACCCGCCTCGACTAGCTCCCGCGATTTACTGGCGGCTTCGAACTTGCTCAGCACATGATGTCTCAGCTTCACGGCGTCGTTGAGCGTGTAGAGAGGGAAGGAGTGTTCTTCGGCCCCGTTGATGTTGAGGAAGTTCGCCTTTCCACCAAGTGCGACGACTAGGTAGTCATAGTGCTGCGGTTCCCAGTCGGAGAAGTTCACCAGTTGATTCTCGAGGTCAATTCCCGAGACAGTTGCTTTAGTGAATGACAGATTTTTTTGGCGGTCCACGAAGGAGCGAATCGGGTAGCCCACGGTGTTGGGCTCAAGAACGTCTGTTGCAACTTGATAGAGCAACGGCTGAAATGTGTGGTAGTTGCGCTGGTCAACCAACACGATGTCAACGGGGGCTTTCTTTAGCTTTGAGATCACTCCGATCCCGCCGAAACCGGCACCGAGGACAAGTACAACTGGACGATCAGACATGTTCATATGCTAGTTCCAGTATCCCCGTGCCTGCTCTGACCACAAGCCACTCCTGTTCCATCGCAGCTGTAATGCGGAAGCCATTGTCTTGAAACAATTTAGAAACATTTACCCCTAAATCTGGCCAAGCAGTCGAACAACCCAACTCGGAACTCGACGATGCATTCCAACAGGGGAGCAAAAAATGAATTCTGGTGACATCGCGTGGGTTTTGATCGCTTCGGCATTGGTGTTGTTCATGACGCCAGGGTTGGCCTTCTTCTATGGCGGCATGGACCGAAGTCGAAATGTGCTGAACATGTTGATGATGAACTTTTGGTGCCTGCTGGCAATCCCCGTTCTGTGGGTCATCATCGGTTACTCAATCGCCGGCGGCGATACGAACGCCAGTTTTTTTGGTGGCTTTGACGCTGCATTTCTGAACAACATCAATATTGCGTCTGGGGATGGAGTGGGAAGCCTGCTCACGGTGATCTTCCTAGGTATGTTCGCGGTGATCACGCCGGCGCTCATCTCCGGTGCCGTGGCCGACCGCATGAAGTTCGGCGCGTGGGCGTTGTTCGCCCCCATCTGGATGCTCTTGGTGTTCGCGCCGGTGTTCAAGTGGGTCTATGGCGGCTGGCTTGGCGTACGCGGTTCGCTCGACTTTGCGGGCGGTACAGCAATTCATGTGAACGCCGGAATCGCGGCGCTCGTGGCCGTTCTGATTCTGGGAAAGCGCCACGGCTGGCCGCGAGAAGGTCACCCGCCACATTCCATGCCGCTCGTTATGTTGGGTACCGGTATTTTGTGGTTCGGCTGGTTTGGTTTCAACGCTGGCTCGGCACTGCACGCAAACGGTCAGGCGGCGCAAGCGTTTATGAATACCTTCCTTGCCGCTGCAGCAGCGGGCCTGGCTTGGGCTGTACTTGAGCGAGTCAAAGACGGTCATTTCACGAATCTCGGTGCAGCCTCCGGCATCGTCGCTGGCCTTGTAGCTATTACTCCGGCCTGCGGATACGTCTCGTCGATGTCGGCAATTTTCATCGGTCTAGCTGCGGGCATTATCTGCTGTTACGCCGTGCACTTGAAGTTCCGCGCCGGCTACGACGATGCACTAGACGTGGTTGGAGTGCACTTCGTTGGTGGCCTAGTTGGATCGCTGATGATTGGGCTGTTCGCCGATGCTGATTACTTCGGAGCTAAACACCTCAACGGCCTGTTCTATGGGGGTGGCTTTCGACTGCTGGGTGAACAGGCCATTGCGAATGGAGTGACGATTATCTATTCGGGAATCGTCACGGCACTGATCCTGCTCGCACTGAAGCACACGGTGGGCATTCGCGTCTCTGAGGACACCGAGAGTGTGGGGCTCGACATTTCGGAGCACGCCGAGACTGCCTATCACGCAGATGACTCCCTCATGGAACGCGCCTGACTGCCGGCACAGGGGTCGCTCTGAGCAATCCCTGTCAGGCAGACTAGGGAAGTGTCCGAACCTGACCCGACCGCATCCTCAGCCGCTGTGACCATGAGCTCAGCGCTGTTTGAACCTGCGCAGCTTGGCCCGTTGACCCTTCGTAATCGTGTGGTCAAGGCGGCTACCTTCGAGGGTGCTAGTCCCGAGGGCCTTGTGACTGAGGAACTCATCGAATTCCATCGGCGTGTGGCAGCGGGTGGGGTCGCGATGACTACGGTTGCGTACTTAGCCGTAGCTCCTGAGGGGCGCACTCACGCCGAATGCATACAGGTTGTGCCTGCTGCAGTTCTCGGGCTTCGACGTCTCACCGATGCAGTTCACGCCGAAGGAGCGCTCGCCGCTGCACAGATCGGTCATGCCGGACCTGTGGCGAACGCCTCTTCAAATCATGTTCAGTCCATTTCGCCCG
>JBAXCX010000229.1:0-2667 GCA_037141255.1 Actinomycetes bacterium | reverse complement strand
GAGTAAACCCTCTTGGGTCATCCATGGTTGCTGCGATAAAGGCAAATACGTCAATCTCACCTTCGGGTGAGGTGTCGTAATCGGTGAGCACGTGAACCCAATCGTGCAAGGCGCCAATCTCATAAATCCCAGTCGGCTCGCCGGGAAACGCAAACTCGTGCATGTCGTAGAACTGCGCAACACCATGGCCCCAGGATCCTTCGGGGCAGTCTCGCAACCCTTCCCACTTTGCCGCTAGCGCTTCGTCTCTTCCAACCGAGTAGTAAGCAAGCTTTGACCGCAGAAGTTCTTTCATGTGGCCCGTGAACATCCCCTTGATGGTCTGCTCGGTGTACCAAGAGTTCCGCATCAGATCGGCATGGAGCCTGAGCATGTGATCTTCGGATGTATCTCTTAGAATATCGAGGAACCTGGGTTCTGTACCCAGTTCACGCAGGTACTGCTCCGCATGCTTTTCTAGGCCTACTGGTAGGGGATGCATGGTGAATTCCAAGATGCTCACCAAGTTGACGCACTGCTTGAGCAAGTGCGTATCCCCAAGCTCGGCACGCGCCGTTTCGGGGGAACTGGGGGTGAACGCTCTGACCACCTGCGCAGGCCCCTGGGCAAACGCGTTCAGCAGAGATTGCAGCAAGTCCAGTTGCAGCTCGGTTGGTCCGCCACCGCTCCACGTGAGCGCTCCAAGTACTGCACTAAAGAGCGGTTTGACTTGGTCTTCCTCGGGCGGGACAAAGCGTCCCATCAGATTGCTTGGTCGCCCCAACGAGGCCGAGCCAATTCCGGTGGCAGCGGTTGGACTAGGCACAGTTCGTTACCTTCAGGGTCTGCCATCACATAGTGGTGGTCCCCCTTGAGTTCCTGAATCGTTCGCACGTAGGAACCGCCTAGTTCAATGATGCGGTCTCGGGCGTGGTCGATGTCAGTCACTTCAATATCTGGTCGAGCAACAAGTGACTCAGGCCTTGGTGCAGTGCTGGGCTGGAAAGCAAAGAAGGTTCCCCCGGGGTCGGGGCTGAGTTGAACCCAGTCTGCTTCGCTCTCGACAATTTCTACGTCGAGCACGTTGCACCAGAATTGGGCAAGGAGCACTGGGTCATGCGCATCGATAACCACAGAGCGCATCCAACCCACAGCTCCGATACCTGAGTCCTGTGTGCTGTCCTGATCGTTCACGTCTGTACCCCCAGGCTGTTATGCCGCTAGTCAGTAGCTTTGGTCTTCGTTGGCGTTGCTGCTGCAGGTTTATCACTTGATCCACCCGAGCCGGAGCTAGACCCGGAGTTGTTTTTTGATGAGTCAGTGCTCTTAGAGGAATCAGAGCTAGATGAGTCAGTGCTTGTTGATCCGGTGCTCGACGAGTCCGACCCTGAGGAGTCAGTGCTTGTTGATCCAGTGCTAGTGGAGGATGATCCCGAATCTGAGGATCCTGAGCGACTGTCGTTCTTGTAGAAGCCCGAGCCCTTGAACGTGATTCCTACTGGCTGAAACACCTTGCGCAGTTCGGCTTGGCCGCAGTCCGGGCAGACTGTGAGTGAGTCGTCAGAGAATGATTGCTGGATGTCGAACTGATGCGCACAGTTCTTGCAGCGGTATTCGTATACGGGCATCTGAGGCTCTCCACCTAGGGGATTGGTCTGATTGAGGGGAGGGCACCGGTAGGTCAGGCGCTGGCAATCTCCCTGCAGGATCGCCAATGATAACGCCTGCAGTCCAAGCTTCCCAAGAAGCCTGCTTCTGCGCTTCAGAATGCCCGTCAAGCGAGTGGACTTGCGGCCACTAGGCAATTGTCAACTATTTGGCAAAAGAAGGTTGAAATTACAAACAGGCTAGTTACCATCACCTCTGTAACCTTCACCTCACGAGCAGAATCAGACTTCTGCCAACACGAACATCGGAGTAACTCATGGGCCGAGTAACGAAAGCAGTCATTCCAGCAGCTGGTCTTGGAACCCGCTTTCTTCCAGCTACCAAGGCGCAACCCAAAGAGATGCTTCCTGTAGTTGACCGCCCAGCAATTCAGTACGTGGTTGAAGAGGCCGTGAAAGCCGGAATCGACGACATCTTGATCATTACGGGCCGCAACAAGCGCAGTCTCGAAGACCACTTCGACCGCAACTTTGAGTTGGAGTACCAGCTCAAAGCAAAGGGCAAAATGGGGGACTTGGCCGAGGTGGTCGAGCTTGCGGAACTAGCCGACATTCACTTCGTGCGCCAGGGAGAGCCACTCGGTCTTGGCCATGCGGTGTCGGTTGCTCGCAAGCATGTTGGCGATGAACCGTTTGTAGTCATGCTCGGCGACGACATTATGGATGAGAACTCAACGGTGCTCACCAATATGATCAAGAGCTTTGATGAGCATGAGGCCTCGGTAGTTGCCCTGATGGAGGTAGACAAGGCGTCCATCTCTTCTTACGGCTGTGCTGGTGTTTCAAACTGCCATGGTGCACTTTGTGAAATCACCGAGATCGTCGAAAAGCCCGACCCTGCAGACGCACCCTCAAACCTTGCCGTGATGGGCCGCTATCTGTTCACTCCAGAGATTTTTGATGTACTCCGAGATGTGCAGCCAGGAGTTGGCGGCGAGATTCAGTTGACTGATGCCATTGCGGCGCTGCTCGGAAAGAGCCCCGTGTATGGGTATGTGTTTAGTGAGGGCCGGTTTGATAT
>JBAXCX010000228.1:0-2765 GCA_037141255.1 Actinomycetes bacterium | reverse complement strand
CAGAGAAGTACTGCCACGGCGGCGCTGCGAAACCGCGAGTTCCGGATCGTGTGGCTAGGGACCTTCGCCTCAAGCATTGGTACCTGGATGCAAAACGTGGTGCTCGGCGCGTTCGTCCTCATGCTCACCGGCGACCCGTGGTTCGTTGCGCTTACCTTTTTCGCTTATAATGGGCCGCAGTTGTTCTTGTCGCCCGTGGGTGGGCTTTTGGCCGACGTTGTGGATCGTCGGAAATTGCTCGTGGCCCTGCAGCTGGAGCAACTCGTGTTCTCGGTTGCCCTTGCATTCGTCGCGTCTGGTGAGCATCCGAACCAGTGGGCGATCTTCTTCTGCGCACTGTTGGTTGGCATCGGCAACGCGCTGAGCGCTCCGGCGATAGCCTCCCTGCTGCCTACGCTGGTTCCACGCGAGGATTTGCACGGTGCAGTGGCGTTGCAGGCCACGCAATACAACCTCTCGCGGGTCATCGGAGCAATGATCGGCGCGGTGTTGTTATCAGTGCTCGACTTTGGAGCGCTATTCGCCATCAATGCAGCGACGTACTTGTTCGCAATTTTCAGTCTTGTGATTGCGAAGTACCCCGGACACATCTCGGAACCATGGTCCAGTTCGGGGTTCAAGCAACTCTTCTCGGGGTTCCAAATAGCTGCGGCCGATCCATTGATTCGGCGCGTGCTCACCACGATGATGATGTTTTCATTCTTCTGTTTGACATTCGTCGGGATGTTGCCAGTTATCGCGACGGACAACTTCGGGGTTCCTGTCCCGAGTAGTACCTATGCGATTCTCTACTCGGTCTATGGTCTCGGCGCCTTAGTCGCTTCAGTCTCAATCGGGAGTTTTCTCGCAGGTCGACCGTTGGCGAGGCTCATTCGGGGATCGTTTCTTGTCTTTGCAGCGCTCCTCACCCTTTATGCGCTCACCCGACAGATTCAATTCGCGTTCCCAGCAGGCTTTGCGCTTGGATTTGCCTACTTCTCCATGGTCACCTCAATGTCGATGACGCTGCAGGGCCATCTTGATGATTCAGTCCGAGGACGGATCTCTGGCCTTTGGATGATGACGTTCAATGGCACCGTTCCACTGGGCGCGCTCGTGGCCGGAGTATGTCTGCTGTTTATCAACGTGACCGAGTTGCTGCTGTTCGGTGCTTTTGCGGCGGTGCTGATCGCCTTCTACTGCAATCTCAGTGCGGTCGGGGTCGACTAGCAGCGATAGCTGCAAGAAGAGTTCAGGGGCGCAGGATCTTCTCCATCGGCTTGCCCTTGGCTAGCTCGTCGACGAGCTTGTCTAGGTAGCGGATCTTCTGCATGAGCGGATCTTCGACATTCTCGACTCGAACGCCGCACACAACCCCTGTGATGGCCGAGGCCTTGGGGTTCAGCTCAGCTTGAGCGAAGAACGACTCGAACGTGGTATCTGCTGCGAGCAGTTCCTGCAGCGCGGCTTCGTCGAAGCCCGTGAGCCAAGTGATGACCTGGTCCAACTCGGTGTTCGTGCGCCCCTTGCGTTCGACTTTGGCCACATAGTGGGGGTACACCGATGCGACGCTAGTGGTGAAGATCCTATGCATGAGCTCCCACAATAGGTATCGGGAGCACTCGGTCACGCTACAAAGCTGGCGATGAGTGACGCTTCTAGGAAATCGCCGCTCGTCAGAACGTGGCGATCCGCAGCCCGACCGCGACCGCAGTGAGGAGTCCCAGCACGAGTGCGCCGGCAATGTCCTTATCGTGGGCCCGCAGGTGCGCGATCACAGCGCCGGCAAAAAAGAGAACCAGGCAGATCCCAGCGAGCACGCCGAGTCCGGCGAACTTCAGACCGGCGAGCATGCCGATGGCCCCGGCGATCTCGAGCATTGCCAGCTGTGGGAGTTGTGACTCGGCAACCCCGATCCCCGTGAGTTGCTCGACCAGCTTGGGCTGTTTGGTGAGTTTGGCAGCGGCGGAGCCTAGGAGTGCGAGAGAGAGGAGCACGGTGACAACGACGCAGGCAATGAACATGAGATGAGCCCTTCGGTAAGCCTCGGGATCCCCGATGCAGTTAGTTTGAATATCCAAGGAGTTTAGTTGGAATATCCAAGTAATTTCAATACCGGGTGACCTGCGGTCGGGCATGCCCGTAACATCAGGAGGTGGCCAACTCCTGCGACAACCAGCCCATCCGACTGGTCCTTGCACTTGCCGACGAACTCAGCGGTATCGTGGGCCACGCCGCCAAGGCAGCAGGTCTCACGCCGCAGCAGGCGCGTGTGCTCATGCAGCTCGAGGAACCTCGCCGGATGTGCGAACTGGCCGCGCAGCAGTCACTCGACCCCTCAAGCATCACGAGTCTTGTGGACCGTCTGGAACGCGACGGTCTCGTCCTACGGGAACCCGATCCCTCTGACGGTCGGGTGCGGCGAGTTGCACTCACCGCTGTGGGCCTGCAGACCCGCGCCAGGTTCTTCGCCGAGTTCACGGCCCAGCCGGACCCATTCGCAGCGCTCACCCCCGAGCAGCGCCGGGCCCTCGTCGAGCGCCTCGGATCGACTGGCGAGCAGTTGGTATAGGGCGTCACGATCGCGAAGTCGAGGGTCGTCGTGCAGGAAAGTCGCTGGCGCCCGGGTTCGCCGGTCTCCAGTGCGTCCGGGGAGGTCCAAAATGGGCCCCTGCGCCCCGCCACCGGAATCATTGGCGCCGGTAAACTACGGATACCGTCGCTTACCGGCGCCAATGCGGCAGCCTCGCTTACCGGCGCCAATGCGGCAGCCTCGGTTCGCCGGC
>JBAXCX010000227.1:0-2768 GCA_037141255.1 Actinomycetes bacterium | reverse complement strand
CTCGATGACACTGTGGTAACACTCGATGACACTGTGGTAACACTCGATGACACTGTGGTAACACTCGATGACACTGCAGCTAACGAGCAGCCCGAAGCAACTTCTGGAACCGTTGGGTTTGTCACCGGAGTGCTGAACGGCGATGTTGATAACTACGCAGACTTGACTGCCTCGGAGGCACTGCAGGTTGCTCCCGAGATCTCAACCGATGCAAAGGTCATCCCCACCTTGATGTCTCGTCGGCTCGTTGAAGGCCTGAGCGAGTATGAAGCCTTCCGCGAGACTGTTGTCCGACTCGAGGGCTCTGTAGCTATTGCTGCGGCCGCAGCAAGTTCTCCTGATCGGCTGTACTTGGCATCTCGCGGTAGCGGTCAAGCGATGTACGTGGGCTTCGCCGAAGATGCCTTCATTGTGGCTTCTGAGCCATACGGCGTGGTGGAAGAGACCAGTTCGTACATTCGCATGGATGGCGAGACGCCTGCTGATGAAACAAACCCAACCGGCAGCCGTGGCCAGATTATTGAACTCTCCGCAACTGGCGCTGGCACGCTCTCGGGAATACGTCGGTGGTCCTACGACGGATCTGAACTGCCGGTAACCGAGGTTGACCTCGATCTTGCGCAAGTCACAACAAGAGATATCGACCGGGGCGACTTTCCGCACTTCTTGCTGAAAGAAATTACTGCCTCACCAAGTTCTTTCCGAAAGACGCTGCGCGGCAAGCTCCTAGAAGAGGGTGGCAAGATCCGGGTGTCTCTTACCCCCGAGATGTTGCCGGATTCGGTTCGCGCCGGACTGCGATCCTCTCGCATCAAGAAGGTCTTCGTTATTGGGCAGGGAACAGCAGCAATTGCTGGTCAAAGCCTGGCGCAGCATCTCTCGGACTTCTTGGCCGAGACTGACCTTCGCGTGCAGGCGATTCTTGCCACTGAGCTCTCTGGCTTTGCCATGCGCGAGGACATGTCAGACACACTGATCGTTGCCATCAGTCAGTCGGGCACGACAACCGATACCAATCGAACCGTGGATCTTGTTCGTTCCCGAGGGGCAGAGGTTCTAGCTATCGTCAATCGGCGGGGGAGCGACCTGACCGATAAGGCTGATGGGGTCCTGTACACCTCCGATGGTCGAGACGTCGAGATGAGCGTGGCCTCCACCAAGGCCTTCTACTCTCAGATAGCCGCAGGGCTGCTCTTGGCCCAAGCGATTTCTGATGAAGTTCCCAACGGGCTCAGCTCGGAGCATCCCGATCAGCAAGCAATGCTGCAACAGCTTCGCGAGCTACCAGCGCGTATGGAGCAGACTCTTGCCACTCGCCCCCAGGTTGCAGAGGCAGCGGCTTCGTTTGGACCGAGCCGAAGGTACTGGGCGATCGTCGGCAATGGTCTGAATCAGATTTCTGCCCGAGAAATCCGCGTGAAGCTCTCGGAGCTTTGTTACAAATCCATCGCGTGTGACGGGACCGAAGACAAAAAGCATATTGACTTGTCCTCCGAGCCAATGATCTTGGTCTGCGCTGCTGGTCTGGTCGGGTCTACCGCAGACGATGTTGCCAAGGAAGTAGCAATCTTTCGTGCGCACAAGGCTGCGCCCATTGTGATCGCATCCGAAGGTGACCGCTCCTATAGCTCTGCAGTTGCAGTCATCACGGTGCCTGCGACGCATCCGCGTTTGGCCTTCATCTTGTCGACAATGGCTGGGCACTTGTTTGGCTACGAGGCAGCCCTTGCAATTGATGCCCAAGCTCAGCCGCTCCGCGCTGCTCGCGCAGCGATTGACCTAGCTGCGACGCAGATCGGCGGGGATCTACATGGCGAACAAGTCGACGGTGAGGACCTGCTGCTGGGACTTCGCGCAGAACTGAGCACCCAATCAGCTACCTATATGGATGCGCTGCGATCCGGTTCCTACAATGGCCATCTCGAGGCGAATACTGCCGTTCGCTTGGCTGGGCAGTTGCGCTTTGCTACTGGTGTCAGCCCGCTCGATGGGTATCAGCTTGAGTTCGGCCGTGTGGGTACCCCAGGAGTGGTACTTGAGGACTTGAGCGCCGGTTTGACCTCGGCGATTGAAGAACTCACCCGCCCGGTGGATGCCATTAAGCACCAAGCAAAGACGGTGACGGTTGGTATTAGCCGCAGCGATGAGTCGCTACTGCATGTGCCACTCGTTGCGGCCCTGCTTGCATCAGGTTCGCCGAGAGACAGATTGACGTATTCAACCTTGCGCACTCTCGGCGAGCTCAACTCAGCCGTGACCGAGGTGACTGGCTTTACGCGTTATCGCGTTGAGCACGGCGAGAATCTTGAGCAGGCGACGCTGGTCATCATTGATCGCGGAGGTGTTTCAGTTGGCCTTGCGTCACGAGTTGATCGCGATCCCCGCTTGCGAGGAACAAAGGCACTCGTGGCCCGCGAGCAAGAACTGATGGTGGCTCAAGGCCGAAGCGATGGTCGACTCGTGGTGATTGTGCCGGAGACAAAGGATGGCGTCACCACAGGTTTGCAGTTGTTGCATGTCAACGTGATTGATCACCTAGCAGCGGCTACTGCTCGAGCAGTTCTGCAGGGGTATCGCCGCAGGTATCAGGCGCTTCGAGATGCCGTCACCGAAACCGAGGATGTGTTCCGTGAGGATCTCTTGGCTGAGCAGCCGGTGGCAGACTTGCTCACCGTGTCGATTTTGAGTCTTGCCGACCGCTGGCGGTCGTGACTGTTCCACCTGATCTGCCAGTTCTTCATCTGCCAGCGCTTGATCTGCCAGAACTC
>JBAXCX010000226.1:0-2797 GCA_037141255.1 Actinomycetes bacterium | reverse complement strand
GATGCATTCCTAGATTTCTGGGCCGATCACTCGGCGCTGATGGCTGTTATCGACCTTGCCGCACTCGAGGGGGATCAGCGCTTTCGGGATTGCAGGATTCAGCTGTTGAATACGTTCACTGTGGCCGCAACCGAGGTGCTGACACGCCAACGCGAGGCCGGTTTTGCTGCAGCAGAGGTGGACCCCGAGGCAACTGCAGTAGTGCTGGTATCAATGTTGTCTCATGTCGCTGCGCATCAGGCTGGAATAACCCAGTCCGGAGTCCCGATCGCGCAACTTCGAGACGCCATGGCACGGGTCATGTACAACAGCCCGCTAGGCAAAACCGACAGGTTTGCGACTACAATCTGACGGGTCGTCAGATTTCAAGTTCGGAGACAAAACCATGGATTTCGAGTTCTCAGAAGATCAGCAAGCATTCAACAAAGAAGTCATTGCCTTTTGCGATGATCACGACACCATCGAGATCTTCGATGTGACCCGTGAAAACATGGCGCAGATCGTTGATACTCCAGAACGCCGTGCCTTCATGAAAGAGGTCGGTCACAAAGGGTGGCTCGGCATTACTTGGCCAACGGAGTATGGCGGCCAAGAAGGCGAAGGTGTCTACGAGTACATCCTGAACGAAGAACTTGCCGGACGAGGCGGACCGCAGATCGGCAAGGGCGTGGGCATTATCGGCAAGACGCTGATCGCTCACGGATCTGACTTCCTGAAGGACATGTTCCTGCCCATGATTTTAGAAAACGATGTCGAGTTTGCGGTTGGGTATTCCGAGCCCAACGCAGGATCTGATGCCGCCTCGATGCGCATGAAGGGTGTGCCGCACACCAACGCCGATGGCAAGACTGGTTGGCTGGTAAATGGCCAAAAGACTTGGACTACATCGGCACATTTCGCAGAGTGGTACTGGTGCGGGGTGCGCACTGATCAAGACAATAAGCATCTTGGTATTTCACTGATGCTCATTCCGATGGATGACCCAGGGATCACCATCAATGGCATTTGGACCATGGGTGATGAGCGAACGAACGAGGTCTGGCTCGACAACGTCTTTGTGCCAGATGAGTTTGTTGTGGGCGAGGTCAATTACGGGTTCAAGTACATCTCTCAGGCGCTCGACCTTGAGCGCTTCACGATGTTTACTTATGCCCCGATCAAGCAGCGCCTTGACCTGTTGACTGAGTACGTGCGTACCACAGTCCGTGATGGTGAACCGCTCAAGAACGACCCGGTCATTCGTTCTCGCATGGCATCGCTTCACACCGAGGCCGAGGTGGCGCGAGTCATGGGACTCAAGTTTGTTGCCGAGGCAGTCAAGGTAGAAGCGCTCGTTCGTGCTGGTAAGGAGTACCAGCCGCCAACAGTGATTGCATCCGAATACAAACTCTTTGCGACCGAGTTGTCACGACGATTAGCAGACGCATCGATGGATATTGGCGGCCCCGGCTCCCAGCTTCGGGTCAAGACCGAAGATGCCCCAATGGCAGGACGATCAGAGTCCACCTATCGCTACACCGTGATCGACACCATTGGCGGTGGCTCTTCAGAAATCCAAAAGAACATCATCGCTCGGCGCGGTCTAGGCCTACCCAAAAACTTCTAAGCAACGTGAGCCAACCAGCGCTGCAGAATATCCGCGTGCTTGACCTTGCCTCGGTGGGTCCTGGGGCGCGCGCGTCTAGGACCTTGGCTGATTACGGCGCCGAGGTCATCAAGATTGGCGCAGTGCCTCGCGCTGGCGCAGTGCAGATTGTGCCTCCGTATTACGCCTACTCAGGTAACCGCAATATGAAGCGAGCGCTATTTGACCTCAAGGCCGACGCTGGTCGCGAGGCATTTCTAGGACTTGCTGACACTGCGGATGTGATCATCGAATCTTTCAGGCCAGGCGTAGTTGCTCGCCTAGGGATTGGCTACGAGGATGTGAATCAACGCAACCCCAGAATCGTGTACTGCTCAACGAGCGGGTTTGGGCAAACCGGACCGCGGTCGCAGTGGGCAGGCCATGACATCAATTACTTGGCCACGAGCGGTTTTCTTGACTGCACGGGCCGTCAGGCCGACGGCCGGCCAGCGCTGCCCGGTGCCACCGTTGCCGACATTGCTGCCGGTGGCATGCAAGCCAGCATGGCCATCATGGCCGCGCTCTTAGGCCGAGCCACCTCGGGTGTTGGAAGCTATCTCGATGTCTCGATTGCCGATGGGGCTTTCGCTCTGATGTCGCTCTATGTAGACGAGTACCTTGCAACGGGAGTCGAACCAGGCCCCGGTCACTACATTCTGACGGGTAGGTACGCGTGCTACGAGATCTACACCTGCTCCGATGGAAAACACATTTCTGTTGGTGCTATCGAGGCTCAGTTCTGGCGGAACCTATGCGAACTCCTCGAACTCGGCGAGTTTGCTGATGCGCAACTCGATGACGAGAAGCAGGATCAGATTCGCGCAGCGTTCGCGCAGCGATTTGCTACTCGCACCCGAGATGAGTGGGTCGAGGTTCTTGGCGCAGCGAACACCTGCGTTGCGCCAGTCAATACCGTGGCCGAGGCAGTCGTCGACGAGCAATATGTCGCTCGCAGTCTTGTTGCCTCCGCAGTTTCAGATACAGCAGGAGAGTTTTTGCAGAGTGCGCCCACATGGGCAGGAACGGTTGCACCCGATGGGCCGTATCAGATTCGCGACGGTGCGGTGAGCGACACCATGGAACTCTTGACGCAGCTTGGCGTGTCTGAATCTGAGATTGCCGAACTCGAAGTATCAGGAGCAATCGCATGACAGAGAGCAAGCTGACCGA
>JBAXCX010000225.1:0-2850 GCA_037141255.1 Actinomycetes bacterium | reverse complement strand
ATTGGGAACGTTGGAGTTTGTCATCTCGGGTGCGCTGATGCATGCAGGGGTTGGGCATATGAGCTATTCCGAGTTGCCGTTCCATCTTGATCGCGCAGTTCAACTAGTAGTGCCTGGAGTAACAAAATGACCATTGAGTTTGATCCTTACGCCTATGAGTTTCATGAGGACCCGTACCCCATCTATGAGCGTCTGCGTGAAGAGGCTCCGCTCTACCACAACGCAAAGATGGGGTTCTGGGCCATCTCTCGACATGCTGATGTGATCGACGGATTCCGCGATGTAACCCGGCTTTCTTCCTCACACGGGGTGTCGCTTGATCCCATGGCTTCTGGGCCGCATGCCTATAAGACCATGTCGTTTCTTGCCATGGACCAACCCATGCATGGCCGCATGCGGGCATTGGTGTCACGCGGATTCACCCCACGGCGCGTGGCCCAGCTTGAGCCGCGAATTCGTGAAATCGCTCGCGGGTATCTGGCCAATCTGCAAGACGGCGAGCCCTTTGACTTCATCAAAGATTTTGCAGGTCGCCTTCCGATGGATGTCATCTCTGAACTCATCGGCGTTCCCGTGCAGGACCGCGACGAGCTGCGCATCAAGTCAGATTTGTTGGTGCACCGTGAAGAAGGAGTACAAGACGTTCCGCCCGAGGGGATTGCCGCCGCAATGGACTTGGTGGTCTATTACTCAGAGATGCTGGCCGAGCGACGGGCGCGCCCAACTGATGACCTGACCTCGGCCTTACTCGAAGCCGAGATCGACGGCGACCGCCTGAACGATGATGAAATCATTGGTTTCTTGTTTCTCATGGTGGTGGCCGGCAACGAGACCACGACCAAGTTGTTGGGCAACGCGTGGTATTGGGCATGGCGAAACCCTGAGCAGCGCAACAAGGTGTTTGCCGATCCATCCAAAATCCCAACCTGGGTTGAAGAGACGTTGCGCTACGACACCTCAACTCAACTCCTAGCGCGAATATCTACCTGCGATATTGAGTTGCACGGTGGCGTGATCCCCGCTGGCGATCGAGTGGTCTTGTTAGTTGGATCCGCGAATCGTGACCCGCGAGTGTTCACTAGCCCAGATACCTATGACCTTGACCGAGCAGAGCCCTTGCCTCAGATTGCCAGCTTTGGCTTTGGACGACATTTTTGTTTGGGTGCTTCCCTAGCTCGGCTTGAGGCTCAAGTGGCGCTTCAAGAACTGGTATCTGCAGTCTCGAGCTACGAGATCGACGCAGCAGAAACGAAGCGGGTCCACTCGGTCAACGTTCGTGGGTTTGCCTCACTTCCCAGCACAGTCAGTCTGAGGCCCGAGCCCCTTCCTGTATCCCCAATTACTCATGGAGCGCCCTGATGCCTCGTTTTGCCCCTCACCCCGAACGCCGAGCCGCCGTAGTTACTGGAGCCTCCTCTGGAATCGGCCAAGCAACCGCCGTTGCACTCGCAGCGGCTGGTCACCCGGTAGTACTTGGTGCTCGGCGAGTAGATCGATGCGAAGAGATCGCTGCTGGGATTCGCTCAGCCGGTGGCGAGGCTCTGGCCTTGCCGCTGGACCTGACTGATACCGAGTCGATCGCTGCCTTTGCTGATGTTGCAATGGCCGAGCTTGGCCCGATCGAGATTCTGGTTTCGAACGCCGGTGATGTGCAGCCCATTACTGCAGTCGGTGCCCGGCCCGATGAGTTCGCTCGACAGCTGCAAGTAAATCTGCTGGGAGCACAGGCACTTGTGCACTACTTAGTACCGCCCATGATTGAGCGATCTCGCGGCGATGTCGTCTTTGTGACCTCAGAGGTTGCGCTGTCACCTCGCACCCATATGGCCGCGTACGTGGCCTCCAAGTCGGGCCTCGAGGGTTTTGCCATGGCGATGGCAATGGAGGCAGAAGGCACTGGAGTCCGAGTCGGCATCGTGCGTCCGGGCCCGTCCTCTACTGAGCAGGGCTCAACCTGGGACGCCTCAAAGATTGACGAACTGATTGAGTCGTGGACGCATTGGGGTTTGATGCGTCACAACGGCACGCTCTTGCCAGATGGCCTAGCAAACGCAGTGCTGGCAATGGTCACCGTTCCCAAAGGCACCCGCTACGCAGTGCTTGAAGTGCAGCCCGAGGCGCCTGTCTCAACAACTCAAGGGGGCAATTGATGAACACAAGTTCAGTTCCACAAAAGGTTTCGGGTGACGATGGCAACACGGGGCATCTTGAGGAGTTGCGCAGTGACCCGATCGGGCTGATGCAGCGCGTTCGTGATGAATGTGGAGACATCGGCGAGTTTCGCCTCGCAGATAAGCAGGTGGTTTTGCTGAGTGGTGCCGAGGCCAACTCGGCGTTCTTTCGGGCATCTGAGGAAGAACTTGATCAGGCGGCGGCCTACCCGTTTATGAAACCCATCTTTGGCGAGGGCGTGGTGTTCGATGCCTCGGCCGAGCGCCGCGGAGAAATGCTGAAGAACCAATCACTGCGAGACAAGTTCATGCGCGGCCACGCCGAGAAGATCGCCAGCGAGGTCGAGCGCATGGTGGCCAAATGGGATGACGAGGGTGAGATCAACCTGCTCGAGTTCTTTGCCGAACTCACCATTTACACCTCTACGGCATGTCTGATCGGCCAGAAGTTCCGTGAGGAACTCGATGTGCGGTTCGCTGAGTTGTTTCACGGTCTTGAGCAGGGGACTGATGCGCTCGCGTTTGTCGACCCCTATATGGACATCGAAAGTTTTCGCGCTCGTGATGCGTCGCGTGCCGGACTTGTTGTGCTCATCGAAGAGATCATGGATAAGCGCTTAGCAGCGCCGACTCCAGACAAAGAGGACATGGATCTACTTGATGTGATGTTGTCGGTTCG
>JBAXCX010000224.1:0-2864 GCA_037141255.1 Actinomycetes bacterium | reverse complement strand
ATAATGTCGTTGATATCCAGCGTGAAGTTGGGAAGACCACCACTGAAGCCCAGAAGGATGCTGAGATCATCCGAGATGCGATAGCAAAACAAGCGAAGAGCATCGCACGGGAGCAGGATCCGATTGCTATGGTCGATCTCCAAGCTAAGCAGATCAAGGATGGTTTTGTCCTCTTGCTCGGTCGTGTGTCAGATCGAAGTGTGGCGATCCTTGGAGAAGCTGAAGCGACTGACAATGAGATCGACAGCGCTGTCAGCAAGTTTGGCAAAACCACCTTGCTGGGTGCGGATGAGCCTTCGATTGTAGAGTTGCATTGAGAACTGACCCTTAAGGGACGGTAATTTCCACTGAGATTTGACCCATGTTGAACTTCCCCCTGGCTGGCTGCGGCGGGGGTATCGGGAGTGATAGACATGGATTTGTTGAGTGTCATTCGACGTTGGGCTCTTCGGGAGCATGTTTCGATCCGGGAGATCGCCCGGCGGACGAACTTGTCGCGGAACACGATCCGCAAGTATCTGCGGTCCGGCGAGGTTGAGCCAAAATTCAAGCTTCCCGACCGTCCCAGCAAGCTGGACGCGTTTGCTGACAAGCTTTCGAGCTGGGTGAAGCTTGAAGCGAGCAAGTCTCGCAAGCAGAAGCGCACAACCAAGCAGTTGCATACTGATCTGCTGGCTCTTGGCTACGACGGTTCTTATGGCCGTGTGGCGGCATTTGTTCGGGATTGGAAGACAGCCCGGCAGCAAGAACAACAGACCAGTGGGCGCGGAACGTTTGTTCCCTTGGTTTTTCACTCTGGCGAGGCATTTCAGTTTGATTGGAGCGAGGACTGGGCGATCCTCGGGGGGCAGCGGACCAAGCTGCAAGTTGCTCACTTCAAGTTGTCGCATAGTCGGGCGTTTATCGTTCGCGCCTATCTTCTCCAGACCCACGAGATGCTCTTTGACGCTCACTATCACGCCTTTCGGGTGCTGGGCGGGGTAGCAAGGCGGGGGATCTACGACAACATGCGGACCGCTGTTGATCGGGTTGGCCGCGGCAAAAACCGTCAGGTGAATGCCCGGTTTACTGCGATGGTCAGTCACTATCTGTTTGACGCGGAGTTCTGCAATCCCGCTTCAGGCTGGGAGAAGGGGCAGGTCGAAAAAAACGTTCGGGATGCGCGCCACCGATTGTGGCAGCCGATGCCGAACTGTGCGGATCTGGAGGAGCTGAACGCCTGGTTAGAGCGCCGCTGCAAGGAGCTATGGGAGCAAATCCCCCATGGGGTCCTACCCGGAACCGTCGCCGACGTCTGGACTGATGAAGTCGCTAACCTGATGCCGACGCCCCGGCAGTTCGACGGGTTCGTCGAACACACAAAGCGGGTCACGCCGATTTGCCTGATCCACTTGGAGCGCAATCGTTACAGCGTGCCAGCATCCTTCGCCAATCGACCGGTCAGCGTTCGGGTCTATCCAACGCGGATCGTAGTCGCCGCCGAAGGGCAAATCCTGTGTGAACATGAGCGCGTTATTAATCGCTCCAATGATCAGCCCGGACGCACGATCTACGATTGGCGACATTATCTGGCGGTGATCCAGCGCAAACCTGGGGCTTTGCGCAATGGCGCGCCCTTCCAGGAGTTGC
Organism: Actinomycetes bacterium; assembly: GCA_037141255.1. Classification (GTDB taxonomy): domain Bacteria; phylum Actinomycetota; class Acidimicrobiia; order Acidimicrobiales; family Microtrichaceae; genus IMCC26207. The sequence continues at coordinate 1,235 of JBAXCX010000224.1, read as the reverse complement.
CAGAAGCCTTCAAGCGTCTACAACGCCATCTTCTCAAGCACCCGGGCGGTGACAGGGAGATGGTCGAGATCCTTGCTCTTGTTCTGCAGCATGACGAGCAAGCGGTTCTGTGCGCTGTCGAGATGGCTCTAACAGACAATGTTCCCACCAAGACCCATGTCTTGAACCTTCTACACAGGCTCGTGGACGACAAGCCGGTAACAGCGCCCACCGTGGACGCGCCCAAGGCCTTGGTCCTGAGTAAGGAGCCACGAGCGGATGTCGAACGCTACGATACGCTGCGCGATGGCGCCAGGGCACGGGAGGTTCGCCATGCGTCATGATCCAGCAAGCGCCGCTATCGTGATCATGCTGCGCAGTCTAAAAATGTACGGCATGGCTCAGGCGGTCAGCGATCTCACCGAGCAGGGCGCGCCCGCTTTTGAGACCGCAGTTCCAGTCCTCTCCCAACTGCTAAAAGCTGAGACCGCAGAACGCGAGGTCAGGTCAATCGCGTATCAGATCAAGTCAGCCCGCTTCCCCGCCTATAAGGATCTTGCGGGCTTTGATTTTGCCAACAGTGAGATCAACGAGGCCTTGGTGCGGCAGCTTTATCGATGCGAGTTCATGGATGGCGCCCACAATGTCGTGCTCATAGGTGGGCCGGGCACGGGCAAAACCCATATCGCAACGGCGGTTGGTGTTCAGGCAGTGGAGCATCACCACAAGAGGGTCCGCTTCTTCTCAACAGTCGAACTCGTCAACGCACTGGAGCAGGAAAAAGCAGTCGGCAAAGCCGGCCAGATTGCCGAACGACTGGTCCGACTTGATCTCTTAATCCTAGACGAACTCGGATATCTACCGTTCAGTCCGTCTGGCGGGGCGCTGCTCTTCCACCTCTTGAGCAAGCTTTATGAACGCACAAGCGTCGTCATAACAACCAACCTGAGCTTCAGCGAGTGGGCCGGGGTCTTTGGCGACGCCAAGATGACGACGGCGCTCCTCGACCGCCTAACTCACCACTGCCACATCCTTGAAACCGGAAACGACAGCTTCCGCTTCAAGGCGAGCACCGACATCGCCACCACTAAAAACCGGAAGGAGAAATCGAATGCCTTGACTCAAAACTGACCCACGGAACATAAAAGGGCGGGTCACTTCTCAGTGAAAATCCCGGGTCAGTTCTTCGTGAAAATCTACAGCTTCGCGCCGCTGCGCGGTGGCCGCTGGCCATCCTTGACCGCCGACCAACGCCT
>JBAXCX010000223.1:0-2875 GCA_037141255.1 Actinomycetes bacterium | reverse complement strand
GGTGATTGGCGTGTCTCAGTACCTGCAGATTGCAACCTTCGATGTTGAAAACAGTTATGCGTACAACACGCTCGCAGCCACTGAAAATGCCAACCCACTTTTTTGGGATGATGCAGTCGCTCAAGAGTTGACCTCGGGCCGAATTCTTCCGCCGACTACCTTGTCACTCTGGATGCGGCCGCACTATTGGGAGCCCGGGGCAGAGGGTGAGCAAGTCGCTCTGCAGGTGCACTTTGACCTCAAGAAAATTTTTGAGCTGCCCGAGGCTGTGATGACGGACAACACGATTATTTTCTATGAGCCAGTCCGCGCTGGGGATCGCATCAGCAACTCCCAAGTGCTCAAATCAGTCTCGGGCCCCAAAACCACCAAGCTGGGTTCCGGAAGATTTTGGGTCATTGACGTTGAGTTCAAAAACCAACACGGGGCGTTGGTCGGCATTGAGTCCTATACCGGGTTTGGCTACCGCCGCGTGCATGAAGGAGCGGCGTCATGACTGCCGAGGCGAGACTCCTGTTTGGTCAGGTTGCAGTTGGTCAGTCCCTGCCAGAGTTAGCAATTGACGTAACGCCAACCACTGTTGTGCTCGGAGCGCTTGCTAGCCGCGACTGGCGACCCATGCATCATGACTACAAGTTCGCAACCGAACGCAATGGTGTGGCAGACATTTTCTTGAACACGCCAAATCAAGCTGCATGGTTCGAGCGCTACGTCACAGATTGGGCCGGACCCCGCGCCCGCTTAGGTCGCATGAAGTTCCGCATGAAGACCTCGGTTTTCCCCGGCCATCGCATGGTCTTTACTGCCACCGTTACTGCAGTTTCAACGGACTCTGCTGGGTGTGGCTGGGTCTCGATTGATGTTGCGCTCTCGGTAGGCGCTGCCGAAGCGGACTCTTCAAGCTATGTCATTGCCTCCACCTGCGAGGTTCGCCTTGCCTTGCCAGATTCACTAACAGATAACCCTTGGTCGCGTTCAGGCGAGCAGTGGGTTCCGTAATCACCAATCCAGAACAGAGAAAGCAGAAATTCCATGTTGGACCTTGATTTCACAGAAGAACAAGACATGTTGCGAGAGATGGTCGCAGGCTTGTTGGCCCAGTACGCCTCGCTTGAAGAAGTTCGCGCCGCCGAGGATGACCCGACCGGGTACTCGGTGGAACTTTGGGCGCAACTTGCAGAGTTGGATCTGCTTGGATTGCTTCTGCCTGAGCAATATGGCGGCTCCGAGATGACCATGATCGAAGGCGTCATTTTGTACGAGGAAATTGGCCGAGCACTTGCTCCGACTCCTCACCTAGTGAGCTGTGTGCTCTCTGCGGGAGCAATCGTACGAGCGGGCTCCGAGGAGCAAAAAGCCGGTTGGCTTCCAAGAATTGCCAAGGGTGAAGTGATTCTCACCCCGGCATGGCTTGAGCCCGAAAACAGCTTTAGCCCTCGAGGCGTGCAGATGCGCGCTGTGAATGACGGCGAAGGCTTTACCCTGACCGGGACGAAACAGCATGTGCAGTTTGCATCTTCGGCAGACCGGCTCGTTGTACTCGCCCGCACTGGTGACGGCGCTGGCGAGGTTGATTTGTTTCTGGTCAATCCCACAGCCGACGGGGTAACGCTCTCGCAGCGGATGTCCATCAGCTCGGACACGCAGTACCGGGTTGACTTTGATGGGGTTCAAGTCTCGGCCCAGGATCGAATCGGCGAGGCCGGAACGGGCTGGGCAACCTGGGAGAAGGTGATGGAAGAGGGCATGGTGCTCGCCGCTGCCATGGCAACCGGCGGTGCAGAGCACGCCCTAGAGATTACGGTTCAATACTCCAAAGACCGCGAGCAGTTTGATAAGCCACTTGGTGCTTTTCAGGCTCTGGCGCACTATATGGCCGACTCCAAGACCTGTATTGATGGCGGCAAGGTGCTCGTCCACGAGGCTGCTTGGGCACATTCTGTTGGTCGGCCAATTTCTAGCTTGGCGCCTATGGCTAAGTCATTTACATGCAAGAGCTATCGAGACACCACAGCGATGGCACAGCAGATCTTTGGCGGAGTGGGCTTTACGGTTGAGTACGAGATCCAGTTGTACTTCCGCCGGGCAAAGCAGTTGCAGATCTCATTCAATGACACTGCACGCTGCGAGGAACTCATCGCTGCTGCATTGTTCGACGGCGCTGCAGCCTGAGTTAGGCAATCACGCCCTGCTCGCGCAGGGTGTTGAGCTCAGCTTCGGAGAGTCCGAGTTCTGCGTGCAGTACCTCTTGGGTGTGTTCCCCCACCCAAGGGACTCGCGTCTCGGGGCCCTCAGAAACGGCTGACATCTTGACTGGGTTGCCTGGAATCAACACGGGTTCCTCGACTCCATCTACCCGGGGCATCTCGACGAGCATGTTTCGCCTTGCCACATGTTCGTCCGCGATGATCTCAGCCGGAGTAAAGCAAGGGCCGGCGGGAATTCCAGCCGTTCCCAAAATCTCGCATACTTCCAGGCGGGTATAAGCCGCTGCCCAATGTTCCACTGCCGGGCGAACCACAGACTTCAGCTGATCAGCCCAGCCGCGACGGGTGGCAAAGGCCGGTTCCTGCGGCCATTCTGGGTGGCCTACGAGTTCTGCGAGTTTCATGAACTGATGCTCACGAGCAACCTGAACAGCAAACCAGCCGTCGCTAGCTTGGAACCCAGACATGATTGAGTGCGGAGTGTTGTCGGTGACTCCGAGCGAATGAAAGTTGGTAATGACATCGGTCATGGCGATCATGGAGTCCAGCATCGCTACATCAACGTACTGACCGATTCCCGTCGAATCTCGGTGGCGAATTGCGGCAAGGATTCCAATGACTGCAAACAGCGCAGAGCTGATGTCCCCGAGTGCACCTGCAGGAATCAC
>JBAXCX010000222.1:0-2879 GCA_037141255.1 Actinomycetes bacterium | reverse complement strand
GCCTGCGATACCGTCCGATGTTTGAGTATTTTGCCAGTCACCCCGACAGTTTTCGCGTTCTCATTGATGACTACGTCACCGACGATGACGGAACGGGCGTGGTGCACATGGCACCAGGGTTCGGCGAGGACGATCAACGAGTGTGCGAGGCCAACGGCATTGTTCTGGTCTGCCCCGTGGATGACTCGGGACGATTCACCGCTGAAGTCACCGACTACCAATCCCAGAATGTCTTTGACGCAAACCCGCTGATCATTGCAGACCTCAAGGCGTCTGGAACCGTGATCCGTCACGATACTTACGACCACAACTATCCGCATTGCTGGCGCACAGACACACCCATTATTTATAAAGCCGTCTCATCTTGGTACGTGGAGGTCACTGCTATTCGCGACCGGCTCGTTGAACTCAATCAAGAGATCAACTGGATTCCCTCGCATGTGCGAGACGGGCAGTTCGGGAAGTGGCTTGAAGGGGCTCGAGACTGGTCGATTTCACGGAATCGGTTTTGGGGATCACCCATTCCTGTCTGGCGAAGTGACAATCCTGAGTACCCCCGCATTGACGTGTACGGGTCACTAGACGAGATCGAACGCGACTTTGGCGTGCGGCCAGAGAATCTGCACCGGCCCTTTATCGACGACCTGACGCGGCCAAACCCGGATGACCCAAGTGGCGAGTCCACCATGCGGCGCGTATCGGAAGTCTTCGATTGCTGGTTTGAGTCGGGCTCCATGCCATTCGCTCAGGTGCACTACCCATTTGAAAATCAGGAATGGTTCGACGAGCACTCCCCCGCAGATTTCATTGTTGAATACATTGCACAGTCCCGCGGCTGGTTCTACACGCTGCATGTGCTTTCAGGGGCGCTCTTTGATCGACCTGCATTTTCAAATGTGATCTGCCACGGAGTGGTTCTCGACAACGAGGGTCGCAAGCTCTCAAAGAAGCTGCGGAATTACCCAGACCCAGTAGAGGTATTTGAGTCTCACGGCTCGGATGCGCTTCGGTGGTACTTAATGTCTTCTCCCATCCTGCGCGGCGGAGACCTGCGCATCGCAACGGATGCATCAGACATCACCGAAGTAGTTCGCTTGGTCATCAACCCCATCTGGAACGCCTACTCATTCTTTACGCTCTACGCGAATGCCGACGGCTACACCGCACAGAGCCGTACCGATGCAACCGGCTTGCTCGACCGCTACATCTTGGCAAAGACTGCCGCTCTCATTGACTCCGTCACGGCCAGAATGGACGCCTACGACATTGCCGGTGCCTGCGCCGAGGTGCAGTTGTTCTTAGACGCCCTCAACAATTGGTACATCCGCAGATCCCGCGAACGCTTCTGGGCCCCTGGCGGCGGAACCGACTCGGTGACTGCGCAGCACAAGAAGGATGCGTACGACACGCTCTTTACGGTATTGACCACCCTCGTAAAGGTAGTGGCCCCCCTGCTTCCCCTAGTCGCCGAGGAGATCTTCTTAGGCCTATGTGGCGAGGGGCCCCACGGCGACGCTTCGGTCCACCTTGAACACTGGCCGGACACAAGCGATTTAGTTCTTGACCCCGACCTTGTGATGCATATGGATCAAGTTCGTGAAGTCTGCTCCGTTGCACTTGGACTCCGCGAGGATCGCCGCTTACGGGCGCGACTACCACTGAGCCGACTCACGGTGGCAAGTCGAAATACAACGGGCCTGAGCGAGCTGACCTCACTGATCCGTGACGAAGTAAACGTCAAGGAGGTGCTCCTCACTGATGACCTCACCTCGGTAGGGCAATTCATACTTCGGCCACGAGCGGCTGTGCTTGGCCCTCGCCTAGGCAAAGAAGTACAGCAGGTCATCAAGGCTGCTAAGTCTGGTGAGTGGACTCAGAACCCCGACGGGACCGTAACGGTTGCTGAACAGGTACTCGATCAAACCGAGTTCGAGTTAGCGCTCGAACCGCGCGAAGGTGTCGCAGCAGCCCCACTTCGTGGTAGCGACGCAGTAGTCGAACTTGATGTCGAGGTCACTGCTGAATTAGCCGCTGAAGGCATGGCCCGTGACCTGGTTCGGATGGTCCAGCAAGCCCGCAAGGATGAAGGGCTTCAGGTTACCGACCGCATCGAACTCTCCTTGGTGTTGCCAAGCGAGCTTGCCGAAGGAATTGACCCGCATATGAAGTGGATGAGCGAACAAGTGCTCGCCGTCTCAACTCTCATCACCGTGACTGCCGATGAGTCTGCAGAAACCATCACGGCCTCCATGCAACACGGCGGCCAGATCGAGGGCCACACGGTGGCAGTTTCGGTCACTGCAGTCTGAGCAAGTTCTGCGAAGTCTGAGCACATGAAGCCAAGGCGCCGAAGCAGCGACTGCGATCGGGCCTAGAAGAAACCCTGATCAGTGGGCTGCTCTTCAGAGGGTGGTTGGGATACATGACCCTGCCGCAGAAGTTGCGCTTGGGCAGCGTCACGAATCCCCTGCACCTGCAGCATCTTCGGTCCCTCAATCAGCCTGAGTGCGCTGAAACCTTGGTCGTCGGGTGTACCAAAGGAGAGTTCCACTCTGGAGAGATTCAGAGATTGCACCAATGGTTGCGGCGACCTGCTCACCACGAGAATGAAGCGACGATCTGTCCGTGCAACCACACAGGGCGATCCCTTCACCCAGCCCTGAGTCAATGCAGTTACTGCCTCACCGGACTGCAACGTTGCGATCAGGGACGCAAAGGTCGGCGAGGCATCGCGCACCGATTGCGGGTCGAGCGAGCTAAGCGCTTGGGCCAGGGCCGCTGGCGTTTGAGTCAGGTCTGCCTGAGCTGCCGGTTGAGGAGTCACGCGTGGCTTGGTTGCGCCCGGCTCAAAAAGGCTCCGCTCTTCACGTGACTTCGGG
>JBAXCX010000221.1:0-2885 GCA_037141255.1 Actinomycetes bacterium | reverse complement strand
CTCTAGGTCAACTCCCGTGACCGTTGCTTTAGTGAATGACAGATTCTTTTGGCGGTCCACGAAGGAGCGAATCGGGTACCCAACAGTGGTGGGCTCAAGAACATCGGTTGCAACTTGGTAGAGCAACGGACGAAAGGTGTGGTAATCGTGCTGGTCAACCAACACGATGTCGACTGGAGCCTTCTTTAGCTTTGAGACCACTCCGATGCCGCCGAAACCGGCACCGAGGACAAGCACAACTGGTCGATCAGACATCTCGATAAGTTAGTTCGCATTACAAGACTCCTGTGTGGACGCGTGAGTAGGTGTTGCCGCTCGCATTTGTAATCAGGCTGCCACTGTCTAGAAACAATCTAGAAACAATGATCCCCAATCCTGTGGCATTCAGTTTGGAGGCCGTAGCAGAACCCTCTGAAACTTCCACCCACAGGGGAGCACAACATGAATTCCGGTGATATTGCATGGGTATTGATTGCCTCGGCCTTGGTGCTGTTTATGACACCTGGTCTTGCATTTTTCTATGGGGGTATGGACCGCAGTCGCAACGTGTTGAACATGTTGATGATGAACTTCTGGTGTTTGCTAACTATCCCGATTCTGTGGGTCATCATCGGGTACTCAATCGCCGGGGGTGACACTGATGCGAGTTGGTTCGGAGGCTTTGACGCAGCATTCCTCAACAACATCAACATTGCTTCTGGTGATGGGGTGGGCGGCCTGCTCACGGTTATTTTCCTTGGGATGTTTGCGGTGATTACACCTGCGCTCATCTCGGGTGCCGTGGCCGACAGAATGAAGTTCGCTGCGTGGGCGTGGTTCGCTCCAATCTGGATGTTGCTTGTCTTCGCACCGGTGTTCAAGTGGGTCTACGGAGGGTGGCTGGGTGTTCGGGGTTCGCTAGATTTCGCAGGCGGAACGGCAATCCATGTGAACGCAGGCATCGCTGCGCTAGTGGCCGTGGTGATTCTTGGCAAGCGCAAGGGTTGGCCTAAAGAAGGCCATCCACCGCACTCCATGCCGCTGGTCATGATTGGAACTGGCATTTTGTGGTTCGGCTGGTTTGGGTTCAATGCCGGTTCGGCTCTGCACGCCAATGGCCAAGCTGTTCAAGCATTCATGAATACCTTCCTAGCTGCAGCAGCAGCTGGACTTGCTTGGGCAATTACAGAACGAATCAAGGATGGACACATCACCAACCTTGGAGCTGCATCTGGAATCGTGGCGGGACTCGTAGCTATCACGCCAGCCTGCGGTTATGTCTCTTCTATGTCGGCAATCTTCATTGGGTTAGCTGCCGGTCTGGTGTGCTGTTTCGCCGTTCACTTGAAGTTCCGTGCCGGCTACGACGACGCACTTGATGTCGTAGGGGTTCACTTTGTTGGTGGCCTAGTTGGTTCGCTCATGATTGGGCTGTTCGCAGACGCCGATTACTTCGGTGCTGACCACCTAAATGGATTGTTCTACGGCGGCGGGTTCCGACTCCTAGGCGAACAAGCCATTGCCAACGGGGTGACGATTGTGTACTCCGGAGTGGTCACCGCTTTGATCCTGTTGGCACTCAAGGCCACTGTCGGAATCAGAGTTTCTGAAGAGGAAGAAAATGTGGGCCTCGATATCTCAGAGCATGCCGAGACGGCGTATCACGCAGACGACACCATCATGGAACGCGCCTAATCCCTGCGATTGGAATCGTTCACAGAGTTGCAACATTGAAGAAACCCCGGAGTGCAATCTGCTGCCTACGGTGGCCTTCTGTGAGTATTGCGCCGGATTCAGAACTGCCGAATTCAGAACAGCCGGATTCAGAACTGCAGGATTCGCTACTGCCAGATTCGCAACAGCCCGAGAGCCTTCCAGGTTTTGACGGCATTGAGCTTCTGCGATGGCCCGAACAGGACTTGGCCAGGCGATCCTTGCGCCGAGCGGGCATTCCTCGGCTCTTGGTGTTATCTGGAAGTGGTACACCGCCCAAAGACCTTGGCTTTGACGAGGACTGGATTCGAACTCCGTATCTTCTAGATGACCTACACGCCAGGGTCCATCGCTTGGCGAAGTCCCTGACTGAACAGTCCTCAACTGAACTCTGGTTGGATGCTCAGCGAGTGCTGCATCGTGGGAACCGCACGGTTGTACTCACGGCTTTCGAGGCAGTGGTTGCTGCAGCTTTACTAAAGCGGCCCGGCGAGATTGTGACCCGGTCTGCACTTGAGCACAGTCTGTGGTCCGACCAACCTGCGCCCGGACCACGCGCTGTGGACGCGGTGGTTTACCGATTAAGGGGACACTGCCGAGGCCTTGGCATAACTATTACTACGGTTCGCGGCGAGGGGTTTGTGTTGCGAACAGCGCCAAGTCACCGCGACGATCAGCTTCGCGAACAGCTGAGCTAGCGGCACTCCTAGGGGCACTGCTCGCAGACGGCCGAGCCGGTCGGCCAGCGTGGTGCTTCTTCAGGCAGACTAGAACCGTGCCTGACGCTGTCCTTCCCAACTCCACTGTCCGACCGGTATCAATAACTCCAGCCCCCGGCGCCTCAACCTTGTTTGAGCCAGCGCGGCTCGGCCCGTTGACGCTACGGAATCGTGTCATAAAGGCGGCCACCTTTGAGGGGTTGAGTCCAGATGGGCTTGTCACCGACTCGCTCATTGAGTTCCACCGAAGCGTTGCTGCTGGCGGCGTTGCCATGACCACCGTTGCGTACCTGTCGGTTGCGCCCGAAGGTCGTACTCATGCCGAGTGCATCCAAATGGTGGATCAAGCAGTTCCAGGGTTGCGTCGGCTGACCGAGGCAGTTCATGCCGAGGGTGCGCTCGTATCAGCACAGATCGGACATGCCGGACCTGTGGCGAACGCCTCTTCAAATCATGTTCAGTCCATTTCGCCCG
>JBAXCX010000220.1:0-2939 GCA_037141255.1 Actinomycetes bacterium | reverse complement strand
ACTTGAGCTTGGCCAACTTGAATGCAGCGCAGGGTTTTGTTCCCGGCTCTGCGGCCAGCACAGGAAGGCTGCTTCCAGCCGATGCCACTGCGCTGCCGTTTCGCGATCAGAGCTTTGACACAGCGATGACGATCTGGATGCTCGAACACGTCAACGATCCTTCGGCGGTGCTGCGCGAAGCACTTCGAGTTCTGCGGCCCGACGGACTGCTGTTGTGTACCGAGGTGGACAATGCGACCTTCCGTTTTATGCCTGAACTACCTGCAATTCAGGGTTGGTGGGATTTGTTCTGCACCCAACAGAGCGAAGGCGGTGGCGATCCGTTCGTAGGACGCAAGCTAAGGGGACTGGCTCAGGACTTGGGCTGCCAAGAGATTTCAACTCAGGAGCTTGGCATCGTCTCGACCGAACTCAACCCTGAACGACGTAGCGAGTTGCTTGCCTACCTTGAGGAACTCTTGATGTCTGGCGCTGAATCCCTGCTCGTCGAACAGCAAGCTGCTGCAACCGGGGCAGAATCAGACCTATCGGTAGAAGGCCGACTCGCCGAAGTGCGCAACGAGTTTGCACAGGCCAAGTGCGAGCCAAGTATTGGCTTTGAATACCTTGCGGTCAGACTCTCTTGCCGCCCACCGCATTACTAGCTCTAGCTTCAGAAACTTGCTAGCCGAGTTGGGCCCAGAGCGGTGGTCTGCGTTCTTTGAACGCGGCAATGCCTTCTTGTGCCTCGCCACTAGCGAACAGCCTGGCCGAGAGCTCGGTGAGTTGGGCTTCTTGCTGTGCAAAATCTTTGAGCAGCACAGCCGTAGTCAGACGTTTTGTCTCGGCTAAACCCACCGGCGAGCAGAGTTGCAACGAGTTCGTCAACTGCTGCAGAGCCGCCTCGGGTTGATCAGTTCCAGTCGTGATGAGACCAATCCGCTCAGCCTCGGCTGCATCGAAACGATCACCAGTCAAGAAATACTTCGAGGCTGCCCGACTGCTGAGTTTGGGAAGCACCGTCAGCGAGATGATTGCGGGCGCAACGCCGAGTCGAACCTCGCTAAATGCAAAGCTCGACTCCAGGCTGGCAACAGCAAAGTCACAGGCTGCAACAAGGCCCAGGCCGCCGCCACGAACATGGCCCTCAATTCGAGAAAGAATTGGCTTAGGGCACTCCAACATCTGACGCAGAATTGCAGCGAGTTGAGCCATATCTCTCTCTGGATCGGAACTGCTCGGCCCGGACTCAGAAGTACTCGACAGATCGGCACCCGAACAAAAAGTCGACGAGGTATGGGCCAGGACCACCGACCGAACCGCCGCGTCGTTCGATGCCGTTACTAGATATGTCGAAAACTCGTTCATGAGTTGCGCCGACAAGGCATTGCGGTTGGCAGGCGAGTCAAGCGTGATCGTTGCGATTCCCGAGTCGACATTTAGGTGAACGAGTTCGGTCATAGATTGCTCCCATCATGCTGCTGCTGTGAGAACTGCCCGGCTGAGCGGCCGCCGCCCACTGGGCCAGCAAAAGTTTGAGCGATAGTAAGCCATGTGGCTGCCTGAGCACCCACGGCAACCAAATCAAGATCCTCCACATGACGCCGCTGCGTGACGAGCAGGCAAAAGTCGAGCGCTGATCCCGACACCCGTTGGGCTGAATCCTCAGGACCCCAAACCCACTGCTGGATGCTCACCCCATCGAGTCCGGCAGGATCAAGCCCGGCAGGATCCAGTTCAGAAGCATTGAGTTCGATGCGGAAGTCTTCAGTCGGAACTTCCAACTTGTTGGCAGTGAAGGCAAAGTCCCGCGTGCGCACCCCGATGTGCGCAACGTGGCGAAGCCGAGCAGTCGGCACTGGCCGAACTCCAAGCGCATCAGCAATGTCGTAGCCATGCGCCCAGGTCTCCATCAGGCGCGCTGTTGCCATTGATGCTGCACTCATCGACGGGCCAAACCACTTCAGTTTGCGACCCTGCTCGACCTGCGCCAATGCCTCGCTCAGCGCCGTTCGCCCCGTGCGCCAGAGGACGAGCAGTTCCTCGGGAGGCAACTCGGCATTCACTGCTGCTGTTCGATCGATGAACCCTTTTGGCTGCGCCAACAGGGTTTCTGCCTCGGCAACAAAAGCCGCTTCGTCGACAACCGCAAGCAGCGAAGCTTCGTCAGTCCAAGCCAAGTGCGCTACCTGAAATGCAATGTTCCATCCGTCAGAGGGTGTGGGCAAACTCCAAGACTCAGGCGGCATCGCCTGTAGGAGTGTGTCGAGTGCAGCCCCTTCAGCATCAAGATCAGCGAGTAGAGCAGAAAGGTCAGCCACGAGGAGCAGGTTCACACAGAATCTGCCGTAGTTCAACCAGGACTGAGGACCCTGAGCGAGTGAGTGAGTGGGCTTCTGCAGTTCCCCTACTGTGAAATCCGCCGCGCCAAACATGTCACATCTAGGCCTGTTCTGACTCAAGTATACGAGGCAAGAAACGCACTTAGCTAAAGGGGAAATACATGTGGTTTGGGAAGAACTACGGGACACTAGATATGTCCGTAGAGGCTCAGATTGAGCGAGTCAGGATGTGTGTCTCTGAGCTGGGTTACAACCCATTGGATGTCTACGCTGAGATCCGGGATGAAGATGGATGCACATTTACGGTGAACAATGGAAAATACTGGCCCCATTGGGTTGTGTGGAAAGCAAGGGAACTTTCTCTAGTTGCTGAGCCTGCATGTCGCGTATGTGGTTCTCAACAACTACCTGAAAATTGTGAGGCTACGGTGAGACTCGTCGAAGATTGCGGAAGAGATAGAACTGGAGATAGCGGGAGGCCGTGGGCAGAAGGGTCCTTCCCTAGGAGAGGTGCTACCAGACCATGACTGAACTTGCGGTTGTCACTGGAGCGAACTCAGGGATTGGCTTGGCCACAGCGCTGAGCTTGGCCCATGCGGGCTACCGGGTGTTTGCCGG
>JBAXCX010000219.1:0-2944 GCA_037141255.1 Actinomycetes bacterium | reverse complement strand
ACCCGAGCCAAACCGCTTGCGTCTCCGCTTGAACCCAGATGACGAGATAACGCTAGAAGTTCAGGCCAAGCGGCCTGGCGAGGAATTGCTCAGCCAGACAGTCGATCTTGATGTGGATCACTTCTCGGCTGCGGATCGAATTCCCGAGGCCTATGAGCGCCTGCTTCGCGATGTCATCGAAGGCGACCAGACACATTTTGGGCGAGAGGATTCAGTGGAAGAGTCTTGGAGGATTGTGCAACCTCTCCTTGAGAACCCCCCGCCTGTTGTGCCCTATGCGCGGGGTAGTTGGGGACCCGAACTCAGCCCCGAGGAAGACCCTTTCCCGTGGATCGAGTGCGGGCCAGATGGGCGAACGGTCAGCCGGCAATCCAACCAATGACAACAGCAGAACGACATGAACTGCGTGTACTTCCCACTGCTGCCGAAGCTGCAACAGAAGCGGCCCGAATCATCTGCGAGTTGCTAGCCGCTGCCCTTCTTGCGGCACCAGAGGAGAACCCAGCTTCAGGGGCGCAAGCAAGCCGAGCCTCGGTGGCTTTCAGCGGCGGCACCTCGCCCAAAATGATGCTGGCCGCTATGTCAGAGGTTCGGCCTCAACCAGACTGGGCATGCATTGATGTCTTCCAAGTTGATGAACGAGTAGCACCCGATGGCGACCCGAGCCGCAATCTTGTCGACCTGCAGCAACAACTGCTTGAGCAACTCGCACCGCCGCCAGTCCTCCACCCAATCCCAGTCCAGGCTGGAGCTAATCAGGCAGCGCTGAGATATGCCCGGACTCTGCACAATCTGCTCGGCGAGGCCGGTCACCTAAATCTTGTGCACCTTGGCTTGGGTAGCGACGGACACTGTGCCTCCCTCGTGCCAGGCGACCCCGCCCTGCAAGTGATGAACGCAGATACGGCAGCAACAGCTCCGTATCAGGGGCACGAACGAGTCACCATGACCTACCCACTCCTGAATCGATCAAGCTGCGTTGTGTGGCTAGTTACTGGGGAGTCAAAGCGGGACGCTCTGTCGGCTCTACTGAGCGATGACCCCAAAATTCCAGCCTCTCATGTGCGGTGCAAGCGTTCAATCATTGTTGCCGACCAATCCGCCGTCAGCGGCGCTGACCAATCAGTAGAGCGTGTGGGTGGACGTAGTGGCGGTCAAGAGCACGAGTGGTGACCTCTAGGCCAGCGTCTTGCATCACGGTTCGGATTGCATCGAGTGGAACAAGTTCTACCGTTTCACCCTCGGTCACGCGAGTCAGTTTGGTAGAGATCAGTTCCTGAGTCGAACACCAAGCAGACTTAGCTCGCAAAGATGTATCCATCTCTTTGATCAGCAGGGTTCCCCCGGGTTGAACTACCCGAGCGGCGGCTGCAGTTAGGTCGAGCGCCGCTGCGATCCCCAACAAATACAACACATCGATAATCACAACGGCCCCGTAGTGGTGATCCACTGGTGGTCTCCAGTCGGGTTCAACCTGAATGAATTCAAGTCGATCCTGCCCTAACCCCCCTGCCTGAGCGGCACGGCGTGCCTCAACAAGTTTTGCTCCGTCAATATCGGTGCCAATGATTCGGCGGTCTTCGCTTCCCAAAGCGGCCGTCAGTGAGAACATGCCATGACCGCAGCCGATCTCGAGTACCTCGCCCGAGGATGGCAGTTCTTGTTGCACTGTCTCCATCGGAATCGAAGCCCATCGCACCATTGTGTGAGCCCGGGTTGACCACGGCTCCGACTGGTAGGCAGCAATAATCCCCGGAGGTCGATGCCAGCGACTCCCACCGCTCGTCGTGTTCGGCTCGGGTGGCGTGTGGCGCGAGCGTTTAGGTCCCGCGCCGCTGCTCGTCATCGCAGATCCCCGAACGTTCCAAGTTGCAGACCAGCAGAGGCGATACGTTCGCTCACAGTCCTACTGAGTAAGCCTTCCGCCTCTTCTGCCCAATGGTATGACCAGTCATAGCGGGCGCGATCTGGGTCGAGCACTGCACCCGGGTGACAGCCAATTTCCACAGACTGACTATTGCTAGAAATTGAGTCAATCAGTTTGAGTAGCTCCGGTTCGGTCAACGAACCCGAATGTGAAAACCCCGCGAAGCTCTGCGTGGTCAGCAGCCCAGCCCGCTTGGCACGGGCAGCGGCGAGCCTGCCAAGGATCGACATGGGCCCCAGCCCACTCGACCTCGTTGTTCGTACAGCTTTGACTCCAGCCACTGCTGCAAGTCGCTGGATAACTGGCCAAAGAGTTGGCCACTCATGAAGGTGTTGATGCGAGTCGAGGTGAGTCAATGAAACACCTTCTGCCTGCACTGCGCGTATCTGAGCTGTGAGTTCACGTTCGACGTCTTCTGGGTTGATCCGCCCCTTTGCGGCATAAGCGGCGAACTGTTTCCACGAGATGGGGAACCTGCCGTAGTCATCTACCAAGCTGGGGACCTCGGCAGCTGTCAACACAGGAGGGTCCTCACCTACAAGAGCAAGGTGCACTCCAACTCCGAGCTTGGGGTAGCCCTCGAGCAGCCCAACTGTGGTTGCAAATGCAGGTGCAGGAACCAGCACGCTCGTCGAGGTCAGGACTCCGTGTTCATGGCATTCAAGAATCGCTCGAGAGGTCGCCTCGGTAAGGCCGTAGTCGTCAGCGTTAATGATCAGAAGAGTCATGAGACCATGCTCAGTTGGCCGGATTGGCCGGATTTTTGGTGCTTCTTCGGAGCTCGGCTCCAAGGGAGAACATTTCTCGAAGCATCTTGAGAATTACCGCTGGAGAGGAGAGCGTCGAAACACCGCGAGTGCGGGGGAAGTAGTCGACCCCAAATTGGATGATCTCTGCCCCTTCGTTGCGTGCCCGAGCCAAGAGCTCGGCATCAATGAACGAGCCTTCGCTCTTGAGCTGCACCGAATCAATGACCCAGCGCTTAGCCAGCTTGAAGGCAAAGTTCACATCGCGGAT
>JBAXCX010000218.1:0-2950 GCA_037141255.1 Actinomycetes bacterium | reverse complement strand
TCCTTACTTGCCACGACCTGCTCGGCAGACTCCAGCTCAGTCCCTAGCCCGGCCAATGCCACATGATCACCGCTCTCAGCAGCGGCAACGAGTTGTTCGTTGAGTGCCTCTGCCCGCTTCTGTGCCGCTGAGAGCGCTTTTTCTGCCTTGGTGAGTTGATGTCGAACCGTAGAGGAACTCCGCTGTGGCTTGGTTGGTGAAACTCCCGCTCCAGAACCCGCTCCAGCACTCCCTCCAGAACCCGCTGCTGAATCTGCGCTCTGTGATGCTCCCGTTGCAGAACTAGTTGCTGCACCACTAGCAGCACCAGTGGCCGAAAGGCGCCGGCCCGAACCTCGTGCTGCTCGACGCTCATCCTCGTAAGCCGCATATCCACCGGGGCGACGAGAGGCTGTTCCTGCGCCGTCCAGCACAATCACATCTGCAACGGTGCGTTCCAAAAACGCTCGATCGTGACTGACCACTACGAGAGCGCCCGGCCACTCCTCAAGAAAGTCCTCGAGCTGGCGCAGGGTGTCAAGATCTAGATCGTTGGTCGGCTCATCAAGTAGCAGCACATTCGGGCGCTCGGCAAGCGTCAGCAAGAGCTGCAGACGCCGGCGCTCCCCACCGGAGAGCAAGCCAATTGGAGCCCACTGTGCATCACCATCAAACCAGAACGCCTCCATCAGCGCCGTATCGCTGTAGTCAGCCTCACCGTGGCCGCCGGTTACGGCATCACGTACGCGCTGCTTCGGATCAAGTTCGCGACCCTTCTGGTCGTAGTAGCCAATTCGCACAGTCGAACCCACATCTACTGAGCCTGTCCGGGGCTTCAATCTTCCCGAAATGATGTCGAGCAGCGTAGATTTTCCGGTTCCGTTTGGTCCAACGATTCCCAAGCGCTCGCGATTATCCAGCAGCAGTTCAACCTTGTTAAACAGGTCCTCTCCCGAGTCATAGCCATGCGAGACCTGATGGAGTTCAATGACTCGGTCTCCCAAGCGAGGCACGCCAGTATGAAGCGGAAGCTCACCGCTTCGGGCCGCTGCCTCGGCGCGGCCCGTCACGATTGCGGTGGCTGACTCAATCCGAGCTTTAGGTTTTGAGGTTCGGGCCGGCGCACCCCGGCGGAGCCAAGCAAGTTCAGTGCGAGCCAGATTCTTACGAGTCTGTTCAGCCTTTGCAGCATGTTCCTCTCGCTGAGCCCGACCCTCGAGATAGGCGCCGTATCCGCCCTCGTGGGTGTAGCCCTTTCCGCGATCGAGTTCCAAGACGCGAGTGGTGATCCGATCCAAAAAATGGCGATCGTGTGTAACCAAAACCAGGCCGCCACGATGCGCTGCAAGGCGGTCCTCGAGCCAAGCAATCGCATCAATATCGAGATGGTTTGTTGGCTCATCCAAAATCAGCAAGTCAGTCTCGGTTACCAATGCGCGTGCCAGCGCAACTCGCTTGGCTTGGCCTCCTGACAAACTGCGCACGTCCTGATCCATCAGCGGACCAAGACCTAAGCGGTCAGCTACTGCAGTTGCTTCCCACTCGGCATCTTCAAATCCTGCAATCACTGCCTGTCGTACTGTGCCAGCGGGAAGCTGCGGATCTTGAGCCAGCACATCAATGCGCACGCCCTTACCTCGACGCACCGACCCAGACTCAGGCTCACCGGTCCCCGCAATAATGCCAAGCAGGGTGGATTTTCCGCACCCATTCAGGCCAACCACGCCGAGACGGTCCGAATCGGAAATGGTAAAGGAAACATCCGCGAACAGCGGCCGGCCGGGCCGACTCGCCGATACGGCGTCAACATCAAGGAGGATCACTGCGCAAAGCTACGGCGCAACAGACCACCGCGCCGAACTGAACGCTCAATGGTGTCACCTGATATGTGTTGCAACTCAGCCTCCTGAGGCCGGCTGTGCTTTGTTCTGGAGCCACCAGTCACGGTAGATGCTGTAGATCTCATCACTCAGGCCGTTGGCATACAGTTCGGTGGTTTGCTCGGCCTTGATGTGCAGACCATCGGTCCTCAGACTCTGATCAGCCAAGCGCTCTGGTCCGAGAAATTGAGGGAGGTCCAGAACTCGCACCGTGGCCGGCCGGGATGCGGCCACCTCTCGCATGAGTTCATGTAACCGACGCATGCGCGCCGGGTCAGCCTGCTTCTGCAGAGCCTCAGACTTCCCCTCTTGAGCCCATTGCCCGTACTCAGGCCAGAGCACCAACAACACCATTGCACCGTCTGCAGCGAGCAAATCCACAGCAGAAGTCAGTTCGCTCCGCACGAAATCGTCAACGGCTGGATCCCCGAGCGATGACCATGTTGTTGAACCAGGCAGGCGGACATCAGGCACCTCCCAAGCGCCCGTAATCACTTGCGCAATATCAGGATGATTGGCAGCAACAGCCTGCGACCAGCGCTCCGGCCAAGCTCGACAGCGATCGGCCAAGACTGTATCTGGGTCAACCCGCAACATATCGAAGCGACTCACCCCGCAGCCCAGTTGGACATCGCCACCGATATCAGCCACTCGCCCCGTCTTTCGCGTGGACTTGGCATCTGCGGTTGCCATGCCCATGACCATGAGCAGCGCGGTTGAATCGCCAAAGGTGTCTACGTTCGCCACCGCAGGGGGCTGTGGAATCACAGCGGGCGGTTGGGTGGTAGTTGATCGAGAAGCAGTAGCTGCTGATCGCGAATTGAACTGATCAAGGGCCGATTCAAAGTCGGTGCTCCGAGCAGCTTCATCAATTGGCCACGGAATCAGGGCAAGGAGCGCAACGACGACCATGGCTGAGGCAGTAACGCGAAGCACCCATTCCCGACTCGGCCACCGTTGCAAGCGAACAGGCTGTTCGAGTAGTCGATACGAGATTTCAGCTACGAGCAGGGAACAGCTAATTGCGAGCACAGCCTGCGGAACTCGACCCCAACTCGGCAACTCTTGGCGAACCACCAAGAAGATTGGCC
>JBAXCX010000217.1:0-2960 GCA_037141255.1 Actinomycetes bacterium | reverse complement strand
AAAGGTTTGGGCCGAGACCATCCCGGAGTGTGGCTCGGTGCCAACCAGTCAATTCGGGGCATGGACCTTGATGAGAGCACCGATCGACGCTGCCTCTTCGCCCGGGTCGCCACACACCATCGTGCACTTAAAGCGGCCTCATACGCGTGGCTGCTGTTCCGGGTCAACTGCTAGTTAGTTCAGTTCCAATCTCGTCGACCCTGAATCTTTGGAGCCGCCAACCTACAGATACCGTCGCTTATGTAGTGACTTGTTGGCCTAGCCAAATTCTTGAAGGGTCGTAGCGCTGTCTCCCTGCGCACTACTTTCACCTTCGACGCTGAAAGTTCCCCCCGATTTTTGGACAGTAAGGGTACGCGCACCTTTTACCCTTACCGTGGGTTCATGGCTCTCACCACCTACGGCGTCGTTGTCCTCACGTTCATGATGCTCATGTATGCCTTGGAACGGAGAGGACCTGGCTTCATCTTGGCGTTCGCCTTCGGTTGTGCACTCTCGAGCACATATGGGTTTCTCTCTGGCGCGTGGCCGTTCGGATGTGTTGAGGCGATCTGGGCAGTCATCGCCGTCCAGCGATACTGGAGGACAACACACGAGAGCGTCGCGAAGCACTAATCGGTTCTGAAGCAGCCTCGGAAGCGCAGGACGCTTCACTAGCACTTGCCCCATCGCCGCTCGTTACGACTTCAACTCCACGAGAACTTCACGCAAAAGCCGGAACGCATGAAAAGCAATGACTCCGGACACCACCAAAGCGATTGAAGGGTCAAGCCAGTAGTTCCCGTTCGTCGCCAAGATGATCGCTCCGACGACCGCTACAGCACCGGCTGCTGTCGAGTCCGCCAAGGTGTCGAGTAACACGGCCCGCATGTTCAGATTGCCCCCTTGGTCGCCGTTGCGCTCGTCCCCAGCGAGGATCAGCCCGCCGACCAACATGATCACTGCTGCAATGGCACTCACGACAAGAACAGGAAGTCCGCGCACCACATGGACCCCAGTGACGAACTGGCGGATAGCGGCGGCGATCACTATGACGGACAGAACGAGCAGCCACCCGGCGTTTACAAACGCTGCCCAAGTGGTCGCTTTCAAAAAGCCGCTGGGCCGTGCGGCAGTCGGCGGGCGGGTCGAGAGCCAGTTGGCGACCAGCGCTACGGTGATCGCCGCTGCATCGGCGAGGTAGTCAACCCCCGTCGCCAAGACACTCAGCGAGTGTGCTCCGATTCCAACTGTGAGCAGCGATGCAACAAGACTGAGATTCAGTGTCAGAACGATCCACAGTCGGGTGTTGCGAGTCACGGCAGCTCTCGTCCGATGGGCAATCGATTACTAAGCAAGTACCTCACGGGCCTCCCGAATGTTCTGGATCCTACCTCTGGCCCATCCAATGCATGAATAGCGACGGGTTTTCCGCAGGGCCGCCACAAGGAGTTCGAACATCTTTCCGTTACCTTGAGCAGGTTATGAGTAGTAAGCTATTCCTACCTTTAGTATGCTTTGGGTATGAAAATTAGCATGAGCCTTCCCGAGGAAGACGTCACCTTCCTAGATACCTACGCAGAGGCACAGGGACTCCCTTCCCGGTCTGCCGCGCTCCACAAGGCAGTGCGGCTCCTACGCGCGAGTGGCCTTGGTTCGGCGTACGAGGCGGCTTGGTCGGAATGGGGCGATGAGAACGAACAACTCTGGGATACATCGACGAGTGATGGACTTCGCTAGGTGCACCGCAGCCAAATCTATTTAGTCAACCTTGACCCCGAACGAAGCGGCGAGGCAAACAAGCAACGCCCAGCGATCATCGTGAGCAACGACGGCGCAAACAGTTCAGCTGAGCGAAGCGGCCGGGGCGTCATCACCGTGGTGCCCGTGACGTCAAGCATCACTCGTGTGTATCCATTCCAAGTTCTCCTACCCGCTGAAGCAAGTGGCCTTACCGTCGACTCCAAGGCACAGGCCGAACAGGTACGCGCGGTTTCGGTTGACCGATTAGGTGCTGCTATCGGCGAAGTACCGCACTCGTTGATGGAACAGCTAGACGAAGCACTTCGACTTCATCTCGCACTTTGAGGGTTCCTTGCAGCCACGTCGACCGCTGGATTACTAGATCAGAAACCCACAGCACATGCGGCGCACAGCAGGGCTGTCTTGAGCGCACCTGCAGCGCAGAGCAGGGCCAACTTGAGCGGTGGGTGTCGTTAGCAGATAGCGGTAAAGATCCAGGTTGACCCCGTGGAGTACACCACTCCATCTGTTGCTTGCCCCGAGAACTTTTCGTGGAGTATCTCCGCTGCACGTTCTCGGAGCGAGGGAGTGCCAAGCGTGAGCAGCTTGCGTGCGACGGAACTGCTCAGCGACTGTTCAACAGCCCCGGCGATGCCATTCTCGCCACCCATTCGGATCGGTACGTCATAGGAATCGAACATGATGTTCACCCATCCCGCCTCAGCTAGCAGGGCGCTCGTTCGGTCGGGGTCGGCGAACGCAAATGGTCCTGGTGCATCACCTGCTGCTGGTGGCGGGTCGTCTAGAAGATCGCTCAGCACCGTCACGCCAGCGTTGATCCATGGGTTGCGCTCGAGTGGTTGCCAACACACAAACGCGAGCCGGCCGTTCGGTCGCATAGAACTGGCGATGTTGCGAAACGCTCGCACCGGGTCGGCGAAGAACATCACGCCAAAGCGACTGAAGGCGGCGTCGTAGGGACCGCCAAGTGGATCCTCTTGAGCATCGGCCACGAGGAACGTTGCCTCAACATTAGATTCGTTGGCACGTTCTTGGGCCCGTTGGATCATTAGCGGAGAGATATCAACCCCGTGCACCGAGGCACCGCTCTGGGCTAGGTCGAGAGCGGTGCTTCCAAAGCCACAGCCAATTTCGAGGGCCCGCTCACCGCTCTGCAGGTTCAGCCGTTGCCGCAACTGCGTGTTGAACGGGGACAGCATGAGGTCGAAGAGTTGCTG
>JBAXCX010000216.1:0-2977 GCA_037141255.1 Actinomycetes bacterium | reverse complement strand
GCGGACGTCATCGCACGCATTGGTGGCGATGAGTTCGCTGCACTTTTGGTCGACTTCGACTCTGAATCCTCTGTGGCAATTCAGCGCTTTCAAAGCGGTATCGCCGCAGCAAGCCTTGATCGGGGTACACAAGGTCTTGCAGTTTCTGCTGCCCTCGGGGTTGCAAGCTACGACCCAAGAAGTGGGAAGACCCTTGAGGACCTGATGCGACTAGCAGATCAAGATATGTATCTCGACAAGCTAACCAATCGCGAATCCGTTAACCCTTCCTGATTCATTGGCGCCGGTAAGCGACGGAATCCGTTGCTTACCGGCGCCAATGCGGAAAGCTGGTGACCTAGCATCAGCGTGGTGACTACTGCGATTGATTCGAGCTACGCCGTTGAGTTGGGCTTCATGCCGGCTTCGCAGGCAATTGACGACCCTGACCACCCCGGTTTGTTGCGGGCCGGCCCACGAGCAGCGGCTCCCTACGGTGACGACCGACTTGAGCTGCACACCTGCGTTGCAACTGACTGGTCCCAAGAGAACACGCCGCAACCCGACCTATTTGAGTTTGGCTTTGACCTAGTTGACCTCTCAGGTTTCGAGGCGCTTCAACTGGCTTGTGAACAGGTTCGCCTTGATGGTCGCGTCAATGACCAAGAGGCTGCCAAAATCCGAGAGGCGCTTGACGGTGCACTCCTAAAGAGCTCCGGCGGAAAGACCCTCAAGATTCTGTTCATAGCGGAGGAGGGGTTCATCATGCGCAGTTCGGGGCCAAACCGACTGTCCGTGGTTGGACCCGAGGCGACCGGCATGAATGATCACGGTGGTGCAACCTCGGTGCATGCAGACCAAGACGTGTTTGGCACGCCGCTGGCTCAGCTGATGGATGGCCGTGCGCCAACGTTGTTCCGCCACGATTCGCCGGATGGGTTCAACCACGACGAGTCGACCATGTTGCTCAACATGTGGATTCCGCTTCAGCAGATCACCCAGCCGCTTGTGCTCGCCGATGGCCGCAGCATTGACCGCCGAAAGAACCAACTTCGCTACGGCTTAGCTACTGACACCTTTCTTGAGCGCGAGGGCGACCTTGCCGTCAACGACATCTGGACCTTTATGCACGACCCTGATCAGCAGTGGTATTTCCGCTCCGAGATGGACTACCGCAGCGCCTATGTGTTCGACACGCTGAGTACGCCGCATGGTGCTGCAGTCCTGCCCGGCGAGGACACCGCCGAGCAGTGCTACCTAGCGCTGTATGCCGCAGAGTCAGCAGCAAGTAATGGCCAGGTTGCCGAGCTGGCAGCGGTTCTGCTGGAGGCACGGTCAATCGAGTCGCCTGAACTGACTACGCCTGCCTTGGGTCAAGCGATTTCCGCGATGCTCAACGTGTTGGATGAAGCCCGCCAGGATCCAGGAGCAGTCTGCGGTGAGCAAGCCGATCAGTGGGTGGAACGCTCAAAGGCGGCCCGCGAGCGAGTGGTGCGCATGTCGTTAGAACTGCGCCTAGTGGTATCAGTCGCGAGCTAGTTTGGAAGCTGATCCAGACGATTGGGTTGCACAGCGGTTGCTATTCGACCCGGCTGCAACCCCATAGCCGGTCAGTGCCGGCCAGCGTAGGGTGCGCCCGGATCCTGCCTGCAAGCCCCGGGGTGCCCGCATTTTGCTGATTGGGTTGCGTAGTGGTCGCTGTTCGACCGGGTTGCAACCCAATGGCTGGTCGTATCGGGATTCTGCCTATTGGGTTGCGGGGTGGTTGCTATTCGACCCGGTTGCAACCCAATAGCCGCTGAGGGCCCGGATGCCCGGCGTCACCACTGAGTCGGGTCAACGCCGATCAGAACTTTGCCGCAGTCCTTTGAGCCATCAAGCACAGCAAGTGCGTCATCGAACTGCTCAAGCCCGAAGCGATGGGTGATGAGCGCCGACAGGTCACGCCGTGCGAGCAGGTCAACAGAGTTCGCAAAGCGGGACGGGTACTCGATCGATCCCCGCAGCGTGAGTTCCTTCATCAGCAGCGTCAAGAAGCTCACCTTGATGGGGCGGTAGTGGAGCGCCACCACCGATAAGCGTGCGCCAACAGCAGCGTTATCGATCACATCAAGAATGACTTGGTCAGCACCTGAGGCCTCGATGAATGCTGCTGTTGCAGCAGTCGGGCCGAACATAAACGGCTTGGTTCCATGGAGCGACTTGAGCTCCTCCCAAATATCGGTCGTCGTAGGGTCGAACGCTGCCTGGGCGCCCAACCCAAGTGCAAGGTCTCGCCGCGTGGCGCTCAGGTCCACTGCCACCACACGCTCGTGGCCGCGGTCGACGAGGGTGGCCACCGCCCCTAGGCCAATCGGTCCGCAGCCGAACACCACAACTCCCTCACCGGGCTGCACCTCGGCTTGGTCTACTGCGTGCATGCCAACTGCGAGCGGCTCGGCAAACGCAGCAACATCAAGGGCAACGTGGTCAGGAACCAGATGGAGGCGCTGCTCGGGTTCGGTCACACACAACAGGGGAGTGAGACCGCCAAAGGGGCCGCCGCTACCGTATTTACTGATGGGCTCGGCCGATCCAGCCTGCACCACCACGCGATCGCCAACGTGAACCGAACGCACCTCAGGACCGATCCAATCAACCGTGCCCGAAATCTCGTGCCCCAGACAAAGCGGTTCGGGACCTGGACCGGCAACCCCGCCCATCTTGATATAGCTCAGGTCGCTCCCGCAGATCCCACAGGCAGCAACGCGCACAAGCGCGTCGGCTGGGCCGAGTTCTGGGTCGGCAACTTGGTCTACTCGAACGTCTGCTGGGCCGTGAACTCGTACTTGCAACAATGTAAGACTCCTAGATGATGTGTCTGAACAAAAGGGTGGCTGGGCGTACCGGACTAGCCGGCAAGGTAGCCACCATCTACAGCAATGGTCGCGCCAGTGATGTAGCTCGCGGCGGATGAACACAAGAAGAGTGCTGTGCCAACTACCTCTTCAGGCGTGCC
>JBAXCX010000215.1:0-3078 GCA_037141255.1 Actinomycetes bacterium | reverse complement strand
TACAAGGAGAACCAGTTGTCGGCCCAGACGTCGGCGGTGAACTGCCGTGGTGCGTTCTGTTCAGGGGTCGAGGCCGCCGACGTCGCTGCTGTCGTAGTCGAGGCTGTGGTCGACACTGTCGAGTCCGTCGAGCTTGAACCGTTCGCTGCCTCCTGACCGGTGCCGCACCCGGCAAGGACGAAGATCAGGGCAAGGCCTACGTAACGCTTCATGTGGTGCGCTTTCTGTTAGTTGGTTGAGCTAGGCACAACGGGTGAAGTTTTACTCGTCGGGCACGATTGCGTATGTAGAGAAGCACATCTCGTCCTCCGTGCCTTCAGCGAAAATGACGTACTTCTGTGGGCGGCGGGGCTCATTCTTTCGATCCCAGCTGCAAGACATCCGGATTGTTTGTCCAGCAGTGACGTGAACCGGGGTCTGGAGGTCGTAGTTCATCTGCCAGTCGAAGTCCCACCGTGGGATGTCGAGCAGCACGGTGGGCGACGGCCCATCAGGTTCGAGGGTCAGGCGGAACGTGCTACCCAACGTATGCATATGGCCCATCGTGCTCACGATTTGTCCGTCGACGGGAACCTTGTAATCGCAGGAACTCGAGGCGGTACCGTCGTTGTACGTGGCAGCGAGTTCGCTGGCCGTTCGTCCACAGAGTCCCAGAAGCGCAGGTTCTATCGCAGAGCCTGGCCTGCCGTAGAGACGGCCGGCTTCGGCGAGCGAAGCTTCCCGGTCACAGAGGGGCTCTGTGGCTCCTGCATCGCAAGGGATCTCTACTGGGCCCAGCGGATTCACGATCGTCAGCGCCTTCAGATCAGCCGTTCCCGGTTCGACCTCAATCTTCACTGTCGTTCGGTCGGCCACCGGCTTCGATTCGTAGTGGTAATGCATCTGGAGGACGAGTACATCGCCCGGCTGCATGAGTATTCCCGAGCGCAGCGGAAACCTCACGGGATCCTGACCAGGCGCCCAGCCGGCAATGACCCCGGCATTTGGTGCGCCTCCAGCACCAGCCGGAGGCCCTCCTGTGGGCATGCCGCCCGGTGCTCCTTGAGCTAGAGCTTGACCGGTGCCTGACCCTTGTGGTCGTGGGCCACTAGGCAAAGTTGGGCCCGCCAAACAACTCCAGCCTGGCTTCCCGTCAGAGCCCGAACGCATCTGGAGGCTGTCTACTTGGTCGGCCGTGATGTGGAAGATTTGGGAGTGATGCACAACTGAGCGCTCGGTAGGTGTGACCGAGTACCCGGTCATAAAGGTGGCCTCGGTGAACTTCGGGTCCAGAATGAAGCAGCGATAGTCGTCTCTTACGTCAGCGCTGCCTGCGTACGCCTCGGGCATCCGCAGCGTCAGGTCCTCCCTCGGTGTTGCGGTCTTTGATGCGCGACTCGGGGTCGGAATGATCGGAGTCTCCGCAGGGACGTCAAGCTTGCCGCCGGCGGCAGCCCAGTCGACAAGCTGAGAGATGGAACTGGCATCTAGGCGCTTGGAATGAGCGAGCGGGACGCCGACTTCCGATGCTGGCCATGGCGGCATATAACCAGACTTCACCACGGTGCCGATGCCCTCCGCAATCTGGCTCGCGTCAGCGGCCGTGTCGAGTTGCCAGTGCTCTGCACCGGACTCTCCCTTGGCATGACATGACGCACAACTCGACTCCAGCACAGGCTGAACATCACGACGGAACGACACCTGCGTGACTGATTCCTTGGGCCCCGTCGGTGCAGGAAGAGTCGCTGGCACGCTGAGCTTTGCTGCATCAGTAGCGACAAGATCCATGCTCAGCTTCACATCGTCGGAGGTGCTGACTAAGCCGAGCAAGCGAATGGGGCCGACGTCGAAACTCGACATCTTGAGCGTGGTCGAGGCAGTGATAAGTAGTTCGCCATCAGTGCTGCGAGCAGTTGCCGCCCATTCGACGGGCGCTTCGGTGCCCTTGACCTTCATCGTTCCCTTGATGCGGAACTTATAGGGAGTGTCATTCTCGATCTTGGCTGGCATCCCGCTGATCGAGGCATTGGACAACGTCACGAGTGGGTACTTGTGGGACTCAAGGAAGTCATCGCGGATTCGGGCGTCACGGAGCCGGTTGTCGGAGTGCAACTGCTCCACATTGACCACGACCGTCCCGAGCCGGCTGGCCGAGGGCGATGCGGAGTTCAATGCAATGTCGCCGGCAACGCCACTCGTCGAACCCTTTGCGTGGCTCGCATCGAACCCAACGATTTGCTCGGCAACGTCGTAGGTAACGCTTGAGCGGGTCGGATCAATGCGAAAAAGCTGCTCGCTAGGGCCGGCCGTGAGTCGTGGCGCCGACGGGGTCCGGTAGACCACGTCGGAGGTACTGTCAGCCGAGGTGGTCTGGTAGTAGACCGCCGCCCCAACGGCGCCGAAAACCGCCAGCGGCACGAGCACCCAGGCTGCACGACGCCTGATCGGGCTCAGACTTCGTCCACCGGCGTCCAGACGGTTTCTTCGCGTGATCTCCATGATCAGACCTGGCTTCCGTGATAGCAGCCGACGGTGTAGGGGAACCCAGAGGTGGCCGAGTAGTGGTAGGTGGTGACGACCTTGCCGTCGAGCAGGACGGGCGAACTGCGGCCGTGGCACTCGTCGAGGTCTGCGTTGGTTGGCAGGTCGCCTGCGGCGTTGCGCTCCACCACGATCGGGAACCCGTCATAGGCGAATCCCACGACCGTCGAAGGACCCATCGCGGCATTGCGAAGACAGGACGGCACGTCGTGGTAGTGGTACACGCTCGATTGCTGCGGATGACCGTCGCAGGAGTCCTGGGTCTCGTAGGCCACGGCGTCACGATTGCGTTCGTCGAGGGGCGCAAACATCGACACGCCGTTCTTCATGATGCCGATCCTTCCCTTGCCGAGACATTTCGGTGCTGCCGCAGTGGTCGGGGTCATCGACAACGAGACTTTCACATCGTTGCTGGCGATCCGGTTGGGATTGCGGTCGTAGGCATAGGCCGGGTCATTCGACGCGATCGGGAAGGTTCCGGTGTGTTCATCGACCGGCAGTCCGTTGCTGGTGATGAGCCGGGTGTCGCCGTCGATCACTTCGGAATAGGAAGCCATC
>JBAXCX010000214.1:0-3102 GCA_037141255.1 Actinomycetes bacterium | reverse complement strand
CCGCTCGAGACTGTGTTCTCTCGGTTTGAGCGCACTCCAATCGCTGCTGCTTCAATTGCGCAGGTTCACTCGGCCCAACTCATTACTGGTGAGGAGGTTGTTGTGAAAGTGCAACGACCCACCATTCGCAAGCAAGTGCAATCCGACCTGAAAGTCATGTCTTGGCTTGCGCCATTCTTAGTGGGACGAATCCCGATCGCTGCACTGGCGAACCCACCGGCGCTGGTCGAACTCTTTGCGGAAACCATTACCGAGGAACTTGATTTTCGCCTTGAGGCAGAAAACATGCTGGATGTTGCTTCTTCTTTCGCTGAGCTCAGCCAGCGTGGCATGGTCATTGCGCGCCCTCATCCCGAACTAGTAACACGCCGGGTTCTGGTCATGGAGCGCCTCTCGGGGTTTGCCTTTGACGATCTGGAGTCAATGCAGGCCGCGGGTATCGATACTCATGAAGTGATTCGCATCGGCATGACAGGCTTTACCGAAAGCTGCATGGTGAACGGAATCTTCCACGGGGATCTACACGGCGGAAACCTGTTTGTGATGACCGACGGCAGAATTGCCTTGCTGGATTTTGGCATTACTGCTCGCATGACTGACCTAGAACGCACAGCATTTCTGCGGCTCATGCTGACCGGAGCCACGGGCGATATCAAGGGTCAACTCGCAGCCGTTAGAGATCTCGGTGCCCTTCCGCCAGACACCGATCTTGATGATGTCATTGCAGAATTACATCTTGACGAGCAACCAGTTGACCCAACCACGCTGTCGCAGGAACAACTCGTCAGCGACTTGCAGAGAGTCATCAAGGCATTACTTGGAATGGGTGCACGCCTACCCAAGATTTTGATGCTGTATGTCAAGAATTTGGTCTTTCTGGATGGCGCGATGGCCGCCCTAGCACCAGACCTCGACCTGATCGCAGAGATTGCAACCCTCTCTACTTACCTCGCCGTTACTCATGGCGAACGATTTGCGGCCGAGGTCGGCGGCAATGCCATGGACTTTCAGATCGACGCAGAGGCCATCTCTCGAAACACTGGTATCGACCTTTCAGATGGCGCTGGCCTGACCTATAGCGACCTTCGTGAACGACGAGACATCATTCGCCAGCGACTCGACCGCCGCAACAACTAGGGCTCAAGTTCCACGATCGCTCAGGTGCGAAACCGTTTCGCTACCTGAGTAATTACTGGGCTAAACGCTATGAATGCCGGGTGTCACAGTGATGAGTTCGGGGTAGCGGTCCCAGATCGGGCAGACTGGTATGTCCCCCTTCTAGCGCTGCGCGCACCCACGACCGGATTGTTCTATGACTTCACCTTCTGTTTCTGCTGATCCAGCCATTGCCCGCGTGTCAGTAGATGGCATCCGCAATGTTGCCATCATCGCTCACGTTGACCACGGAAAGACCACGCTCGTTGATGCCATGTTGCGGCAGTCGGGTGCATTCCGAGAAGGTGCTGCCGAAATCGACCGCATCATGGACAACACCGACCTTGAGCGAGAGAAGGGAATCACCATCCTCGCGAAGAACACTGCGGTGCGTTGGACTGGTGAAGGTCGTGATGAGGTCAAGATCAACATCGTCGACACTCCTGGCCACGCTGATTTTGGCGGCGAGGTGGAGCGCGCACTCACCATGGTCGATGGAGTGGTGCTGCTCGTTGACGCATCAGAGGGGCCACTTCCCCAGACACGGTTCGTGCTGCGTAAGGCGCTCGCACTCAACCTGCCGGTGATTTTGGCAGTCAACAAGGTTGACCGCCCTGATGCCCGCATCGACGAGGTGGTTTCCGAAGTTGAGGACCTGTTCATGGACCTTGATGCAGACATTGACCAGATCGACTTCCCCGTCATCTACTGCAACGGCCGAGCCGGTCGAGCCAGCATGACTCGCCCTCAAGACCCAGACGACCTCGAAGCCGATCTCACTCCGCTGTTTGAGCTACTCGTCACGCATTTGCCTGCTCCGACCTATGAGCCCGATCACCCGCTTCAGGCTTGGGTCACCAACTTGGACTCGAGTCAGTTCGTTGGCCGCTTGGCCATGTGTCGTGTGCTGCACGGAACTATCCGAAAAGGCCAGCAGGTTTCTTGGTGCCGAACCGACGGCACCGTTGAACGAGCCAAGGTTGCAGTTCTCTATGTAACCGAGACGCACGAGCGCATAGAGGTGGACGAGGCCGGACCTGGTGAGATCATCGCTGTTGCTGGGATCGAAGAGGTGACCATTGGCGAGACGCTGAGCGACCCTGAGGATCCTCGCCCCATGCCTGTGATCACCGTGGATGAGCCCAGCTTGTCGATGACCATTGGAGTCAACACATCTCCGCTCAATGGCCGTGAGGGCGACAAGGTCACTGCTCGGCAGATCAAGGCTCGCCTCGATACCGAACTAGTCGGCAATGTGAGCCTGCGCGTGAACCCAACCGAGCGTCCAGATGCTTGGGAGGTTCACGCTCGCGGCGAATTGCAGTTGGCTGTGCTCGTCGAGACCATGCGACGCGAAGGTTTCGAGATGAACGTAGGCAAACCACAAGTCGTCACGCGCGAAATCGACGGCAAGATCCACGAGCCTGTTGAATCTGTCTCGGTGGATGTACCCGAGGAGTACTTGGGCGCAGTCAGCCAATTACTCGCAACCCGCAAGGGCCAACTCGTCGACATGGTCAATCACGGAACTGGCTGGGTGCGCATTGAGCAGCGGGTTCCCGCTCGCGGCCTACTGGGGTTTCGCACCGAGTTCTTGACCGAGACTCGCGGCACGGGAATGTTGCATCAGATCTTTGACGGCTGGGCACCCTGGTTTGGCGAGATTCGATCACGCGATCGTGGATCCATCGTGGCCGACCGCTCTGGCCCCGTCACGGCCTATGCCGTGGTTCAAGTGCAAGAGCGAGCCTCGCTCTTCGTTGGCCCCGGAGAAGTGGTCTACGAGGGCATGGTGATTGGCGAGAACTCACGCTCCGAAGACATGGATGTGAACATCTGCCGAGAGAAAAAACTGACGAATATGCGAACCTCTTCTTCGGACAACACTGAACGATTGACTCCCCCACGCAGGCAGTCTCTTGAGCAAGCACTTGAGTTCTTGGCAGA
>JBAXCX010000213.1:0-3106 GCA_037141255.1 Actinomycetes bacterium | reverse complement strand
CAGTCTGTGCCTGGGTGGCAGCGAGCACAGACTCAGCAGCGAGCACAGACTCAGCGCTCACCGATGGGGCCGCAATCGTTCTGTCAGATCCGCTGTCCTAGGATCACCTCGTGCCCTTTCCTCAACAGCGACTCCGCCGCCTGAGACGCACGCCGGCCCTTCGCCGACTTGTGGCCGAAACCCGCCTCGGGGTGGATGATCTTGTGGCGCCGCTGTTTGTGCGTGAGGGCCTTGACGAGCCGGCACCGATCAGCTCGCTGCCAGGTGTGGTGCAACACAGCCGCTCCTCGCTCAAAGCCGAGGTAGCGGAACTCATCTCATTAGGAATCAACGCGGTGATCCTGTTCGGGATTCCTGAGTCCAAAGATGCTCGGGGATCGGGCGCGTCAGATGCTGACGGCATTGTGCAGATTGCGATTCGAGAACTGCGCGATGAGTTCGGCGATCAGATTGTGCTGATGGCAGACCTGTGTCTTGATGAGTACACCGATCATGGGCATTGCGGACTGCTCACGTCGAGTGGGGCCGTTGATAACGACGCCACCTTGCAGCGCTACCAAGAGGTGGCAGTGGCTCAGGCTCAGGCTGGGGTAGATGTTTGTGCGCCCTCGGGAATGATGGATGGCCAAGTTCTAGCGATTCGTGATGCACTCGATTCTGCGAGCAGCGAGCAGGTGTCGATTCTGGCTTACTCAGCGAAGTACGCCTCCGGGTTGTATGGGCCCTTCCGAGAAGCAGTTGATGTAGAGATTGCCGATGGGGGAGATCGCAAGGCCTATCAACAGGACTTTCGTAATCTTCGTGAGTCGCTAGAAGAGATTCGCGCCGATATTGATGAGGGCGCCGACATGGTGATGGTGAAGCCAGCGCTGACGTATTTGGACGTGTTGACTCGAGCTCGCCTTGAGTTTGATGTTCCACTCGCTGCCTATCACGTGTCGGGTGAGTACTCAATGATTCACGCGGCTGCGGAGCGAGGCTGGATTGACGGAGACCTCGTAGCGCTCGAGCAGATCACTGCGATCAAGCGAGCCGGCGCCGATTTTATTCTCACCTATTTTGCTCGATCTTTAGCAGAGAGCTTTCAGTGAGCAGTCCAAAATCTGAGCACCCAACCTCGGGCGAAACAGGCCTGACCAACGCGGGGCTTTTTGCTCGTGGTCTTGTTCGAATCCCAGGTGGAGTGAATTCGCCGGTGCGGGCATTTCGTTCCGTTGGAGGTACCCCGTACTTCGTAGCTCGTGGCCAGGGCGCGTATGTCACCGATGTTGAGGGCAACCGCTTCATTGATTATGTGCAGAGTTACGGCGCGTCAATCCTCGGCCACGCGAATCCGGTTGTGGTTGAAGCGATTCAGCGGGCGGCTGAACTCGGAACAACCTTTGGCGCACCAACCCAAGGGGAAATACTGCTAGCTGAAGAGATCTGCACTCGGGTACCGGCCATGGAACAAGTTCGATTGGTGAGTTCCGGCACCGAGGCCACCATGTCTGCTGTGCGGTTAGCTCGCGGCGCCACCGGGCGATCCAAAATCGTCAAATTTGAAGGTAACTACCACGGTCACTCTGATGCGCTCCTCGCTGCTGCGGGGTCGGGTGTGGCGGCGCAAGCCCTCGATGAGGCCAGTTCCCCTGATTCAGCTGGAGTACCACCTGCTGCGGTGGCCGATACCATCCTGCGGCCCTACAACCTTGTGCCCGTGCTTGATGAGACGGTGGCTGTGGTCATCGTGGAAGCCATCTCGGCAAACATGGGACTTGTTCTACCCAAGCCAGACTTCTTGCAGGGTCTGCGCGCGGAGTGCGACCGGGTGGGGGCGCTGTTGTTATTTGACGAGGTCATTACCGGGTTCCGAGTAGCAGTTGGTGGAGCGACCGAGTGGTCTGGCGTGACCCCAGACATCTGGTGTTTCGGCAAAGTCATCGGTGGTGGTTTACCGGTGGGTGCCTTTGGCAGTTCAGCAGCAGTGATGTCTGAACTCGCCCCGCTTGGGCCTGTGTATCAGGCCGGAACCTTGTCGGGGAACCCACTCGCCACGGCTGCTGGCCTTGCGGTGCTGCAACAGCTTAACGAGGACGCATACCTTCAGTTATCTGATTCGGCCGAGATATTGGCCGTGGGACTGCGGTCTGCGTTTGCGGCCGCGGGAACGCAAGTAGTGGTCCCGAAAGTCGGCCCGCTCGTGGGGCTGTTCTTTGGCGCTACCGAACCGACGGACTTTGCTGCTGCCTCGGCCTCGGTTGCACGCGGGCTCTACCCAGCGTTCTTTCAGGCGATGTTGTCTCGCGGGATTGCGTTCGCTCCAGGACCCTACGAAGTGTTCTTCCCCTCGCTTGCACACTCCGAGGATGACCTGCGAATCACCATAGAAGCGGCACACGAAGCAGCCTTTGAAGTTGCCCAAAAAATGCTTCGGCAAGCAGCGGACTAGAAACTGCTGTGTGTGCCTGAGCTGATCGTTCTACCCTGAAGGGGTGCAACCGCAGTCCTCACCCAAGCAGGCCGCAGATACAAGCCATGTGTTTGACCGAACTGCCGCGGAACGAGTCATGCATCGCGCCGTACGACTCTCGGTTGATCAGGAGTTAGAGGACTCAGTCGACGGGATTTCTGAGCAGGCCCTGATCGAAGCAGCAGCAGAACTCGGGGTAGATATCTCGGTGGTTCAACAAGCTGCAGTGGAAGAGCGGCTCGGGTTGCTGGTTCAGAGGACTCAACGCGGGGACGCCTTGGTTGGTCCGGCCGTGGTGACCGTGAGTCGGATTGTGCCCGGTGGACCCGAAGAAGTGCTGGAGTCGGTGGATTCCTGGCTCCGCAGAACCGGGTCGCTCCGTCGGCAGCGCACGGGGGAGCTCTCTTCGAAATATTCCCAGCGAACTGATCTTGCAGCTTCGGCAGAGCGAACCGCTCGGTCGCTGATGGGCACCGAGGAGCTGAGCCGGTTACCTCGGCTGAGCGTGTCGACCACAGCTGCGGCTCCGTCGAATACTGCAGATGGCCCGAGCACGCTGGTTGCGCTCTCGGCCGATTTACAAGCCGAGCGATCCGCTTGGATTGCAGCCGGTGCGGGAGTGGCGATTCTGGGCTCTGCCCTTGCCCTGTATGG
>JBAXCX010000212.1:0-3114 GCA_037141255.1 Actinomycetes bacterium | reverse complement strand
TTGAGCCCTTCGAGCGTGTCGAGCGGGACATCCACGTAGCCAACTCGGTTGTAGGTAAAGTCCGACAAGAAGGTAAAGCTCAAATGCTCGCTGCAGTAGAACGGGTTGACAGTCTCACCGGCATAGACAAATCGAACACCCTGCGGCTCGAGAGCATCGCGAACTGCCTTGACCGAGGTTGCCTGGTAGATCTCGCCGATGTAACGGGCGTTCGGTTTAGCCGCGGAGAGCGGGTACAACATGTTCCATCGAGTTACCTCGTCCTCGAATGTCGTCGTCAGCGGTTCAAGTAGAACCATGCGCGGGTAGTCCGGCTGGGATTGCAGCAGATACACCTTGTGCGTATCAGTCAGGCGAGCATCAACCAATCGGTACGGGCCCATGAGCGCAAGCTCTGCGATGTAGCTGATTGCGTCCCCGTGCTCGACTTGCACAACTACTGCTGCCATGCGGTCCACGATCTCGGGCAGTCCGGACTCGGCCCGTCGATCAAAAACTCTGGGTAGGTACTCCTCAAAGAATCCCGAATTCTTCTTGTCCCCCATGGGAACGTAGGTTGCAAGATCAATCATGTGCGAATGCCCGTCGGTTCAGAGGAATAGGGGGAACACTCCAGCAATTCACTGAGCAGGAGTCAGGGGAACGCCAGATTGAGGCAGCCCAGGCGGCATGAAGTTATCAGAGGTGCTGACATCCCAACCCAGCTGAGACATCTCGGGCGCCGTGCCATTCACTAGGCAATCAGCGCTAAGAAGCTGATAGTGGTGACTGATGGCGTCAATCTTGCCATCGCTAAACCGCTTGAAAATCATGGACGGATCAAGCTGCGAAGTGTGATCAAGCCCCATGGCGGCAATCATCTCGGCGAGCGCACCAACAGTGTTGTCATGGAACTGATGCACCCTGGTTGCCTTGTCGGGTACCACGAGTGCCCGCTGCAACTTGGGGTTCTGGGTGGTTACCCCTACGGGGCAGGTATTGGTCTGGCATTTCTGGGACTGAATGCATCCCACAGCAAACATGAACCCTCGGGCCGAGTTACACCAGTCAGCGCCAAGTGCCATTGAGCTTGCGATTGCCGAAGCAGTCACCATCTTGCCGCTTGCGCCGATTTTCATCTTGTGGCGTATGCCAGCCCCGACCATGATGTTATTCACCAACACCAGCGCAGGCTGTAGCGGGAATCCCATTGAGTCAGAGAACTCAAGCGGGGCTGCGCCAGTGCCGCCCTCGCCGCCGTCCACCACAATGAAGTCAGGACAAATTCCTGTGTCGATAATGGCGTGAGCAATAGCCATGAGTTCGAGGGGGTGACCAACGCACAACTTGAACCCGACTGGCTTACCACCCGAGAGTTCTCGGAGTCGCCCAATGAATGCGCAGAGCCCCTTTGGATCTGAGAAAGCCTGGTGATAGGTCGGAGAGAACACCGTCTTACCCACCGGAACCTGGCGAGCTTCTGCAATCTCTTCGGTCACCTTGGCTGCCGGCAGGATTCCTCCGTGTCCGGGCTTGGCGCCTTGGGACAACTTGATTTCGATCATCTTGATCTGAGGGTTTGTCGCCTGGGCTGCGAACTGATCAGGGTCGAACCCGCCTTGTTCGTTACGGCAACCGAAGTAACCAGTTCCGATCTGCCAAATCAGATCCCCGCCATGCTCGCGGTGGTACCGAGAGATGCCACCCTCGCCAGTGTCGTGGGCAAAGCCGCCTTTTTTGGCGCCGAGGTTCATCGCTTGAACAGCAGCGCTGCCGAGGGCGCCGAAACTCATGGCCGATATGTTTAGGATTGAGGAGGAGTAGGGCTGCGTGCAGTCGGGTCCGCCGATGGTGATACGCATATTCTGACCGGCATTCTCAACTACTGGATGTGGGGCAATCGAGTGTGCCATCCAAGCGTATTCCTGGTCGTAGACATCCTTCTCGGTTCCAAAGGGCTTTTCGTCTGCCACTCCCTTGGCACGGCGGTACATCAGCGAGCGTGTATCTCGATCAAAGGGCTTGCCGTCGGTGTTGTCCTCGACAAGGTACTGATGCAACTCGGGACCAAGGTCTTCTAACAGAAAGCGAAAGTGTCCCAGAATCGGAAAGTTGCGCAGGATGCTGTGATGCTTCTGAGTGAAGTCCCATACCCCTAAGAGAACCAACGGAATAAAGAGCAATTCAGCTAGCAAATACCACGGGCTGATCAGAGCAAGGACTGCGGTCACAAGCGCCAACAGCACCATGAGCCACAGCAATTTGGAGCCAATTTTCTGGATCAATTTTTTTCCTGACTGAGTGAAGGAAACGCAAAGAAGGTCGCGTAACTGAATCCTGACAGGTTTCACCTCGGCAGTGGTTCCTAAATGCATATGGACTGCAAGTACTGATACGTTTCGGCAACATCTTCTGCAAAGGATTCAGCCCTATGGCGTCAAGACATTTTTCGATTGAGCGTGGCGCTGACGGTTCGGAATCAATCACCGTTCACGCTCGTGGAATGGATGTTTTGAATCACCCGCAGATTAATCGTGGGCCCGGGTTCACCTTGGAAGAACGCAGCGAACTTGGCCTTCATGGCATGTTGCCGACGGCGGTTGAGTCACTTGAGCAACAACTTGTTCGTAGCTACTCAGAGTTTCTCGGTTTTGAGACCAAGATTGAGAAATGGGTATTTCTCACCGGAGTTCAGGATACGAATGAGGTGCTCTTTTACGCACTACTTGGCGAACACATTGAAGAGATGCTTCCCGTTGTCTACACACCGACGGTTGGGACTGCGATTGAACAGTTCAGTCACATGTTTCGTCGACCACGCGGCGTGTACCTGAACGTCAAGAGCATCGAAGATATTGACCGGTCTCTAGCTGCCACTGGCCTTGGAGCAGAGGATGTTGACTTAATCGTCGCTTCGGACGCCGAGGCAATTTTGGGCATCGGCGACTGGGGTGTTGGTGGAATCCACATTGCTATCGGCAAGTTGGCCGTCTACACGGTGGCCGCAGGAATCGACCCGGCTCGCGTGCTAGCAGTCGGCCTTGACGTTGGCACAAACCGAGAGGCGCTCCTCACTGACCCTCGGTATCTTGGCTTGAAGCACGCTCGGGTTCGCGGCGAGGAATACGACAACTT
>JBAXCX010000211.1:0-3137 GCA_037141255.1 Actinomycetes bacterium | reverse complement strand
ATTGCCGAGTTCAGGCGTTGGTACTCGCAGTTCTACGAAACCAGCTGACCGCTAGAAATTCAGGCGCTCGAATAACACTGCAAGTGGCAGAACGCATCTTGGTCAGCGAGTTCGCTCCTACTGAGTGAGGTGACATCGTGGTGTTTACCGACCAAGCCGCAGTCCTCAACAAAGTCAGCCCACCCTGAGCAGGGGCACTCGCAACAAGCATCCAAACTCGGTTGCTAGCGAGGCAGAAACTCGAGCGTGAACGGAACCTTGACGGGTTAGAAACTCGCCATCTCCCGACTCTGGGTAGACCCCGTCATGCCACACCCCCGCACGCAGACAAATCCCGACCGAACCGTCCGAGCGAATCGCTACTGCCTGGCTCAAATCAGGGTCCGGGCCGGCTGGAACGGCAGGCACCAAAAAGGGTTTGCCATCAACCGAAGCAAACAACTGCCCGCCGTCGGGGTGGTAATTCAAATGCCACAGCAGAACCTGCTCTGGCTCTGAGCCCGCAAGCAACCACGAGTCACGGTCTTCGGGTGGCGTCGCCAGCCCAATCACATAGCGGCCGCCGATCGCTTCATTCGTAGCCCAGAGCTGTCCGCTCTGCCACCAACTGCGAAACATTCCCTCGGCAACTCCCCCGCCGACTCCCGTCCCGGGGTCGAGCACGCGGTTGCCAAGAACTGGCCAAGGCTCAACAGGCACCTGGAACCCGCGAGGATCGCCCGTTACCACCTCTGCCAGCGCTGCAACTCGCGCATCACGCACATCCACAACGGGCAAGTCACGCACGGCGAGCCCAGTGGGAACGGTTGGCTGTAGGTACTCACCCTCGTCGGTCAGATATGCGCCAAATCTCTCAGGCTCACAGCATTCGTCACTGCAGGCTGATCCATGATCGGCAACGCCAGCATCTGTTCCCATGTCTTAAGGAGTGCAGCGTGGCTCGCCCCTGATGCAGAGTTGACTCCGCTCGTTGCGGTAGGGGCGATGATCAGGTTTGGCACTGGGCGATCCTCGTCATAGATCACCACGACGGCAGTCTTGCCGGCCGCATAGGCGGCGCTGTCAAGAATCGGCTGGATCTGATCATGTGCCCAAGTATCAACCGAAGCGTTCAAGCAATCGTGGCCGTTATTGCACTGATTTGGGGTCAGCATGGCAAACGTCGGAAGGTTGTTCACATCAAACTCGGTCAGTGGCCGAACCTCGGTATTACAAAAATCGTGATCATTATGCGGACCTGATCCATCGGTGTACGTGCCGTAGAAATACATCGCAGGCACATGCTTTGCCACGTTTCCAGCAGCCGAACAGCCGCTTCGGGCGCCCTCGACGAAGTTCCGGGCCGTTCCACCTGAAACCCGTACCTGACGGAAAATATTGTTGTCCGTTGAGCGACAGGTTGCACTTGGGGAACAGTCATCAACGGTTGATGTGTTACTCAATCCGCTTGTCAGTCCGATGTACTGATTCAGACTGTTCTGGGTGGTGTTGGTCTCTGCCCACTTTGAGAACACGTTGCATCCCGTAGCGGCGTCGTGCAGGAACGGCATATACGGGTCCTTAAAGCCCACGCCACCAACGGTGTTCCATGTGCGGTTTTCATTCATGATGACGACAATGTGCTCGTACTGCAGTGGTGGCGCAGCGCTTGAACCGCATTTGGCGGCATTCGTTGCGTACGAACTCGGCACACAACTGCTCGTTGCAAACAGCAAAGCCGCAGCCAAGAACATGACAAGACCAAGACTCGATTGACGACTAGACACGGAGCGCCCCCTTCGAATGAATCTCTATGTTCTCCCGGATACTACGACTTCGCAACTCAGCAAGAAAGGGTTCAACCGCCCGCTCGGCCATCGAGTGATGACCTAGTGATCACGGCCTATCTCATCATCAATCTGCAGCTGTAAATAGGCGCTGAAGAACCCGGCGTACTGCTGCTGCAATTCGGGGCTCTTCCATGCATCAGCCTGAACGTGGCCTCGGCATGCGGGCGAACCGCAGTGACATTCGAACTCGTCATAGGGTGCAGAGTCAGACATTGCATAGTCAAAGCTGAGCTCCTCACCAATCTCAATATTCTTCATTGAGCGCAACATGTTCGACCCCAAGAACCCGCAGTTGGCCTGGCAGCTGTGATTAATAAAGTCGGCAGGGTCTTCTAACTCTGTAGTGGTCAGGAAGAGTTGGTGATCCACCTGCAGGGACCGCTCGAGTTGCCATCCGGGTAACGCATAAAGCTCTTCGGCAGTCACGATGTGGCCGCCGAATGCCGCAACTGTTTGCCCGGCCAAGATCCTGGTGAGTGCGTACACCCCTTGACCTTTCAGCCCCGCATTGCGAACTTCTGCTTGGGGAGTTAACCATCCGACCTGCATGGGCTTCGCCTCCTGAAAACTCTGCGTTGATTCGACCGTGGAGAATATCCGAATAGTCCCCTGAAGTGGGAAGTATCCTCTGCACCTTCATGATCAAGAAGCAGCTACGCGTGGAATATGAGGAAGCTCAAATTTGGGAGTGGACACGCGACGACCGCGTACTGCTCGCCGATTTCCTTGCCCAGCTCTCCCCCGAGGACCTGTCCGCAATGACACTGTGCCCCGAGTGGACTGTGAGCGATGTGGCGGCGCACCTGCTGAGCATGGCTACGAACACAAAGTGGCAGCTGACTTGGAAGTATCTACGGAGCGGACTCAACATAGAGAAAGCCTCTAAGCGAACGATCGCAGAAACTCATGCTCGTTTGACCGACATAGAGATCATCGCAACGTTGCGGGCCACAGCCGGAGCACAGACCACCCCGCCGGGCCTCAGACCCCTCGGTGTATTCGGCGAACTCATCACACACATTGCAGATATTGCAGTGGCACTCGATACGACTGTGGATGTTCCCGTGGAGCATTTCGTGGTGGGGCTTGAGTACATGCAGTACCGCAGAAAATCCAATACACGATTTACTCTCACCCGTCACGGACGTCAGCCCGTGGTCGACTGCGCCGCACTCACTGATGGGCTCTACCTAGAAGCGAACGACATTGAATGGTCGATCGGCGAAGGCGAACCTGTGCAAGGCCCTGCGGCATTGCTCCTGCTGGCCATGACCGGCCGAACCGCAGCTCTGGATCAACTCACGGGCA
>JBAXCX010000210.1:0-3146 GCA_037141255.1 Actinomycetes bacterium | reverse complement strand
CGCATTGAGTTTGCAGGCAAATCGGTAGGCCCGCTCAAGCCGTTCAGGGTTCACGTCGTGCAGCATCAGGCGAGCCCCGTGCAATCTGGACGTATGCACCACGTCGTTCACCATGGTTGGACCAAACGACATTCCCCCCGCTCCGACCATCGTAATTTTCGGACCTTGCCGCGTGCCTAAGGAGGTTGCCGAGTCGCTCATCCGTGGCAGGCTAATCACTCAGGAGGAAGGATGGGCACTAGATGAGAAAGTGGACAGTGCTTGTCATACTCGCAGCGATTCAGATGCTGTTGTCACTCGACACCATGCTCATGAGCGTTTCGATCTCGGCAATAACCGAAGACCTACAGACCAACATCACCGCAGTGCAAGCAGTCATCACCGTGTACGCGCTGCTCATCGCAGCCCTGCTCATCACGGCTGGCAGACTCGGGGACCACATTGGTCTGCGACGCCTACTAGCCATTGGACTGGGACTTCGAATTCTTGGCGGTCTTATTTCTGCGTTCGCCCCAACAATCCTTGTTTTCGCAGCCGGCGAGTCGCTGATCGAGGCACTCGGCGCCGTACTCATCATCCCAGCCTCAGTGGCAATTCTGGCCAGTACCTATCAAGGCCATGATCGAGCCAAGGCATTCGGTATGCTCTCCGCCAGTACGGCCATGGCAATCGCCCTCGGACCGATCGTCGGTGGCTGGCTCACAACTGAGTTCTCTTGGAGGTATGCCTTTGCCGGAGAAGCAGTGGTCGCTGCGGCATTGCTCACTTGCGTTCGCTTTCTTCCCCGCTCAGATGCCACCAAGTCTGAGTCCGGCTTCGACTGGTTGGGTGTGCTGCTCACTGCATCGGGGATGGCCCTGGTTGTTCTGGGATTTCAGCGAGCATCCATCTGGGGCTGGATAGAAAACAACGATTCCCCGATCACTCCTTTTGGTCTGGCACTCACGCCCTTTGTGGTCCTCGGTGGAGCAGCCTGCCTTGGCGTATTTGCCGTGACCCAGCAAAGCCGATCGCGACGTGACTTGCCGGTACTCATTGATCCAAAAATGTTCGGGCGCCGTTACCTTCGCCCAAGCCTGCTTTCGACAATGGCTTCCCAAACTGTTGCGGTTGGCCTTCTGTTCGCCATCCTGTTGTACCTGCAAACGGTGCTCGGCTACAGCGCTCTAGCTTCGGGTCTGGCCCTGCTACCAATGGCGGTCTCAAGTTTTGTTGCTTCCCTGCTGTGGCCAAAGCTCTCCCGCATATTGAGTCCGCGCGCTATCTCTCTGATTGGCATGGGGTTGCTCGCTTCAGCAGCTGCTGTTCTGTATTGGTCAGTCTCTCCTCGAGTATCAGGAAACCCGTTCCTGCTTGCGGCTGCGCTCCTTGGCCTGAGTCTCGGCCTGCTCACCTCGCAGCTCTCGGCAGTATCTCAAGGAGCGGTACTTGAGGACGCGAGAGGTTCAGTCGGGGGAGTCCACTTCACTGCACATGGTCTTGGAACTGCTCTGGGACCAGCCATCGTGGGCACTGTCGTAATTGCTGGCCTTGCCTCGGCAATGAGTGGACTTGTGCAGAGCGCTCCGGGTCTTCGCGTCGAGACTCGACAGCTAGCGAACCTGAAAATCGAACGCAATCTGCCCTTTCTTTCCCAGAGCGAAGCCGCCCGAGCGGTGAGCAATCTTGGGATTCCCAAACAAGACGCCGCCCAGGTGCTGGCTCTGTATCAGCGAGCGGAACTAGTGGCCCTAGAAAACGGCGCATTGGTTGCAGGAATGATCGCCTTGGCGGGGGCAGCGTTTGCCTTTGCTCTGCCAAAGAAACGACCGGAGCCCTAACAGCCAGGGGCTAGCCAAACCTGACCGAAACCACGGTTGCTTCCCAAACTCCGCCGTCCTCCATCGAAGAGGTGCTGAACACAATCGCACCCTCGGGGGTTGTCGGTTTGGCAAACTCCAAGGTGCCCTCGAACGGTCCCATCTGGCCCATCGAGCCGCCTGTTACAAAGCCTGTGGCAAGCGGTGGTGCTTTGGCTCGGATACGAACAGCAACATCAACAGTCCCCTCAGAGGCAGTGCTCGTTCCTTGAAGCGTAACGGGCGACTTCACCACCGAACCTGCTGCTGGGGCCGTCGGAACGATCCCATCTGTTACCGCACCGAGCACTGACCATGAAACCTCTCCATCGAGCTGACGAAGCAGCACGGTCGTGATGGGTCCCGTTGCAGTTGGTCGAATCTCAACTTCTCCCGAGTTCGCGTCACCAGCCTGAAATTCCCCAACAAGTGGATTGCTAAACCCAACAAACTCAATCGCAAAACCAGTGGCTGCCTCCACAGGGTTTGCATACCTCACGGAGCCATCGGCGGGAGGCCAGACCGCTCCTTGAGATGGTCCCAAAACGGAATCCTGCTCACCACAGCTCGCCGCTGCAGTCAGAAGACTTGCTAGCAGGAGTGTGGTGAGCAGAACAGAGGTGAGCAGCGGCCTTGCGCTAGTCGTCAGAACCGGAGTTCTCGTGACCAGAGTTGGAGTCGCTATGGCCTGATGAGGCTCCGGAATCAGTTGAATCCTCTTGGCGGTCTTGGCTGCGGTCACGGTCACCTCCATGGTCGTCATTTGCATCATCAATGGTGGCAGATGGCGAACCCGAACCTGGGTCATCTGAGTCATGGGTGCTGTCATCTGGCGCACCCACCTGCGGAACCGTGTTTGTTGGTCGTACTGCTCCCCCGGGCTCTGCAACCCCTGGGAAGTCGCCTCTGCCTTGCTCAGGTGTTCCGTCGTCATCTAGGTCAGGAGAAGTTACCGGAGTGTCCAGGGGAGGCACAGGTGCTACTTCTGTTGTGGGGATCGTCGAGGTGGTAGTCGACGAAGTGCTAGTCGAAGTAGGACTAGGAATACTTGTGGTTGATGTATCAGCGGCAGACCTAGCTGAGACACCCGCTTTAGCTCCGACTGCTGTCACGCCAATCAGAAGCACTCCGGTTGCAATCACCGCAGCAGTACCGCCAGCCCCAAGGCGTTTCATCACTCTGTTGAGTTTGTTCATGGCTACATCTCCGTTCGGTTGGAAACTGCTTCCGTTAAGCAAGTGAGTTAGACACGACCAACGGACCACAAAGGTTTGGGTTTCAGAATCTTTTTATGAATCCACCCTCAGG
>JBAXCX010000209.1:0-3185 GCA_037141255.1 Actinomycetes bacterium | reverse complement strand
ACTCCAGACGAGGTTGATGCACTGTACGTTTCACTCTGGGATGCTGGTACTCACGCCGTGCATGCAAACGGCGGTTCACTTTCTCACCATCATGGGGTCGGCCTAAATAGGTCGCGTTTTGTGGCCGAGGCACTCGGGGGCGGCCTAGAAGTATTCCGATCTGTCAAGGCCTCTCTCGACCCGAAGGGCATCATGAACCCCGGCAAGATGGGCCTGAAATCAGCCTATGGCAGCATTGGCCTGCTCGGAGAATGAGCAGCCCACAAGGCAGCTCCGAATCCGGCCCAACAGGCCTAGTGCTACCCGAGATTGCTCCCGTGCAAGCACTCTGGCGAGGCACCATCACTGCATTAGTTGTGGTTCTTCCGGTGGGAATACTCAATCAGTATCTCGTCAGCAGCGGTGAACTCTCGGGGGTCTCTC
Source organism: Actinomycetes bacterium (assembly GCA_037141255.1). GTDB lineage: Bacteria > Actinomycetota > Acidimicrobiia > Acidimicrobiales > Microtrichaceae > IMCC26207. The sequence continues at coordinate 2,762 of JBAXCX010000209.1, read as the reverse complement.
CGATAGCAATTGTCTTCTGGCTGCTCATTTTGCTTGGCGGTGCATCTGGCGGCTGGGCAGTGATCCGGCTCTCGCCGCGAGCGCCACTCCCCTACGCCGCTGCTGCCTCTGCGCTCGCCTATCTGATTGTGCAGAGCATCGGCGTGATCATCCGATTGCTCGGCGATAAACCAATCGGTTGGCTTGGATACCCTCTACTGGCACTCTTTATGGCTACCTGCGGGACACTCGGCGGCATGTACGCTCGCCGGTGGCTCCAACAGAATGGGCCTGCCGGGTTTGCTGAATCTACCGTGACTACCGAAGGGGAGTTCGAATGAGCATTCTAGTTATGGACCTTGGGACCAGTGGGGTGCGTTCGGCAATCGTCCACCCAGATGCCTCGGTGACACACGAGTTCAGGCGAGCGACTCTTCCCGATACGCCCGTGCCCGGACTCGTCGAATTTGATGCTCTTGTCTACGCGAATCACGCCTTGGAATGCGCCCGTGAGACCCTTGCGGAGCACGGCACGGTTGCGGGGCTCGGAATCAGCAATCAGCGAGCCACCACGATTGTGTGGGACCGTGCCACGGGCCAACCGGTGGCGCCGGCCCAAGGCTGGCAAGACTTGCGAACAGTTGGTGACTGCCTTGGCCTCAACGCCGAGGGCTTTCACTTGTCCCCCACCCAGTCAGCAACCAAGCTTGCCAACATTTTGGATTCGGTCGATCCAGAGCGTGAGCGTGACCTGTGCTTTGGAACCCCAGATAGCTGGATTATTTTCCAGCTCACCGAGGGGGTGGAACATGTCTCGGATCTGTCGAATGCTGGCATCTGGGGACTCCTAACACCTGACGGAACACAGCTTGATCAGCGTGTACTTGAGCGCCTTCGCATCCCCGAACGAATGATTCCGCGCATTGTCGATTCAACTGGTGCAATCGGCGCGGCCGTGGCCCTGCCTGGCGCGCCACTCATTTGCGGTGTTGCCGGAGATCAGCAGTCCTCGCTAATTGGGCAGGGCTGTGTTCAACCGGGCATGGCCAAGATCACCTTCGGCACTGGCGGCATGTTGGACGTCTGCTTAGGCCCAGAGAAACCCAACTTTGAAACTCGCGGAGCGGGCGGCACCTTTCCGCTCGTCTGCTGGCAAGACAAGGGCACTGCCATGTGGGGAGTCGAGGCAATCATGTTGTCTGCCGGCACCAACGTGGAGTGGTTGCGTGACGACCTAGGTCTGATTCCCGACGCTGCTGCATCATCCAAAATCGCTGCCACTGTGGACTCCACCGAAGGAGTCATGTACGTCCCGGCCCTGCTTGGACTTGGCACACCACATTGGGATTATGGGGCTCGCGGCGCGCTGCTTGGACTCACCCGCGGTAGTACCGCAGCACATATCGTGCGCGCCGTACTTGAAGGAGTGGCCGAACGAGGAGCCGACCTAGTCGAATCCGCGGAGACTGACTGCGGGATACAACTCTCAACGCTGCGGGTTGACGGCGGGATGGCAGCCAACCCCGTGTTCGTTCAGGCTCTTGCAAATGCTTCGCAAAAACCGGTCGAGGTAGCACCGGTTACCGAGGCCACAGCGCTAGGAGCTGGGTTCTTGGCCGGACTCGCAGTGGGCACCTGGAGCTCTTGGGATGAGATCGCTGCAACCTGGCAACCCGCTCACGCGGTGGAACCGGGCCCGGCGACTGATCGCGACCGCTGGCGAGAGGCTGTGTCCCGTGCAAGCGAATGGTACGGCGACTTGTCCGCTCTGGACTTCTAACTGGCGCAGCAATCTTTGGTCTGAACCGCTTGTCTAGCTAGGACTAGGCCGCACCTCTCACTAGGCAGCACTGGTGCTGTTTTGACTCTGCCGCGCCTGCTGGCCGCCGCCGAACCAAGCTCCCATATCAAGAATGAACCCGAAGATAACGAAGAGCCAGCCAATTCCACTGACCCCTCGGCCCGGGGCATAGCAAACAGCATAGAGAACAGTGGTGTAGGGCAAGAACACAAAGCCCGCAAAGCCAATAAAGAACGAGCTAAAGGCAATCGCAAGCCGGTCAGAGAAGACCTGCATGCAAAAGAGCACAAACCTTGGCGATAAGAACATGAGTACTGCGATGATGCAACCCATAGCGATGTCTCCAATCGGCGGGGCAGGACTCAGATGCCTGTTCCCTATCGGCTTCCTCTATCTGCTGTGACAGACTAGTCAGGTCGGTGAGTCAGTCGGGTGACCGCGTCTCGGGTTGTTCGCAAGGGCACTCGGGCCGAGGAAGGTCGGGACTCCAGAGAGCAGGGTGCTAGTGAGAGCTAGGTCGGAGTGATCTGACGGTTAGGGCAGCAGAGAGCAGACCGCCGATGGCCCGGCTTCTCCTTCGGGGGCTGTTGGGAACAGGCAAGGGTGAAACGGTGCGGTAAGAGCGCACCAGCGTCGGGAGCGATCTCGGCGGCTCGGTAACCCCCACCCGGAGCAAGGTCAAGCAGTGGTTCGGGCAGCTCGTCCGCCAACGTGACTCCCTCGGGAAGAGCAGCGGCAGCCACGGGTAGACCGCATAGATGGATGGTCACCAAACGGAACCCCCGCAAGGGGCCCGGGCACAGAATCCCGCCTACAGACTGACTCACCGACACAACAACCAATTAGGCCCTCGGAGTAGCACGATCCGTCTTGGCCCACCAGGGATCTGCTCAGCACATTTTCCATTTCCAGTATCTGCCACTTTGAGCTTCAGTGTCACAGGGTGTTTGTACTATAGAACGTATGTTCGATCCTGAAGACC
>JBAXCX010000208.1:0-3253 GCA_037141255.1 Actinomycetes bacterium | reverse complement strand
CGTTGACTAAACACGTCGTACTCGTTCGCCTCGATGTGATCCAGAATTTCTGAGTACAGAATTCGCGCAGCGCGAATTGAACGAGCAGAGGAACCGTACAGTTCGGCTACGCCAAGGTCTGCAGAGAGGTAGAGCTCTCTGGAGCGCTCAATCTCGAACTGCATCAGATTTCGCCATTCCGGGGTGACCCTTCGCAGGTGTGGGTCGGCGCCGAATTTCTCTAAGTCTTCCTGAGGGATGTACACCCGACCGCGATCAAGATCTTCACCCACGTCACGCAGAAAATTCGTCAGTTGGAATGCCAAGCCCAAGTCTCGAGCGTGCGGAATTGCCGCTGGGCTAGCCGGCTCCAAGATGGGAAGCATCATCTCTCCGATAACGCAGGCAGAGCCATCCATGTAATCGCAGAGGTCATCCCAGGTTGCGTACGAATCCACGCTTAAATCCATGGTCATGGAATTCAAGAAGCGGTGGAACAGTTCTGGGTCGATGGAGAAGGCCTTGACGGTATGCACCACTGCCTTGAGGACCAAGTCATCAGACTCACCTCGATCCAGATCAGCAAAAAAGCTGTCCCCGAAGGCGGCCAGAGCAGCAGCTCTCTGCTCGGGGCTTGCCGGGCCCATATCGTCCACGATGTCATCGGCATAGCGGCAGAACCCATAGAGCGCGTGCACATGATGACGTTTGACGGCCGGAAGCACCTGAGTTGCCCAGTAATAGGTGGTTCCCGACTTACGGTTCAGTCTCTTGCACTCGGCGTAGCTCGCCTCGAGTGTGGTCACCTGCTTACAGATCGAGAACGGCCCGCTTTGCCTCTGCTTCCAGCGCCAGCCATAGCCTCGGCGCGCTCGGCTGCAAGGCGACCAGAGACAAGAACCATTGGTACACCAACCCCTGGAACAGTTCCTGATCCAACAAGAACAAGGCCGGGAATCTTGCGGTCAATATTGGGTGCCCGGAATGGCCCGGTGCGAGCAAACTTGTGCGCCATTGCAAACGGAGTTCCGCGTTCCATGCCGAGTGCATCCCAATCGAGGGGGTCAATGAGTTGCTCACACTCAATGACCTCTGGATACCCCAAGCTTGCGACCCGTGCAGCTAGGCGATCTCGGGCCGGCACGCGCTCAGTAGACCAATCAACTTTGCCATCTAGATTTGGCACGGGCTCCAACACATAGAGCGTGTTACTGCCATCGGGAGCGCAGCTCGGGTCAGTCACAGAAGGTGCTGATACAAGAATCGATGGGTCAGTCATCATCGTGCCCTTTTTGAGCAGTTCATCGAATGACACTGTCCACTCGTTACTGAAGTGAATGTTGTGGTGTACTGCCCGCTCGGGCATGTCTCCCTTTACGCCAACCAGCCATAACAAGCAGGAGGGGGAGTAGGTGCCAGTGCGGGCACGCCAAGGGGGTGTGGCCGAAAGAAGCTCTCGGTACACCGCTGGAACATCAGGATTCGCCACAACAACATCGGCATCGAATCGTTGGCCGCCTGCTGTGCGAACTCCGCTCACTTCACCGCTGCCGGGACGGCGCTCAATGCGAATCACCGGATCCCCATAATGAAACTGCGCCCCAGCTTTTTCTGCGGCTTCGGCCAGCCCGGTAGCAACTGCATGGATGCCACCACGTGGTGCCCAGACTCCTGCGACTGTGTCCATGTAGGTGATCACGCCGTACAGAGCGAGTGCGTCAAAGGGGGAGAGGCCTGCATAGAGCGCTTGGAATGAGAACAGGCGATGCAGTCGGTAGTCGTCAAAGAAGGTTTTAACTTTGGCCTCGAGCTTGCCAAACCCGCCTAGGCGCAACAGCTCGATTCCAGCTTTCGGCGACGAGGCAAGGTCAAGAGGGGTGTTGAAGTTGCGATCAATAAAGTTAGGAACCTCAACACGGTTGAGTTCCGTCAGCCAATCGCAAAAGGGTCCGAAGGCTGCAGCGTCATGTGCCCCGCAGACTGTGCGGATCTCTTCGGTCATGGCTTCACGGCCAGCGCGAACAAACAACTCGGTGCCGTCTGCGTAACATGCGCGGTATCCGGGATCGAGTCGATCAAAGGTGACGTGATCCTCTACCGAGGCGCCAGCCGCATTGAAGGTTCTCTCGAGAAACTCAACCATGGTAAATACCGTCGGCCCCGTGTCGAAGCTGTAGCCGTTGGATTCCCATCGACCGGCCCGCCCGCCAGGGGCAGGGTCTCGCTCCACCACGGTCACATCATGGCCATTACCTGCAAGGTGACAAGCTGCTGCAAGTCCACCTAAGCCAGCACCAACAATGGCTACTTTCACACATCCCTCATTCCGACATAAGCCGCTAGTTCGATTAGTGCGGCCCGAGCTGTCTCGGTGAGTTGCATTGCATCGAGTGCGGCTAGTGCCTCGGTGGTCAGATTCTCAATGCGCTGTTCAACCTGCGAACGAGCACCCGTCTCGGTGATGATCTCGCACAGTCGGTCCACTGACTCGGGACTGAGCTGCGAGCCAACTTTGGAAAGCTCCTGCTTCTGGGCGTTGTTGGAGAGTTGCATAGTCAGCGTCAACAGCAGGGTGGCCTTGCCTTCTCGCAGGTCGTCCCCAACTGGCTTACCGACGGTGAGTTCGCTGCCAAACACGCCGAGCAAGTCGTCACGAAGCTGGAATGCCTCGCCGAGCGGCAGTCCCACACGTGACAGCGGCTCAGTCATCTGATCAGAGCGTCCTGCCAGAGCGGCACCCATGTGCATCGGGCGTTCAACGGTGTACTTGGCGGATTTGTACAACACGATTCGCCGGCCGCGTTCGGCATCGGTATCTCCTCGTGCTGCGCTCACGAGGTCAAGATATTGGCCAACCATCAGCTCGGTTTTGAGTTCGCTGTAGATCGTACGCGTATCAAAATCTAGTGGGCTCATGAGCTGATCCGCATAGGTCAGCGCAAGGTCTCCGAGCAGGATTGCAACTCCCTCTCCGAAGCGCCGAGCTTCGCCCCTCCAGTGAGAGTTGCGATGTTGTTCCGCTGCGCCAATATGAACTGTCTGGTGGTGACGGCGCATATCCGAGCCATCCATGACGTCGTCATGCAGCAGGGCAAAGGCATGTAGGAGTTCAAGCCCGGCGCACAGGTCGATGATCCAAGGGTTGTCGGGGTCGCCACCCGCACCTAGGAAAGTCCAGTAGGCAAATGCGGGGCGAACTCGCTTTCCGCCTTCGCCACAGAAGCGGTCACGCTCGCCCAGAGCCGGTCCAAGGTCGGCGTCGAACGCTTCCCAG
>JBAXCX010000207.1:0-3299 GCA_037141255.1 Actinomycetes bacterium | reverse complement strand
TGAAACCCCCGCCGTAGCGGGGGTTTCGGGTGGTGGGCGTACGCAGACTCGAACTGCGGACCTCTGCCGTGTGAAGGCAGCGCTCTAGCCAACTGAGCTATACGCCCTTACTGAAACTCCCAAGGGAGCGAGCTTGAACTGTAGCGGTCAACGAAGCGGCTCGGCCACACGACCACGCCGGGCCTAGCTAGCGGTCGCAGCGGGATAGGTTCGAAGCTCGACAACGTTGCCATCCGGATCGGCCACGTACATCGCTAGGCCACGCCCCTGCGCACCCCACAGGGTCCTTGGGCCACGGATCACGGTGAACTCGCCAGAACTAGCAACTGCATCCAAATCCGCACCGGGAACAAGCAGCGCAAAGTGGTCCAGATTGATTCCCACCGGCTCACTGCCAGCCTTGGCTTCGAGCAAATCAATCACCATTGTGGCGTCTACTCTGACAGAGGGAAACGGCACCTCTCCCCCACGCCATTGCTCTAGCCGCTCGGGAGCGAGACCCAACTTCTGCACATACCAGGCCACAGAAGCCTCGGCATCGGCGACGCGCAGCACGATGTGGTCTAGGCCCGTTACCTGCACAGCGGGACCCGTCTGAGAATCTGACATTTCTTAGCCTCCGGTTTGCTCGGCTACCGACCCAACAACTGATGGATCAGTCGACACGCAGAAGAAATCCTCCTCGATCACCACGTAACTAGTTTTCGAGGGGCAATCCAGAGCCAATGCGACTTTGGTCACGATGCGGCCGTCATTAGCCGAACCGCAAGTCACTCGATTCGCCGTCCGCCCGTTGGTGATCCGCACACAGTCACGCAAAGGTGCGCTCGTGGCCACGGCTTGCTCGTTAGCGGAATCAGAAGTTGAGCGATTCCCGCCGGCATAGGCAGTAGCCACAAACAAAAAGAGGCCAAGCAGGACTGCGGCAACAAGTGGCCCTCTTCGCAGCAACCAGAAATGCCATTCGCTCAGTGGTTCTTCATCGGGATCAAGTTCAGCTTGACGCAACTTGGCGTAGAACGCATCGGGATCGTCCTCCTCCTCGGGTCGCCCCGTCTGCGGGTCGCGATACGTGCCGTCCACCCCAGCGCCAGCACCACGTGATGAGCCCGGGCCCGACCCAGAACCGGAACTCGGCCCGGTCGAGGGGGAAGTTCTTTGAGCACGCAGGCTTCGGTCATAGTCGGCACGGCGCCCAACATCAGACAGGGTGCTCCACGCAGCGTTGACCTCTCGCATTCGACGCTCGGCTAACGCCTGCTCGGCGGCCGTTGCTTGCCCAAGCCGGTCCGGATGTAGCACTCGGGCCAATTGTCGATGCGCATCGCGAATCTGCTGGGAGCTCGCCCCTTGCGGAAGGCCCAGAATTTGGTAATAGCTGCGATCATTCTGGGCCGACATCAGTGCAAGCCTAGGGTGAACAAGATCAGCGAGGGCAACAGCACGCCCTACCACCCTGAAGTGACCTGCTCTGCTACCGACAGAAGCACAAAGGGCGGTTACTGCCTAGGAAAAGCTGCTCGGCTCCCCTATATTGAAGAGGTGGATATAGTTCGAGGATCGAAGTATTCGGATAGCGAACAAAGTTCGCCTTCTGCTGCCCCGACTCCCGGAACCCTCGGTTCTGCCATGCAAAGCAAAGCCTTTCGGCGAATCTTTGCCGGCACATTTGCATCCAATATTGGCACCTGGATGCAAAACATCACCCTGATCGCACTCGCCTACCGCTTAACAGGTAGCGCGTGGTTTACCGGGGTCATCACCTTCGCTCAGCTTGGGCCGATGCTCTTCTTATCCCCGTTCGGCGGGGCAATCGCCGACCGCTTCAACCGCCGCAGTGTGATCATCAGCATGTCAGTTGTGCAACTCGTGATGTCCATGGTGCTCGCCGTAGTGGCTTTAGCGGACACACCAAATCAATTCGTTCTCGTGGTCGTTGTTGCGAGCATCGGCTGCGCAAATGCCATAGCGGGGCCCACCATGATCTCGCTGTTGCCCTCACTGGTCCCTCGTCAAGACCTGCAGCCAGCTATTGCAATCAACTCAGTCTCTCTGAATGCATCACGCGTGGTTGGACCGCTACTCGGCGGACTACTCGGCTCGTTAGCGGGTGCATCTGCGGTGTTTGTGGTCAATGGTCTCACCTACCTCTTTGTGGTGATTGCCGTCCTGAGCGTGGACATTGACTTCTCTCCCAAAGGGGATAAGGGCGATGGGCCAATTGAGCAAATGCGCCAAGGCATGCGAGCAGTGCGAGCAGACCGAGTGATCACGCGAGTCATTGTCAGCATGGCCGTGCTGTCCATGTGCTCACTGATCTTCATCTATCAGATGCCACTGGTAGCTCAGGAGCATTTCGGATTAGCGGGGTGGAAGTTCAACCTGCTGTTTGCAACCTTTGCCCTTGGTGCAGCGCTGGGCGCTCTGTCGATGGGGTCCTTCCTTTCTGGCCACAATCGCGCAAAAGTCGCTCGGGTAGCGCTCGTAGTCTTTGCAGTGGCCTTGGCCGTATTTGGAACCGATACGATCTTGCCCTTGGGGTTTGTGGCCGCATTTACGCTTGGCGCCTCCTACTTCGTCATTGTGACAGCACTCTCGACCACCCTGCAGATGCGTGCCCCCGATGAGGTTCGAGGACGAATTATGGGTCTATGGATGATGGCCTGGGCCGGCCTTGTGCCGCTCGGAGCGCTGGTGGGAGGGCCGATCATCGACGCAATCGGGATAGCGGCAGTTCTGATCTTTGGTGCAGTGGTAGCCGCAGCGCTGGCCGTTCTGATCGACCTGAGCGAGCCGGAGCCTGAGAGTCAGACTGTTTGACGCGTCTAGAGCAGTGTCTGGGCGAGTCGCTCCAACCCGGCAACGCGACTTCCTTTGACGAGTACTGCATCACCAGCGGTCAGAGACATTGAGTCAAGGGCGGCTTCGGCCTCGTTGATCCCGGCAAGTGGAGGCACCCCGTACATGTCTGTACCTACAGCGATGATCTGAACCTGTAGTTGATCGGCCAGATCGGCCACTGCCTGATGCTCTTGGGGCGCAGAATCCCCGAGCTCAGCCATCAGACCAAGCACTGCGATTCGCCTGCCGGAGCCTGCACTTGGGAGCGAATTGAGTGCCTGAAGTGCAGCTGCCATAGAGGCCGGTCCGGCGTTGTAGGAATCATTGAGGAGCAGTGCGCCGCTCGGCATGGTCTGCAGATCCATACGCCATGGCGAGGTGGCTGCTAACGCCAAGCCATCAGCTACCTGCTCGAGCGAGAGGCCAAGACCGAGCGCTGCAGTTGCGGCGGCCAAAGC
>JBAXCX010000206.1:0-3303 GCA_037141255.1 Actinomycetes bacterium | reverse complement strand
GCCTCGGGTAGCGGCGAGGCACTCATGGGAGATAACAGCGGGCAGTTCACGGTGATGGGTTCTGCGATGTTGGCGCCAGGTAACTATGAAGCAATCTGCAATCGTGATGGCGAGCCAGGTTCTTCACCGGCCAGTTTTACCGTTGGGCGAGTGTTCGGCATGGATGACCTAACCGGAACCTTCGCTCCATTCCTGTGGTTCTTGGCAGTTGGCTTGTTCTGTGCCCTGATGTTTTTAGTTGGTCTGATCTTGATGATCGTGGGCTTCGTGAAGCGCTCGAAGGCCAAGAAATCTGGGGCACCTCCGACAGCGGGCGCAAACCCCGATCCTGCTCCGCTGCCTGGGGCATATGCCGGTTCTGCGGCCTCTCGGGAGCCTCCACCGCCCTGGCCTGGCCCGCATCCTCCAGGTCCGCCCGAGGCCCAACAGCCACCAATGTGGACTGATGAGCAAGTCCGCACTCAGCCCCCTGAAGGGCCGCCGCTTGACGCGCCCGCTGGCCCGGAAGCAGCGCCACCACCGGCCGATCCGCCAACAGGGTGGACGGTTCCTCCCAGCAAGCTCCGCTGAGTCTCAGGAGCCGAATTTCTTCAGCAGATTTTCTTTTCTCCCAAGCTCAGGGTCTGAATGACCGTGTTCAGTTTGAGGCGTGAGCGAACGGATCTGAGCCGTACTTGCGTGAAGCCGTCTCGCCGAGAGTTGCTGGATAATCATCTTGTGGTTCGTATACCAACGCAGAGTCATCTACTCCCTCTGCGTAGAACTGCCCCGCCCACTTGCGGAACTTCATAAAGGGGCCATCGGTAGAAGCGAGCGCCGGACGAACGAGGTGCGCTTTGTTTTCCCAGATTGGCTTGTCCTCAAGGACCTGCCGATGCACCTCATCAACGAAGGCCGCGCCAACGCTTGAGTTGAGGGCCTCGTCCGTGCCGAGTTTGCGAACCGTAAAGCTGAACCGCATATGACACGTATCCTCATCGATTGGTGTGTTGCAACCCATCAAGATCGTGTCGATGATTCCCGAGAAATGCACGCTGCTCAGGCCAGGCCCAAAAGAGTCAGCGTCAATGCGACCGTCGACTACTCCCCGAGGCGTCGGGAACTTCTGCGAGGAACGCATTTTGGTGAACGGGCCGTCGATCTCGTAGCTCTGCAATTCGGGAACTTCCTCGGTGTGATGCACATAGCGGAAGTGGGCTGCGTCTACGCCGTTCTCGGCCAACTCCTGCCAGGGAGCGTGAACCGTGTACTCGCGGGTGACCATCTCGGTAAACCCGGTTGGGTCGTTGAACTCTGGAATCTCGGGGATCTCCCACATTGGGGCAACACCCTCGGGGTGATACCAAGCCATGACAAGACCGTTGCGCTCGATCGTCGGATAGGCAGTTACGCATGCTTTCTTGTTTGTGCGATCTGCGTACGGGATCAGGGTGTTTTGGCCCTCGGCATCAAAGCGCCACCCATGGAATGGGCAGATGAGTTCCTCGCCAGCTACTGAACCTCCATGGCCAAAGTGAGCACCGAGGTGTGGGCAGAATGCATCGTTCAAGTGAGGTGCGCCGCGTTCGTCTCTCCACAGGGCCAGACGCTTGCCGAAGTACTCCACCGGAAGGACCTGACCAAGTGCAATCTCGTCGGACCAGCCAACTTGGAACCACCCGAACGGGATGGGGAATGGCGATCGTTTCGACATAAGAGTCTCCTCGGGTGTGTCAGGGGGCTTGAACCAGTTCGGGCTGCTCGTGCTCAGTCCAAAAACTAGAACCTGTTCCAGTTTAGGCTAGGCGGCCACAGAAGTCACTCAAGAAGTCTCACGCTGCTAAATACGGCTCCCAAATCGCTGGAGGTTCACGCAGGCCGGCTCGGGCGAGAAGCACCTGCCGTCCGCGCGGCACCTGCGGCTTCTGGGCCAGCTTCCAGCCCAATTCTTCAAGCAGGCGGTCACTCTTTTGTGAGTTATGCCGCACACACATCAGCGCCACGTTGCACCATTCGTGACGACCGCCCCGAGATCGAGGAATCACATGATCCACTGTTTGGCCGCTTCGAGTACAACCGAGCACTTGGCAACGGTGCGAGTCACGAGCCAGCAAAGTTCGTCGGGAAAGGGGGGCGGTGGCCTGAAATGGCACCGATACAAACTTGCGCAGCCGGATGACGGCCGGCATCTCAAACTCAGCACCACCAGCGCTACGCAGTACTTGGTTGCCATCGCGCTCAAGCAGTTCGGCCTTCGCCGAGAGGACAAGTCCAAAGGCACGGCGCAGCGTAATGACCCGTAGCGGTTCGAAGCTTGCATTCAGCAGAAGCACGGTCACGGAACGCACCTTCTCTCGTTGGGCTCTTGACACATCTCGTTGGACTCCCGACATGTTGCCTCAGCACGGCGCTTTTGTCATGCCACTTCGCACTATCTGCCAGGAGCGCGCAGCGCAGGAGCAACCCGGATGATAATGGTCGATAGTCGACCACAATCATCCGAGTTGGCGGGGGTCAGCATCTCAGCGCGTATGCGGCAGCCAGATCAGTTTGAAATGCGGCCGGATGTTGCAGGTCCCACCAGCTCAAATACAACAACTCCCAGCCAAGTCCAGCTAGGCGATTATCGCGGCGCTGATCGGCTCGACCCCGCCGGTTGCCATCGTGCCAACGAGAGGAGTGTGCTTCGACTCCGAGTTTTGCTGCAGGCCAAGCTGCGTCGAGTTGAGCTACCAGAATGCCCAAACCGCCATGAGTCGATCCCAGCCCCTCGTAGACCCGGAACTGCCGCTCTGGTTGAGGCAGGCCGCAGGCCACTGCCATGCGTTCCATGGAGCGCTCAAACATCGAATCAGGGATCGGGCCTTGGCGGTCAGGCCGCGCCAGCACGCGCCTGAGGCTTGCGCATCCGCTAGGCCCTGGTCGATCGACTCGATTGAGCGTCTCGGTAATCCAGCGAAGGCTGTAGCCGCGACGGATTGCATCATCGAGCGCCTGTTCCACTCTGTCATCGCTCACTACGGCACCGAGGTCCACCAGAGTGCGGGCAATAGAGGTAACGGCAATCCCTGCTGTCACCGTGCAGTCCTCGGGCGCAAGGACGCAAGTCCGATGGACGAGGAAGTCGCCGGTGGCTCGAGATTTGGAGTCTGGGACGGTGAGTTCAACTAGGCCAGCTTCATCATCACCACCACGCCCGGCGCCACCGATGCCGCGACCGACGATACGGCTGCCGCTGCCGCGACTACGGGTGCCATTTTCGGTGCCATGAAAACCGTCTAGTCCGTGCAAGCGAGCTGCTGCCCGATGCGAGATCAGTCCGCC
>JBAXCX010000205.1:0-3326 GCA_037141255.1 Actinomycetes bacterium | reverse complement strand
CCCCCTATAGGGGGTCAGGCGCAAGACAAAGCGGGGTTTTGGGGGCGGGGTTTTGGGCTAGGGGTTGCTCGCTAGGCCAGGTTGATTTTGTAGTCGCCGCTGACTTCGACGGTGACTCGCCAACCACCTCGGGATTGCACAGCGGTGGAGCCAGCTATGCCGCTGCCCGTCACCGTTGGCGCAACTGCAGAGTCCGACTGGAACCACAGCACTGCAGTGCTTGGGGCTGGGGTTCGTCCCGTTACGCTGACTGCGCCACCGCAGGGCTCTGCAACTACTGACGTTAGGCGGCCGGGCATGGCTCTCGGGTAGGAGCGTGCGGTGCATGGGGTATTCATCCGCGGGGCTTCGGTGCAGGTCTGCTGCTGTGAGTCCAACCACTCGGCGCTTGGTGGGTAGGCGCCGTTGGCATTATGCGGGTCGCCACATTGCTGTTCCCATTGCCACCATGTGCCGCCCGCCCCCGGGTTGCGATCATCAAGACGGTTGAACCGTGACATGTAGGCCGTACCTGTGGCTTGGTCATTGTTGAATGTGCCGTACTCGCCAATCCAACTCGTGGTGCCGTAGGCCTTGGTCAGAGTTTGCAAAGCTCCGGTAATGAGCTCAAGAAACCCAGGAATTCCGCCGCCAATAATTGACTCGCCGTAATTGTGAGGAGCGAAGACCAGGTTCGGGTCGGCGCTGAACTCGGTGGCCACAAACGGGCCATTGACGGTTGGTTCAAAGAACACGACGTGGCCTCGAGCTGAACGGCCAGAAGCATTGACTGCCAATTCAGCCGAGCGAATCTGCGTGATTGCTGCGGCATAGAACTGCGCCAATCCAACGAGTGTGATGCTCTGATCAAATCCGTATCCGGGCTCATTCAGTAGATCGAAGCCGGCTACTCCAGCATCCTCTGCGAACTGAGTCGCGATAAACCCCCAGAGCTGTGCGAGTTCATCGCGAACGCCACCAGCGTTCTTGTAGAAGTTCTCCCATGCCGCTCGAACAGCTGGGCTGTTCTCTCGGCCGCCGGGTGTGCAGGTGGGGTAGCCGTCAGTCATGGTTGCCCAAGAGGGAGCGCCATCCCAGCCAATCTGATGCGAGGTTCCCGCAGGGCAGATTTCCTCTGCCGGTGTGAACACAAATTTGGACCAAGCGTCTTGGTGCATGTCGATCACCACATAGATGCCGTGTGCATTTGCTGCGGTCACAGCAGCGCGAACCCGTGCCAGATAGTTCAGATCGATCTGGTCGCGAACTGGTTCCCAAGCCGACCAGGTGGTCACGAGTCGGACCACGTTCATGCCCTGAGCCGCTGCATCGGCCCAGTCGGTCTCGTCGAGGGTAGCTACGGTTGGAAGGCTTGGATCAGTAGAGAAATAGTCGCCCAAGTGGTTGAAGTTCGCACCTCGAAGAAGTACCTGGCGGCCAGCGCTGTCGTAGATACCAGCCTGCTGGCCTCGCACGGCTTGTAGCCAGAGCAGTTCGCTTGAGTCTCCAGGGTTGCCTACCGCAGGTGGTGCGCCACTAGCAACGCAAGCCGTACTCAATAAAGCGACTGCAGAGAAAACTGCAAGAGCAGCTATCGCCAATCTGGTCCTCATGAGCCCTCGAAGGTTCCCCACGTGCACTCCATCCCCGGAACAGTTCGTTCCCGCGCCGCTTTTTTGCTCAGGGTTGCTCTACAACCTTGAACCAACAGTCTGCGTGACCAGCAGCCCCGTGTCTAGAGGGCAGGGTCTAGAGGCTGGGTATAGAGGCTGTGTCGAGAGGCTGCGACTAGAGGGCAGGGTTTGCTGACTGTTGAGCCTCTGTCCACCTAGGGGTTACGGGGTGTCCAACAGCGTTGTTTATTTTTGGCACAACTTCGCTCGGCTGTGGGCGAACGGGAATAGGGGAACTGTTATGAAAATGAAGAACCTTGCCAAATTTGCGCCGAAGGTGGGAGCACTCGCACTGCTGCTGACCACCGTGGCTGTGTTCAACACTTCGGTGGCCTCGGCTGCCGTGTCTGACATCAGGGTGAACGAGGTTGAATCAAGTGGTGGCAGCCCAGGTGATTGGGTGGAGTTGTACAACAGCGGTTCTGCGCCGGTTGATATCTCGGGGCTCAAGTTCCTAGATAATGACAACACGCACACGCAGTACTCCATCCCCGCTTCAACCACGCTGGCTGCAGGCGCTTTCTACACAATCGATGAAGCATCGTTCGGCTTCGGTCTTGGATCTGCAGACTCTGCACGGTTGTTTGCCACCGACGGAACCACGATTGTTGATAGCTATTCCTGGACAGCGCATGCCACCACCACCTATGGCCGCTGCCCCGATGGTTCAGGAAGCTTCGCCACAACTGCTGCTTCTACCAAGAACGCTGCAAACAACTGTGGAGGCGGTGCAAGCACAACCACAACAACAACCTCGACAACCACGACTTTGGTTCCAGGTCTGACCTGGCCAGGTGATGCAGCGGTGCAGACAGTTGATGTCGCCAACACCTTTAGCAGCAACCTGAGCGGCCTTGACTATGAAGGCTCAGGTACTGCCACTCCTGGTGTGCTGTGGGGGTCGAGAAATGGCCCGGGTGCAATGTTCCGGCTGGTTTTCAACGGTGCCAACTGGGTTCCAGACACCACGAATGATTGGGGAAGCGGCAAGCTGCTTCGCTACACAGATGGAACTGGCGATGTTGATGCCGAAGGAATCACGATGGGTGGACCGGCCTCAACAGATGGTCTATACGTTGCAGCCGAGCGCAATAACTCAGCGAACACGGTCAGTCGTAACAGCATCCTTCGTTATGACGTTTCCGCAGCGGGCTCGACACTGACTGCAACCAAGGAGTGGAACCTGACTGCAGACTTGCCAGTCAACTCCGCCAACACCGGACTCGAGACCATCTCTTGGATCCCCGACTCCTACCTCACCGCCCAAGGCTTCCTAGACGAGTCCACAGGGTCCACATACAACCCTGCCAACTACGCCAATCACGGTGCGGGCCTGTTTATTGTTGGTGTGGAAGCAACCGGAAAGCTCTATGTGTACGCACTCGATACCGTCGGCGGCGGGTTTACACGGATCGCCACGATCAACAGCGGGTTCATCGGTGTCATGGGAAGCGAGTTTGATCAGGACTTGAACAACCTGTGGGTTGTCTGCGACGACGGATGCGCCGGAAGATCAGCAGTGTTCAACGTGGATGCCGTGACCAAAAAGTTCACGATCACAAACATGTATGAGCGCCCAGCCTCGATGCCAAATATCAACAATGAGGGCTTTGCTATTGCTGCAGCCACGGAGTGTGTGAACAATCGCAAGCCCGCATTCTGGTCAGATGATTC
>JBAXCX010000204.1:0-3647 GCA_037141255.1 Actinomycetes bacterium | reverse complement strand
TGTTCCACCTGATCTGCCAGTTCTTCATCTGCCAGCGCTTGATCTGCCAGAACTCAATCTGGCAGAACTCGATCTGCCTTCGGGGTCGATACGCGGTGTTGGCATCGATCTAGTCCAGATCAGTCGCCTTGATGCTGCTCTGACACGTCAACCCTCTTTGCAACAGAGACTCTTTACTACTCGGGAGTACGAATCTGCTCACAGCCTGACTGCTGGGCAAGTTGAGCCTGTTGCCCAACTTGCAATGTTCTTTGCTGCGAAAGAATCCGTCATGAAGACCCTTGGTCGGGGGCTCGACTCTATGGCATTCACCGAAATCGAGATTGGGCGCACAACTGATAGTTCTTGGGGGCTGACCCTGAGTGGTCGCGCAGCCTTACTCGCCGGACAGGTCGGCGTGAATACATGGCATCTCTCTATGACGTACACCCCCGCGATGGCCCAAGCTCTGGTGCTTGGGCTCGCTGTTTGATCCTCAGTAGGTGCCACAGCAGATGCCGCGCCCCTAGGGGTCACGAGTCCAAGTTGCGGGTAGAGCGCGTCGCAAGGATCTCGCTGCAAGACTGTCGATGTGATTCCAATCCTGACCCCGACAGAGATGGCCGCAGTGGATGCCGCTGCACCCGAACCCTTTGAGGTGCTCGTGCACCGGGCTGGCTTTGCCGTGGCATTAGCAGCGCTTCGTCTGCTCGGAGGCAGCTACGGCAGACGCGTGGTGGTGGTTGCAGGACCAGGGAATAATGGCCAAGACGGCCGAGTAGCCGCGCAGATGCTGCGTCGTAGCGGGGTGCGGGTGACCGTGCTTGAACAATCACCTCATCTGAAGTCACTGCCCTCATGTGACTTGGTGATCGATGCCGGATACGGCACGGGCTTTCATGGAACTCATCATTGCTTGAGCAGTGATAGCCCCGTGCTCGCAGTGGATATCTGCTCCGGACTGAATGGTCTGACTGGTGAGATATCGGGATCTGTTGCCCCGGCTGTCGAGACAGTGAGTTTCGCTGCGCTCAAGCCTGGGCTGCTCTTTGGTGATGGTCCAGAGGTGAGCGGCCGGGTGAACGTTGCTGATATTGGCCTGGATGTCAGCGCTGCAAGCATGCACCTCGTAACGGACAGCGATCTGCGCGGCTGGGTGCCGAAGCGTGAGCGGATGGCGCACAAATGGAGCCATGCAGTGTGGTTGATTGCGGGGTCTCTGGGAATGTCTGGGGCAGCTGAACTTGCCGCCACTGCCGCCCTGCGTGGCGGAGCGGGGTACCTACGCTTATCCACCCCCGGCGGGACCTCCCCGATCATGCCCATTGAGGCCGTTGGCTATCCCCTCAACGCACACTCTTGGGCAAGCGAAGTGGTGTTGCAGGCTGAGCGATTTCAGGTGGTGGCAGTTGGCCCGGGCCTCGGTAGGTCAGAGAGCACTCGAGCGCAGGTACGAGAACTTGTTTCCCAACTCAACCGGCCTCTGCTGCTCGACGGGGATGCACTCTGGGCGCTTGGCTTACAAGCCGGCGAGTTGTTGAAACAGCGCAGGTCTCCAACGATCATTACTCCCCATGACGGGGAGTTCGAACAACTCATGGGTCATCGGCCAGGTGCCGACCGCATCGCTGCGGCCCGAGAATTAGCTGCAGCCACAGGGGCCGTAGTGTTGCTGAAGGGCCAAGCCACCGTGGTGATACAGACGGGCAGCGGCTGCCTAGTGGTGCGATCCGGGGACTCAAGACTCGCAACCGCTGGAACAGGCGATGTCCTAACTGGGCTCATTGCAGCGCACCTAGCCCTAGGTGCCGATCCGCTTCGAGCGGCGGCTTCTGCAGCACAGCTTCATGGCCGGGCATCCATGCTCGGTCCCGAGCGAGGCCTGCTGGCCTCGGACATCGCTGGGTTGATAGCAGAGGCATGGAATCAGTGTGAACTAGAGCAACCGCGGCAGCGGAGGAGTCTGACCTGAAGCATCTAGAGCGCGTACTCTGGACAAGTGCCACGCCATGCCGCCATAGAGGTTGACCTCAGCGCAATTACTGCAAACGCTCAAGCAATCCTCGCTGCTTCTTCCGGAGCACAACTCTGTGCAGTAGTCAAGGCCGACGGCTATGGCCACGGCGCAGTACAAGTTGCAACAGCAGCGTTGGATGGCGGAGCGACTTGGCTTGCTGTTGCGCTGGTCGAAGAGGGGGCCTTACTCCGCGGAGCAGGGATCGACGCGCCGATTCTGCTTCTGTCGGAACCACCTGCTGATTGCATGGCAGAGGCGCTGGCGTTGGGGTTGACTCCAACCGTGTACACGGCAGAGGGTGTGGCAGCCGCTCGGCAAGCCGTCCAGGACGCAACAGTCCGGCCGGGTGTCTGGTCAGTTCACCTTAAAGTTGATACTGGAATGCATCGGGTGGGAGCGCATCCTTCGGATGCGATTGAGATCGCTCGATCCATCCATGCTTCGAGCGAATTGCGGATCGGTGGAACCTTTACCCACTTTGCGGTCGCCGACGACCTTGAGCGTTCAGAGACTGCGCAACAACTTGAACTCTTTGAGCTCTTCCTTGAGCAACTCAACGCCGAGCAGATCGACCCCGGACTCGTTCATGCCGCCAATTCCGCTGGAGTGCTCGGTCACCTTGAAGCTCATCTCGACTTGGTGCGTTCCGGCATCGCGATCTACGGGTTAGCTCCCTCAATCAGCTTGGATTCGGTTGCACAGCTGCGACCCGCCCTGCGCCTGACTGCCGAAGTCTCGATGGTGAAATCAGTCGAGGCAAACCGGGGTGTCAGCTATGGCCTGCAGCACGTCTTTAGCAAAGAAGCGCGGGTCGCGATTGTTCCGCTTGGCTATGCGGACG
Organism: Actinomycetes bacterium; assembly: GCA_037141255.1. Classification (GTDB taxonomy): domain Bacteria; phylum Actinomycetota; class Acidimicrobiia; order Acidimicrobiales; family Microtrichaceae; genus IMCC26207. The sequence goes on along the minus strand of JBAXCX010000204.1, from coordinate 810 downwards.
GGGTTGATCGCAGGCTGGGTCTGGTAGGAGGGCAGGTTCTTATCGGTGGGGTTCGTCGCCCAATGCGGGGAGTGGTCACCATGGACCAGTTCATCGTGGAAGTCACCGATGGGCCCGAAGTGCAAGTTGGCGATGAGGTTGTGTTGCTCGGAGCTCAAGAAGGGGAGCAGATCCCTGCACAGGAATGGGCCGATCTTCTTGGCACGATTACCTATGAGGTTGTTTGTCGATTGAGTACTCGGATTCCACGGCGATACGTGTCCTCGGGCCCGCATTCGTGATGCGGGTCATTCTCTACCGGAGTGGGCAGACAGATAGTGTGACGTCGTGAACTGTTTCTCAACCCGCTACCAACGCTGAGATGAACTCGCCAATGAATTCAGGACGAGTACAGGCAGGTAGCTCATCGCCGGAACAGACCCGAGAGCTTGCCGCTGCAATTGCAGAGCTTGCTCGCCCCTGTGACTTAGTGCTCCTTGTTGGTGACCTCGGTGCCGGGAAGACTGCGTTTACGCAAGGCTTCGGAAGAGGCCTCGGGGTGGACGATCAGATCACGAGTCCAACCTTTGCTCTCGTGCAGAGCTACACCGGGCGCTTGGACTTGTATCACCTAGATGTTTACCGGCTGGAACACATGAATGAGGCCCTAGATCTGGGCTTGTCTGAAATGCTCGACGATGAGTCGGTGACTGTTATTGAGTGGGGCGACAAAATCACTCAAGCATTGCCACGCGATTACCTTGAGGTGAGCATCACCTTTGGAGAAGGCGAAGAGGACCGCTTGTTTGAGTTGCGACCAGTTGGCTCGCG
>JBAXCX010000203.1:0-3697 GCA_037141255.1 Actinomycetes bacterium | reverse complement strand
TTTCCAACGTAAGCCCCTTGGCGAGGCTCGCACGGCCAGCTCGCCCTATTTCTTCAGCAGGCGAACTGTTTGTAACCACACGAGTCATCGACTCTGCGAGTTTAGCTGGATTACTCGGGGGAACCACCCAACCCGTGACGCCATCTTCAATCACCTCGGTCATCCCGCCGACCCCCGTCACAATCACTGGCAACTCCAGAGCCATAGCCTCGAGCGCAGCGTTGCTGGTTCCCTCCGAGAGACTCGACAGAACAAAAAGCTGAGCCCTCTCAAGTTGTTCGCGAACCTGTTCTGGGGGGAGCGGCCCGGTGAACACCACAGAATCTGCGAGGCGCAAAACGAAGGCCCGATACTGCAGCGCTTCTCTCTCTGGGCCGTCACCGATGATGGTGAGCTGCGCGTCGCAGCCACTGTCACGAAGTTGTGCAAACGCGCTCAACAGGGTGGATAAGTCCTTGATCCAGTGCAGTCGGCCAACCGTGATCATTCTGATTTGCGAGTCCGCCTGAATGGGCTGATAGGGAGTTCTTCGGCTGAACTTTTTGGTATCCACAGCTGGCCGGATCACGCGAATTAACTGCGAGTCAACACCCAGACCCACCACAGCAGTTGCTACTGCTTCAGACACTGCGTGTACCCGATCGCAGCGGTTGAGCACCGAACTGAGTACCTCGGCACGTTCAGGATGCAGCACAGGATTGACGAGCTCACCGGTCCCTCGACACGAGACGATGACTCGCGTCTGTGGGTCAAGCAGTTCGATCGCGTCTGCCAAGCTGAGCGCAATGCCGCTGAACGAGATATGAACAACATCCGGCCGAGTTGCAAGAAGAGGTGCTGCTTGCAATGCAGCGCGCACTGCACGAGAACTTCGCCCAAAGCGAGCCCTAGCCCGAGACATCGCCGTGGCCGACGCGTGCGAGGAACGAGTGGCTAGCTTCGCTGCAGCCCAGGGAAACGTTGCGGAATTGGCTGCAGGCAAAGCCATGGCGCGCCCGGGCTGTGCATGTTGACGCGTTCTGCTATCACGCAGGGAATACTGCGTTACCTCGTGGCCGTCCTCGCCCAGAATTCTTGCGAGCGCATGCAGAAAGGTTTCTGATCCGGTATCGAATTCGTTGACGACAAGCGTGATTCGGGCCACGTCTCAGAGCACCGTTTGACTTGCGGGGAGCGGGCGGGCGTGTCGGTCTGCCCAGAGTTGCAGGGCGAGCAGGTTCCAGAGACCTCGGTGACGGTCAAGGCGGCCCGAAAAATGCTCCTCACACCACAGTTTCAGTTGCGCTCGGTCAAAGAATCCATTTGGAAACGGATCACGTTCAATCAAGAGTTCCTCGACTAAGCCGCGCAGGTCTGTTCGCAACCACTGCGCCATCGGCACGGTAAAGCCCTTCTTGGGAATCGGGATGCTCTCGGGCGGAACCTGCTGGCCGAGGGCGTTTCTCAAGGGAAGCTTTCCGATGCCGTTGCGCATGCAGTCAATGGGATCGATGCGCTGCGCTAGGTCAAGCAGTTCGAGATCAAGCAGTGGAACTCGCACCTCAAGGGAGTGAAACATGGCGGCCCGATCTACCTTCTGCAGCACCATCGGCAGATGGCAGGCAAGTTCGTTTGACCTCATCCACTGAAACAACTCGTCTGAGCTCGGCTTGCCAGACAAGCTGAACAGATCGAAATCTGCAGGCAGGTCGCCAAGGTCGGGGGCGATGCGTTCAAAGTCAGCATCCCGTAGCCCCGAGTGCGCATCTAGGTACCAATCCCCAAGGGTAGGAAACATCACGCCGCGAGGCGGTCGCTTCGGGTTCGGAAGCGGCTTCGTTGCGCCATAGGCAGCAACCCGAAGGGACTTCGGCAGGCCAAACCATTTTGAGGCCTCTACAACCTTGGTAAAGCGCGGGTAGCCCCAGAAAAGCTCATCGCCCCCATCGCCAGATTGCACAGTCTTAACTGATTCGGCCGCTAGCGCAGAGACCAAGAGTGTGGGAAACGAGGAGTAGTCGCCAAATGGCTCAGTATTTGCTTCAGCTACGTCATCAACTAATCCCACAGCGGCGGCACCGTCTATTCGGCGGAGGTTGAAGTCAACTCCGAGTATCTCGGCATAGGCCTGTGCCGCTTCGGACTCATCGCTCACGGGATCATCGGTACCAATGGTGAACGCAGGAACGGGGTGATCCACCGCGGCTTGGAGATGGGAGGTGACGAGCGGAGAATCAACACCACCCGACAAGAATGCGCCAACTTCAACATCGCTGATGCGTTGGCGTTGCACAGCCTGAGCCACGCCCTCGGCTACGGCATCCATCGCAGCTCGACCACGCAGGCGATCCGCACTGGCCACCGGCGAGAACCCTGGTCGGAATCTGCGAAGTGACGGCTTCTGACCCGGCTGGATTTCCAGCAGATGGCCAGGTGGGACCTGACCCGTGTCGCTCATCAGTGCGTAGCGTCCTGGCAAGTAACCCAAGCGCAGATACATATTCAGCGCCCCGGGATCTACCCGAGTTCGGTCGCATCGGCGATGGCGAATCACCTGGTCGTACTGCGAACCAAATACGAATGCCTCATTCGACCACCACCAGTACAAGGGCTTGATGCCAACGGGGTCCCTAGCTAACACCAGCGCCTTGATCGCAGGCCGATACCAAGCAAGTGCGAACATGCCATTAAAACGTGGGAGCGCATCTGAGCCCCACTCGGCGAGTGATTGCAGCACAACCTCGGTGTCAGAGTCCGAGCGAAAGCTACGTCCAAGGGCCATGAGTTCGGTTCGAAGTTCACGAAAGTTGTAGACCTCACCGTTGAACACCAGCACGTTCTGGCCATCCTCGGTGACCATTGGTTGGTGGCCGCGTTGTGACAGGTCAATAATGGAAAGCCTACGAAAACCAAGGGCACAAGACTCGCCGTCGTCCCATGCGCCTGAATCATCAGGCCCCCGCCGCTTCATCAGTTCGCTCAACGCAGCCACTTCAGCGATGTCTTCGGGGGAAAGCGCGCCTTTCAGGAGCAGCCCAACGATTCCGCACATCTCAGTTCGCCCCTTTCGCTGAAAGCTCTGAGGATGCCTGCAAGGCGCTCACCGCCACGAGTTCCTCGTTCCAGCGGTCCACCACGACATCCCAAGAGAACTCCTCGGCAATGCGCTGCTGTCCTGCCAAGCCGAGTCGCTGCGCAGCGCCCGGATCGTCAAGGAGCGAACTTATTGCCGTGGCAAGTGCTTCCGGCTGCCCCACCGGCACGAGAAGCCCATCGACACCATCGCGAATCACCGAACGAACCGCGGCGATATCGGAGGCAACCACAGGGCGCTGCGCTGCCCAAGCTTCAAGAATTACCATGCCAAATGCCTCCTCACGAGATGGCACCACCACAATGTCTGCTGCGCTAAGTATCAAATCACGGTCCGCCTCGGCGAAGTCTTCTAACACCACTACGCGCTCAGCAGAATCAGAGGGCATGGCATCAAGCGCAGCACCTAGACCAGACCACCCCGTGCGGCTTCCCGCCAACACAATGCTGAGATCCGGGTGAGCGGCGAGTAGCGGCAAACAAGCTGCAAGCAGGGTGTCGATTCCTTTGTGGGCGGCAAGGCGGCCAATGAATACAACCGTCGGACCCTCGATGAGTCCGAGCTTGCGCTGGGCCGCACCCTGATCAAAGCTCGTAGTGCCGCTGATGCAGCCCGGGGGAATGA
>JBAXCX010000202.1:0-3701 GCA_037141255.1 Actinomycetes bacterium | reverse complement strand
CCGGTTGCTCCTCTGCCGCCGGCATATACCGGGTGGTCAGTTCCTGCTGCTCAGTTAGCACCGGGGGCAGCAGCTAGCGGCCTTGGAGGTACTGCACCTTCGGCGCCACAGCCAGCACCCTCGGTTAAGCGAAAGGCTTCTTCGGGTGCTCGTCAGCCCAGCGGGGTGCGATCCGCACTCATTGGCGGGCTAGTCGGCGCAATCGTGGCCGGAGCATTAGTCGGAGCGGTGTTGTGGAACAAGGGTGGGTCGGCTGCGAATTCGGCTACCCCCGTAGCAACTTCTGAAAACGCTCGCCCCTCGGCCACCGTGCCAGGTGCCAACCTCGATGTTCGCTCGCTTCTCACAAAAGTGAGCCCCTCGGTAGTTGCGATCCACACCGGTACTCGAGATGGTCAGGCCGCTGGCTCCGGAGTGGTGATTAGCGAGGACGGTTTAGTGCTGACGAATGCTCATGTGGTGGAGGGCGCAACCTCGATCGAGATTGACTTCTCGGATGGCCGAACCGTGGATGCTCGTCTGGTTGGGGCGGTCCCAGAAAACGACGTTGCACTTATCAAGGCCGAGAACCTTGGCGACTCCGTCAAGCCCGCCGACCTGGGCAATTCCGGTGATCTGCAGGTAGGTGATGACGTGGTTGCAATCGGAAACGCACTGAACTTGGGCGAAGACCCCAGCGTGACCACTGGAATTGTCTCGGCGCTGGGCCGCTCGCTGGACTCCCCCTCGGGCGAGACCTTGACCGACCTGATCCAAACGGATGCGGCGATTAATCCTGGAAACTCTGGCGGTCCGCTCGTGAACAGCCAAGGTCAGGTTGTGGGTATCAACACCGCAATTCTTGCCGATGCGCAAAACATCGGATTCTCGCTGTCAATCGACTCCATCAAGAGCATCATCGACGATGTGAGTTCGGGCCGGACAGTCAAAACAGACCACCCGGTGCTTGGCGTTGAGACCCTTGATGTGGCCGGAGTCGATACTGCTGTGGTCGACCGATTCTCGATCACTGCAACCTCGGGCGCCTTTGTGCAGAAGGTCTCACCGGGAAGTGGTGCTGAAGCCGCCGGCATGCAGGCCGGTGACGTCATCGTCGCCGTTGACGGCCGACGAATTCGCACGGCATCAGATGTCGGGCAGGCCGTCAAGGCAAAGAACGCCGGTGATCAGATCAAGGTGACTCTTGAGCGCTCAGGAAAGAAGCTCGACTTCACCGCCACGCTGGGATCGAAGTAATCCTTCGGTGCATCCGTATCGCGGGTGCACCGAATCCTGCTTGTCGAGGCACAGCAGGTAAGGTCTCTGTCTATGTATAACCAGCCAGAGATTGATCCGGATGCCCCAGTAGAACCCCCGAAGGCGTATGTCACCATTGTGTACTTGGGAGCTGTAGCTCCGCATTGGGATATCCGTTCTGAATCTGGCGATCAGCAACTCGTCAGCGGCTTTCGCACCCGGGTGAATGCTCGATTGATGCTGCTTCCGCCACATGATCCGCAGTTCCGCCGAAATAAGGAACGGGTGAACCGCGATGCCGAGCGAGAGCTCATAGCGTTGGAATGGGACCTTGGTGATGATGAGTACGCCAACCGCTGAATCACTCGAAGATCATTACCTGAACCGTGAGTTGTCCTGGCTGGACTTCAACGCACGTGTTCTGGCGCTAGCAGAAAACCCCGCAACTCCGTTGCTGGAGCGGGCCAAATTTCTGGCCATCTTCAGTCGCAACTCGGACGAGTTCTTCCAAGTCCGCGTTGCTGGCCTGAAAGATCGAATTGCTGCAGGAGTCCGTAAGCGAAGCATTGACGGCCGCACAGCTAGCCAACAACTTGAGCTCATCCTGACGATGGCTCGGGAACTCACGGTGCGAGCCGATGAGGCTTTTCTTGGGCCCATTAGCAAGGGCTTAGCCGATGCCGGGATCACATTTTCGACTTGGTCGCAGCTTGCAGAGGATGATCGTAAATGGTTGACAGAGGAGTTTCACCGGAGAATTTTCCCGGTGCTCACGCCCCTTGCAGTTGACCCCGGTCACCCGTTCCCTTATATCTCCACCCTCTCGCTCAACTTGGGTGTCATTGTGCGCGACCCGGAACGCGGCGAGCGCCGCTTTGCTCGGGTCAAGGTGCCGCCGTTGTTGCCCAGATTTATGGTGCTTCCCGATGGGCAGCGGTTCGTTGCGCTCGAGCAGGTCATCGCTGCTCATATGCAGGACCTGTTCCCGGGGATGGATGTCGAGGACTGCGTCACGTTTCGCGTGACTCGCAATGCCGACTTGACCGTAGAAGACGAAGAAGCCGACGACTTGCTGGCGGCAATCGAGATGGAACTGCGCCGCCGCAGATTCGGCAAGGCAGTTCGTCTCGAAGTGGAAGAGGACATCTCCTCTGAGTCACTTGAATTGATTCGCGAAGAACTCGAACTGGATGATGATGACGTCTTTGCGCATGCTGCGCCCATCGATCTAGGTGGATTGTTCACCGTCTGCAACCTTGACCGAGATGATCTTAAATACGAGGATTTCGCCCCGCTCACACAGGCTCGCCTGAGCTCCGAAACAGAAGATGAAGCTCCCGACATTTTTGCGGTAATTGCCGAGGGCGACGTGCTGTTGCATCACCCCTATGACAGCTTTGTTTCTTCGGTCGAGGAGTTCATTCATCAGGCCTCGATTGACCCCAAGGTGCTGACCATCAAGCTCACCCTGTACCGCACCTCGGGAGACAGTCCGATTCTGGCCTCACTGATTTCTGCTGCTGAACAGGGCAAGCAGGTTGCTGCTTTGGTCGAACTCAAAGCCAGATTCGATGAGGAGCGAAACATCGAGTGGGCTCGGCGCCTTGAGCAGGCAGGTGTTCACGTTGTGTACGGGCTGGTTGGGCTCAAGACCCATACCAAGACATGTTTGGTGGTTCGCCAAGAGGGTGAGGGCGTCAGGCGCTACTGCCACATCGGAACGGGTAACTACAACTCAAAGACCGCCCGCACGTACGAAGATATCGGGCTGTTAACCGCTGACGATCAAACAGGTGCAGACCTCAGCCAACTCTTCAACTATCTCACTGGCTATGCACGCAATGTGGAGTATCAGCGTTTGCTTGTAGCGCCCCATTCGCTTCGCTCGGGGCTACTCGAACTCATCCGTAATGAGCGAACCGCACATGCGGGTTCTGGTCACATCGTCATGAAGATGAACAGCTTGGCCGACCCTGAACTCATCGAGGAGCTGTATGCCGCTTCGGCGGATGGCGTTCGGATTGAGCTCATTGTTCGGGGCATTTGCTGCCTGCGTCCGCAGGTTCCTGGGTTGTCCGAAAACATCACGGTGCGCAGCATCGTTGGGCGTTACTTGGAGCATTCGAGAATCTATCGGTTTGGCAATGGTGGCGGACCCGATATGCCGCTTCACTTCATTGGCTCGGCCGACTTGATGCCCCGAAACCTGGATCGACGGGTAGAGGCGATGGTGCCGATTGACAACCCAGTACTGGCGAAGCGAATCGACGATGTCCTGCAAGTGAGTTTGCTTGATGACACCCTTGCATGGGAGTTGAAAAATCACGACTGGGCTCGAGTCGATGGTCAGCGAACCCTTGAGACGCATCTTGAACTGCAGCGACTCGCCATTGAGCGAGCCCCGATCGGGATTCGCTGAGGTGGCCAAGGTGAGGGCGAGTGGCTGAGTCGAAGCCCCGACAGAT
>JBAXCX010000201.1:0-3735 GCA_037141255.1 Actinomycetes bacterium | reverse complement strand
TCTCTTGGCGCCTAGCTTGGCGCAATGGCTATGAGGTAGGAGCCTCGCAATCCGTTGGTGTAGCAACTGAACTCGGCGGTGACCTCTGCGGCCTGCGGCGAGTCCTGAAGCGGGCAGTTAGGATCAATTCATGGCTCTCCTTGTATTTGGTCCTCCCGAAGCCCGAAGGTCATTCGTAGCAGTGATGCGCCTGGTAGCGACTGCATTGGGCACCCGACCGTTTGAAGGTAACGAGGCGGAGCTCGTCTCTATGTTTGCCGCACTTGAAGGCTGCGCTGGTTGCCACGGGTTGGAAGAATCCTTCGACTTCTCCGACTTGCTCGGCGACGAAGACCCTTGGGCAGATTCAGAAGAAGCAATTGAGATGATTCTGCGTGGCTTGCCCAACGAATCGGATCGCCAAGAAGCTGTTCACGCCGGGATGCTCGTTGGCTTGTTCGCTGATGAACCCGACCCGGAGGCTGCGACCGCAGCTCGGTGGGTCGCCAACCGCCTAGGGGTGGACGAGACCCATGCCGCTGGTATCGAGCAGGTTGCGAGTGAAGGCTCAGCATCAGCCAAAGCCGACCTATTTCGAAGGTTCCTCTCCGAGCGCATTGCAGTGGACGGAGATGTGATTTCGGCGCGGATGGATCGTCATGACTTAGCCTCGATCACGCGACCAGACACCATTGTTGAGTACCACCGTCTGCTCGATGAAGCACCCGAGGGTTCGCTCGGAGCGGTCATGCGAGATTTTTACCAGGACGCCAGTTTCGATATACCCGGAATGCCCGGGGTTCCTTTGCCGGTTGAGTTTCTCGGCTCGCATGATGTTCATCACGTGCTCGCCGGCTACAACACCTCGGCACAGGGCGAGGTCTACACCGCAGTGTTCAATGCGGGCAACGCCTCGGCGGGAATCGGGTGGCTGTCGGTTGTGTTGTTGCAGTGGCATCAAGGGGTCAAGCTCGGAGTGTTCCCCGAAGGCCACTCACACCTTGATCCCGAGATTATGGCTACAGCTGCGCACCGGGGTTCGCAGACCACCACTGATCTCTACTCCGCATCTTGGGACTGGATGGCACTGCTCAACGAACCCTTTGACCAAGTGTGCAACTCGCTCGGGATCCCCGAAGGCAGTCTTGTGGGTCCAGGCGATTTCTGGGGATCTCCTGCCGAGGACTCATAGCTTGGGTGTTTGAGCAGTTAGATCGCGCCCCAGCCAGAGGTTGCAGCCCTCCGGTCAAAACTTGCGACTCAGGTGGGTGCGCCCCGAGTTCGCTCCTGCCCGCACCGGCAGCTAGAACGTTTCCACCTACGAGGAGATTTGATGACTACTGAACGACTTGATGAAACAGTTGCGCTCGTAACCGGCGCTAGCAGCGGGATTGGTGAGGCGACTGCATTGCGGTTGTCCGCAGAGGGGGCAACAGTTGTGCTGGTTGCGCGCCGCGTCGACCGACTCCAGGCCCTTGCGGCCAAGATTGAGTCCTCGGGCGGGCGAGCGCTGTCCATCGAATGCGATGTGGCGGATCGGGAACAAGCAGCCGCCGCTGTGGCTCAAACCGTGCAGCAATTCGGTCGACTCGACACCTTGGTCAACAACGCCGGGGTCATGCTGCTGGGACCAATCGAGAATGCCAACCCAGAAGACTGGGAACGCATGATCGGGGTCAATGTTGATGGTCTGTTGGCATGCACCCACGCGGCGCTGCCACACCTGCTCAAGTCGGCTTTGGAATCCAAGCGACAAGTGGCCGATATTGTAAATCTGAGCTCTACAGCGGGACGGATTCCTCGTGTTGGTTCGGGTGTCTACAACTTGGTCAAACACGGCATTGGGGCATTTAGCGAGTCGCTGCGCCAAGAAGTGACAGGTCGCTTTGTGCGAGTGACGTTGATTGAGCCAGGTGTGGTCGACACCGAACTCAAGACTCACCTGAGTGCAGCCGCTCAAGAGGCACTCAAGCAACGCTTTGCAGGCATCGAACCTTTGCGAGCGGAAGACATTGCCGACACGATTTCTTATGTCGTGACTCGCAATCGGCGAATCGCCCTCAACGAGATACTGATGCGCCCGACCCCGCAGGATTTCTAATGTCGTCGCGGCTGGCAGACTGATCCTGTGACTCCAACTATCTCGTTGCCGCTCTCTATTCTTGACCTTGCGATTATTGGTCGGGGAGAGTCAGCGCGAGAAGCGTTCGAGGGTAGCGTCGCCCTCGCTCAGCGAGCCGAAGCCTGTGGCTACGAGCGAGTTTGGTATGCCGAGCATCACAACATGTCGGTGGTTGGTTCCTCTGCTCCGAGTGTGCTGATTGCGCACGTTGCAACGCAGACAAATCGAATCCGCCTTGGCGCTGGTGGCGTGATGCTGCCGAATCACTCGCCGCTCAGCATCGCAGAGCAGTTCGGCACGCTTGCAACGCTTCATCCTGGCCGCATAGATCTTGGCCTTGGCCGTGCACCGGGCAGTGACCAAGCAGCAGCGCGTGCCATGCGGGCAGATGCCAGAGCATCTGAACGGTTCCCGCAAGATGTTCTTGAGTTGCAGGGATTCCTGAGCGAGCACAGCATTGTTGAAGGGGTATCGGCAACGCCCGGCCAAGGAACCAACGTTCCGCTGTACATTCTGGGATCTTCGTTGTTTGGTGCTCGTCTGGCCGCGGAACTCGGGCTTCCCTTTGCGTTCGCCTCGCACTTTGCGCCAGCGGCGCTACTGCAAGCCGTTGCTATCTACCGAGACGAGTTTCAGCCTTCTGCTCAACTCGGCGCCCCCTATGTGATGGCTGCAGTCAATGCGGTTGTCGCCGACACAGAATCTGCCGCGGCAGAACAGCTCTTGCAGGCGACCAGACTTCGAGTTGCTCGCTTTCTTGTGCCGGACGTAGAGCTGAGCGATGAAGATGCTGACGCTTTGATTGCATCGCCTCAGGGCCAACAGATCGCATCCATGATGCGTTACACGGCATGCGGGTCACCTGAGCGAGTGGCGGAGTACCTGCAGGGGTTTGCCAAGCATGCTCACGCAGATGAGTTGATCGTTGCTCACGCAGTTCCCAAGATCGAGGACCGCCTGAGGTCAGTGGAATTGCTGGCTCAGGTAGCCGGACTCGATGCTGTCTGAGGTGCATTGCTCTTGTGGCCAGGTGACATGCGATGCGCCTGCGTCGATTGAATAATCAGCAGCCCGGCGAACAGGGCAATGCTGAGCCAAGGGGAGAGGAAGAACCCGAAAATTGCCGCCATGAAATAACCAACTGCAATGCACCCCGCAAAGTTTCTCACTCGGCCCCACATTTCTTTCTCTCCGCTGTTTTTCCACAGATGCGGATCTCTACTAACGAGATGGAAGAAACATGTCCATGACACGCTCATGACGAAGGCCAACAAGCCATAGAGCAGTACCGCAATCTGTTCATCTCGCAGACTCTCCACTCGAAATGCAGTCGCCACGATGCCAGTTGGGAACGGGAGCAGGGTAGCCCCTAGCAGAATTCCAAAGTTCGCCATGAGCAGTGGTGAACTCACACCCTTGAGGCGGTTGAATGCAGCGTGATGGTTGTGCCACGTCACCGCTATGAAGAGAAAGGAAACGAAGAACGCTGCGTAGGTCTCGAGTTCTCGGGTCAGCAACCCACTGAGCTCCGCCTTGCGAAACTCACCGAGATCCAAGTCAAGGACCAGCAAAGTCAACGCAATCGCTAGGACGGCATCGCTAAAGAATTCGGTGCGAATGGTTTCAATCTCTTC
>JBAXCX010000200.1:0-3745 GCA_037141255.1 Actinomycetes bacterium | reverse complement strand
GGCGCCGCTCGTTGCGGTCGCTCTGGGATCGGCAGACCTAGCCAAAGCATCGTGAGCGGCCTGACCCCGCTTCAAATACGAGCGGCCCGAACGCTGTTTGCCCTTCCCGCCGAAGCAGGGTTCGCGCTTGCTGGCGGCGCAGCCCTAGTCGATGAGCAGTTCGACCGCAGCGCTATCGGGGAACTGCACGACCAGGTGGAGCTCCCCGCCGTTAGCTTGAACGAAGCGCTTGAGGGTAGAGAGCAGCATGTCGCTGCGGCGTTCGAGCCGCGAGACCTCGGACTGGTCCATCTCTAGTAGCTCGGCAATCGTCGACTGGGTAAGAGTCCGTGCTTCTCGAAGCCGGCGAAGGGTCGCTTGGCGTTCGTTGATCTCGGCCAGCACCAAGTCGAAACGAGCCTTTGCCCGTGGCTTGGCCTCGAGGAGGTCCTTGAAGCGCTCATGGGCGCCCTCGGCCTGTTCCCAGTCGTCCTGGGTGAGCGTCGACTCGGCCACTTGGGCGGTGTCGACCGGAATGGTTCGGTTGGTCATCGGCTTCCTCGCTTTACGATCGGGTTCAGGTCGGTGTTTTGTCGGGTGTAGTGCTCGATCGCTCTGATCTCCGCACGTACACCGAAGGTGCCGGCCGTGAGGGGGTGAAGTCAGCTCGCTGGTTTGAGATTGACCGATACTTCTAGTTCGAGTGCTGAGGCGACGCGTTGGAGCGTGGTGAGCGTCGACCCAACTCCTCCGGCTTCGAGGCGGGCGATCGCAGCTTGGCTCGTGCCCATGCGCGAGGCGAGTACTCGTTGCGAAAGGCCAGCTGCCTCGCGGGCGTTGCGGACTTGGTCGCCAACCGACAACGCAAGCTTGGCGGCGGCGTAGGGCGTATCGAACTCCCTCCGCTCGGCGGTGGTCATCCCAGCGAGACGACGCTTCTTCAGTTCATTGAGTGTGGTTCGGCTCATCAATCCTCCTCAGCAGTGTGGCCTTTGTCGATGCACCGAGCCATGGTGGCCCGTGCGCGGTTGATCTCGGTCCGTTCGTTCATACGCTCCTTGTGAAACACGGTAAGCAGGACGATCCGTCGACCGGTGGGAGCGTCAACGCGAACTCTTTGGGTGAGAGCGTGTCTAGCCATTCCTCTACCTCCGGTTCGAGTTCCACGGTCCATCCGACATCAGAAATGATATCAATATGTTCGGGCTTTCGCCGAGACTTCTTGCGATCAGCCATATGCGACCCCGTTGAATAGCAGCACGAAGACCAACAAAAAGTGGTCACATGGAGCGAAAATTTCGGCCTTCCCGAACCGACCGCCGAAATCGGCGGATCGCAAACGGTTAGCAAGCGGGGTTTCGCGATCCCGTCGAGGAGTAAACCCCTAAAAACTAGAGCCCGAGGTCAGAATTGAACTGACGACCTGCTGTTTACAAGACAGCTGCTCTGCCAACTGAGCTACTCGGGCGGGACTTCCGCGGAAGGTTCCGCGTAATGCTCCGCGTATTGTAAACGAGGTTTGCTACCCCCGTGTTCCTAGCGGTTTTTCACTGGTTCTGAGCGGTCAGATTGGTACCGGCTGCCCGGTTCTAATTGCCCGGTTACTGGTGCTCCTCACTCGTTACTCCGCTCTGTTATGCGAGCGACCCTCTATAGGGGGTCAGGCGCAAGACGAAACGAGTTGGTGGGGTTTGAGCTCTTCGCAGGAGTGGTTTCGCTGGGGTCTTCACATGAAAATCCGAAAGTTTGCACATAATGTTGCACACCGGTGTGTCGGGCTTGTCAGGTCTTGGACGCGGGTCGGCCCCGGGTTTCCCCGGGGCCGTCGCGTGCTTGGTGGGTGTGTCTGGGGTGGGTTATCCCCAGATCACTAACCCGATTCCACCGACGAAAAATAGAAAAACTAACCACTCGTTTCCTGCAAACATCGCACACCCTTCCCGTGATCGACACTCGGACTGCACAGCGCATCCTCCGCTGGCACGGCGGGAGCCGGTTCTGGCCGGCCTTCTGGTGTTTGTTAGTGCGCGGGGTTGATAAGTGATGCGAACTCGTCGGCTGAGATCACGAGTATTCCTGCTGCCCGGGCTTTTTTGGCTTTGCCGGAGAGGGTGTCGCAATCGGCTGCGACGACAAGAGTTGTCTTTTTCGTAACGCTCGGCGCGCAGGTTGCTCCTGCTGCAGCGGCGAGTGCTTCGGCGCCGGGTCGGGTCCATGGCTTTCCGTGTAGTAGTGCAGTTGGTGAACCAGTGAAGACCACTACTTGGCCTGATAGTTCAATGGTGTCATGCGTCGCGGGCACTATGGGCAACGCGAGTTCTGGCAGGGCGATTCCGAGTGTGGATGCTGCGAGTGCCATTCGTTCTGCTTCGCTCGCGGTGATGATCCCATCGGCGATGATTGATCCGACGAGGTCGTTGAACCAGACGGTTTCGATCTGAGTGACTTCTGCGGGTGTCAGCCCGAGTTGCTGGGAGATCTTTTTGAGTTCCTCTGCTTCTTCTTCGCTGATGAGGAGATCGGCGAGCGCACGGTCTAAGAAATCCAGGTAGACAACGGCGTCGGGGCGTAGCTCTGGGTGGTACAAGGTTGGAAGCCGTGCAAATACGGGCATTCTTGGAATCGGCTGGTGCGAACTGCGAGGAGTTGTGCGTAGCCCGTGTCGCATCGGTGTTAGAGGTGTTGAGGCAAAGGGTTGCGCTGTTGAGACGTCGAGGTGTTCGGCGATGATTTTCAGGAGTTTGGCTGTAGCGATGGCGTCGCCGAGTGCGCTGTGATGATCCCAGGGTTCGATTCCTGCTTCGGTGCATGCAGCGGATAACCCGCGTGGGAGAGAGGCGCGTTGCGCTGCGCGCATTGTGCACGCAAACTCTGCTTCGACTGAGGCACCGAAGCGTTCAAACTCGGCGAGTATGAAACGGGAATCGAAGCTCGAGTTGTGCGCCACCACGATTCGGCCTTCGAGCAGTGATGCGATTGTGCCTGCGAGGTCTTCAAATGTTGGAGCGCCGGCGCACATTGAAGCCGTGATGCCATGGATGTGTGTTGGTCCGATGTCTCTGCCGCAGTCCATGAGTGTTGACCACTGCCGCACCGGTTCGCAGTGAGAGTCGAGTTCAACAATCGCGAGTTCAACCACGCGATCCTTTGAGTACAGGCCAGTGGTTTCGACATCAACGACAACAACTTGTTCCCAGTCGAAGCTAGCCATGCGAATCACTCGCTGTGAGTGGAGCGAGTACGCACTTCAAGCTCAGTAGGGCGAACGGACGCGCCACAGTGTCTTCAGGGCCGCGAAGATGTGATTGCAATTTTTCCCTTCCCAAGGTTGAACGCTCCGAGCTTACGCAACTCGTGGCTGATGCTGCTTGGGATCTTGTCCGGTTAGTTGCGGGCGCAGGAAGTGCTTTGAGGTGGCGGAGAGCACCCGAGGCACTCGGTACCCATGCCGCAACGAGCCAGGCTCTGGGCCACCACCCCGCATGGAAAGCGGTTCTCGCTGCAATCAGACTCGCTAACTTGCGAAGAACTATCATGCCGTGGACCCGCTGAGAGAGGCGATCAGCAATGGACAAGTACGCACAGCGCGAGAGCGGTCTGGCATTCCCGCGTGAGTCGAACCCGCGACGCTTGACGGTAACGAGACGGTGAGCGACATCAGCGGAACTCCAGATCTCTTCGCCGACGTGCGACTGCGCCACCTGTGGGGCACCTTTATCTTCTGTATCGGCAGTTCGATGGTGGGGATCGTCAGTTCGTATCTGAT
>JBAXCX010000199.1:0-3752 GCA_037141255.1 Actinomycetes bacterium | reverse complement strand
ACACCAAAATCTGCGGTGATAGTTGGCACTCTGTCAAAGACACTCGGTGCAGTCGGCGGATTTCTTGCTGCCGAGCAGTCACTCGTCGACCTCTGCATCAACACAGCAAGGTCGTTCATCTTTACCACTGCAAACGCGCCGGCCGAGGTTGCTGCTGCGCATGCGGCCCTACAGATTTATTGCTCGGCAGAAGGCGCTGAATTGCGTGCCAAGTTGCGCAGCAATATTGACCTGCTTCGCCCGGGTCACCCATCTCCAATCCTGCCAGTGCTGCTGGGCTCAGAAGAACACGCCATGGCGATTTCTCACGCGCTGTTAGACCAGGGCTTGCTTGTGCCTGCCATCCGCCCACCCACAGTCCCCCCAAGAACTTGTCGCCTGAGAATTGCAGTATCAGCAGCCCATGAGAGATCCGATCTTGCTCGCTTGACAGCGGCCCTTACCGAACTCGGAGTTGAGATATGACAGACAACTCTTTCCCAACGACTACTCGGCCAGATTCCATTGTGCTGATTGCTGGCACAGCAACAGAGATCGGCAAAACCTGGGTCGCAACTCGACTCATTACAGAGCTGCGAACCCGCCAGATACATGTGCAAGCTCGCAAGCCCGCTCAGTCCTTCCATCCTCAAGACGCCACGACTGATGCCGACTTACTTGCACAGGCCTCGGGTGAGGACCCCCGCAGAGTTTGTCCCGAGCACCGTTGTTATCCAGTCGAGATGGCACCGCCGATGGCGGCCGATTCCCTTGGCCGCAGTGCCATCACTCTGGCCGAGCTTGCGGATGAACTCTCTGCATCATGGACGCCCACTGCGCTCTCTGCACTGCCGGCCGAGTTGGGTTGTCCTTTGGGATGTATTGAATTAGCAGGTGGGCTCTGGTCACCCATCGCACACGACGGCGACTGCTTGGACCTAGCCAAACTGCTCTCCCCCGACCTGGTCATTCTGGTAGCAGACGCTGGCCTTGGCACGATCAATGCGATACGGCCTGCAGTTGCAGCGCTCGCCGCAGTGGCTCCGGTGAGCGTCTTCTTGAACCGCTTTGACTCAACCGCTGAGTTACATAAGCGCAATCGCATGTGGCTCGAGCAGCACTGCCAGATTGATGCAACCACCTCAATCAGCCAACTAGCTAACGAACTACTTCGCGTGGTTGGCAGTCCTTCCCCGTCTACCTAGTTAGCTCCCGCAAGTTTGGCAGCGGCCCGCAGTCAAGCGTCATCTTCCCGCCACATAGCCGACAGCTCGAATTCACTCAGGCTTAGTAGCCTGAATCTCTGGTTTTGAACCAAAAGCGATAGGGGGATCTTCGTGCAAAGGCGTGCGTTTTTAGCTTCAGTGGGAATAGCAGGCGGAGTAATAGCTGCGGGCTGCGCACCTCGACCGAACCCCACCTACCCCATTCAGACCGGTGAACTCTTTGAAGGCATTGGGCCATACCCATCCGGGGTTGGCTCAGGAGATCCAACACCGGACTCTGTGTTGCTATGGACACGTGCGCATCCGGAGCGCGATACCGGTCAGGGTCTCTTGCTCACCACCCAGGTTTCAACCTCTCCACAGTTTGGTGTTGGTCAGATCATCGCAGAGCTGCCCGCTCTTGCAACTGCTCAGCGGGACCACTGCGTAACCATCAATGTGACTGGCCTGCAGCCCGCCACCACCTACTGGTATCGCTTTCGCTACGACGGGCTTACGAGCCCAACTGGCAGGACACGTACTGCACCTGTTGGTGGAGTCGACCAACTCCGACTCGCAGCATTTAGCTGTCAGCGCTATACACACGGTTTCTACACGGCGCATAGCGATCTAGCTGGGCTTGCTGAAGACCCATCGACAGACCTTGATCTGGTTCTGTGTCTTGGAGATTATGTCTACGAAACCGGCTACGCCGATCGCGTATACGTCCCGGGACGAGATGACCCAATTCAACAGGCAGTCACCCAAGATCAGTTCCGAGCGAAATATCGCATGTATCGCTCAGACCCGGATTTGCAGGCAGTCCACGCTGCCTACCCGATGATCAATGTGTTCGATAATCACGATGGTCTGGCAGCGCCTGGCGACAATCAAGCTACCGGGGCTATTGCGGCATTCTTTGAGCATCTGCCGGTTCGGTCACGCCTTCCCGGGCGAATCGATCGAAGCCTTCGATGGGGTGATCTGGCTGAGATTTTCATGACAGATCAGCGCTCATTCAGAGACCAGACACTCGAAGAAGAAGGCCCGCTTGGGACTTCGACTACCGAACGACCAGAAATTTTGGACCCAAACCGCACGATGCTCGGAGCCGAGCAGCGCAACTGGCTACTCAATGGCCTGTCTGGGTCGAGCGCACAGTGGAAGGTAATTGGAAGCCAACTGATGTTTTGGCCGTGGCGAAGCTTTGGCCGTCTCCCGGGCCAACCTCGAGGATCTGGGGTTTACCTCAACCTCACCCAATGGGATGGTTACGTGGCCGAGCGCCTAGCAATTCTTGATCACCTTGAGCAGAACAATGTGCGCAACACCTTGTTGTTCTCCGGGGACAGCCACGTGTTTTCGGCGGCGCAAATTGCACCCGATGTGGATGACCCACGTTCCACTCCACGCATTGCCGAGTTCGGCACTGGTTCTGTCACCTCAAATAACGCTGACGAGAACGGCTACCCCACTGACGATGTGACCCGGCCGTATCTGAGAATGGTCAACCCCAATCACTTAAAATTCTTCGAGTCAGAGCGTCACGGCTACGCCGCAGCAGAGATCACCCCCGGTGGCACCTCGGTGGAATTCCGGTCGCCAAGAACAATCCGCCAGACCACCTCTGCCACGCAGGTACTTTCACGAATGCGCGTCGCAACAGACACTCAGCGAGTTGAACTTCTCGCTCCCTAGGCTGAGCGATAGCCTGCGTGGGTGCAATCTTCGAGTGACCCACAAGTCAACAATGACAATTCAGAACCAAACTCCGATGAGGCAGTGATTCTCTTCTGGCGACCGGGATGCAGTTACTGCGCGTCGCTCATGTTTCAACTAGAAAAAACCCAACTTCCTCTCGTTGAAATCAACATTTGGGAAGACCCGCGGGCCGCCGAATCCGTCCGCAAGATCACGGGTGGCAGCGAGACCGTACCCACCGTTGTCGTTGCCGACTTCGCAATGGTGAACCCATCTGCCTCGCAGGTTCTTCAGGCCGTGAACGATCATGCGCCGCACCTGTTGCCAGCGGAATCTAGCTGACCGATGGCCTCTGAGGATCTGCCCGTTCGACCTGGCCTGACCATTCCCGGTGGCGAGATTGACGAGCGATTCTCTACCTCGGGCGGGCCCGGCGGGCAGCACGCCAACAAGGCTCACACCCGCGTCGAGTTGCGCTTCAATATTGCTGACTCGCAAGCATTCAGCGAGTTTCAGCGAGAGCGACTTCTTGGCGCACTTGGATCAGACCTGCGCGTGGTCGTGGACGATGAGCGCTCGCAGTTTCGCAATCGGCAACTTGCCCGTGAGCGCCTAGCTGCTCGCCTGCGTACAGCGCTCAAGCCTGTGCGACCAAGACGGCCGACCAAAGCCACCAAGGGCTCCAAGATGCGTCGGCTCGATGCGAAAAAGCAGCGAGGGCAAACAAAGCAGACTCGCAGACGGCCACAGACCGAGGACTAACCCGGCCGGCCACCCACCCCAACCCGACCCCGCCCGGCAACCGACAACCCGGCAACCCGCAACCCGGACGTTTTTGGTCGACTATCGACCACAATCATCCGAGTT
>JBAXCX010000198.1:0-3755 GCA_037141255.1 Actinomycetes bacterium | reverse complement strand
GGTACAAAACCGGTGAAGATGTCGACCCACTTCTTCTCTTTCAATTTCCGTTACTCGAAGATGCGCTCGCCGCTCTAGGGCTCACTGTCTGGGCCATGAGTGAGGTCGAAGCAGATGATGCACTTGGCGCAGCTGCCATGTGTGCTGCAGGCGATGACAGTGTTGAAAGCGTGGTGATCTGCACGCCAGATAAGGATCTTGCCCAGTGCGTCGGAGGCAAGGTCGTTCAGTTTGACCGCCGGGCCGGGCAGTTTCGTGACGCCGATGCAGTGCTAGAAAAATATGGGGTCCTGCCCGAATCAATCCCCGATTGGCTGGCTCTTGTGGGCGACACGGCAGATGGATTCCCAGGCCTTGCCGGATGGGGTGCCAAAACGGCGGCCGCAGTGCTACGCACATACACCCATCTTGAAAACATCCCCCATGCGGCAGGGCAGTGGGATGTCCCGGGAGTTCGCGGTGCTCCAAAGTTGGCCGCTACGTTAAGCGCCGACTACGACAACGCCCTCTTGTTTAAGGTTCTGGCCACCTTGGTAACCGACCTTGATGTGGGCCAGGTAAGTGACTGGGAATGGACGGGCCCAACATCAGAGTTCGAAACCTGGTGCAACCGACTTGATGCCCCTGACGTTGCCCGTAAGGTGCAAAAAATTCAGGCCGACCGCGGCTAGAGCTCAGAACGCAGCTAGAGCTCAGACTGTCGCTACGACTCAGGAATTTGGAAACAGAGTCTGATACTCCACCGGGGCCAATTGGTCCACCTGATCGAAGCGACAGTCAGTGGGTGACTTATCGGGTCGCCAGCGAACAAATCTTGCAGCCTGGCGGAACCGCCCAGAGGTGAAGTTCTCATAGGTGAGTTCAACCACAAGCTCACACCGCAACGGCACCCACTCACCAGAGATCGCCGCAGCCCAGGTTTTGTTGCGACCTTCCATCTCTTGAGGTCCGCTGCGGAGCACAGCCTTGGTCAAGTCAGGCCACGGATGCTGAGCATGGCCTCCCTCTTCGTACTCGGTCAGTTCCGCTGCCAACGTGCGGCGCTGCGATGCAGCGAATCCGCTGCACAATCCAACAGGCTGCAGGTTGGGAGCGCTGCTTGCAGTGGGGTTGTCCTCGTACAGCCCGAGCAGCAGCGATGCCACGCCCTCCTCGGGATGCCCGCGATACCCAGCCACAACACAATCTGCTGTTTGGTGGTGCTTCACCTTGATCTGCGTGCGCTTGTCCTCTACATACGTACCCTGGAGCGCTTTTGCCATGACACCATCAAATCCAGACCCACGAAAGCGGTCGTACCAGTCTTGGGCTACCACTGCATCGACCGTTGCAGGAGTGAGATGAAGGGGAGCGCGCAGGTCTGCACAGCAGTCGAGCAACAGTTTTCTGCGGTCTGCTAGGGGTTCACTGCGCAGGTCCTGCTCGGCCAAGGCGAGCAGGTCAAACACCATCAAACTCGCAGGTGCAGACTGAGCCAACTGCTCAACTTGCGCAGCGTTTGACTGAAGCCGCTGACTGAGCAGATCAAAATCCAATCGGCCATCTGCTGCGACCAAGAGTTCCCCGTCGAGCACACACTTTTGGGGAAGCTGTTCGAGTAAACAAGCGACCACATCGGGGAAGAACTTGGTGAGTGACTTTTCGTTGCGGCCTAGCAACTCGATGCTCGCTCCATCTCGAAAGACCAAACAACGCAGTCCATCCCACTTGGGTTCATAGAGGAAGTCGCCGACCGGTAGTCCCTTGGATGCCTTTGCGAGCATGGGTCGTAACGGCGGCTGCACGGGGAGCAGCACCTTACAGTTCTACACCCCTTGGGGAAGGAGCAGGTCAATAAGGCGTTCAGGGTCGGAATCAACGATCAGCAATTCCCGAGCTCTCACAGAGGTCATGCCAAGTTGCACGGAGCTATCTAAGAAGTCAATGAGCGAGTCGTAGTAGCCGTTGACGTTGAGCAGGCCCATGGGTTTGTTGTGAAGATGCAAGTAGCCCCAACTGAGCATCTCGAACATTTCCTCCATCGTGCCGATCCCGCCCGGCAGTGTCAGAAAGGCATCCGCGGCTTGGAACATGGCGTTCTTCCGAGCTGCCATGCCCTTGACAACCATCAGCTCCGAAATCCCTTGGTGACCAATCTCTCGGTCCATCATGCTGCTCGGGATGACGCCGATGACATGGCGGCCACCGGCCATAGCCGCATCGGCTACTACGCCCATCAGCCCGACCTGTCCGCCACCGAATACCAAGTCGATACCCCTAGCGACGAGCAGGTCTCCGACCGTTTGGGCGCTTTGTTGCAACGCAGGGTCGCTACCGAGGTGCGATGCGCAATATACGCACAGCCGAGGTGGATTTTGCCGGGTCATAACGGCGAAGGTACAAGACATATGACGTTGGGTTGGGAGCAGTGGCCTTGCGCAGCTACCTTTCTGAGTTATGGAACACCCCATTCGAGAGCGAGTCGAAGACCTACAGAAGCGGCGTGAGCTCGCAGTGCAGCCCGGATCAGAGCGGTCGGTCGCCCGGCAGCATGATCGCGGCAAGATGCTTGCCCGTGAGCGTGTGGAGTATCTGCTTGATGAGGGCTCGTTCCACGAGCTCGACATGCTTGCTCGTCACCGTGCTGGCGACGCTCTAGCGGAGCGTCCGTATGGCGATGGCGTGATTACCGGTTGGGGAACGGTGGACGGCCGCAAGGTATTCATCTTCAGCCAGGACTTCACGGTCTTTGGTGGCGCTTTGGGCGAAGTCTTCGCAGAGAAGATCCACAAGCTGATGGACTTGGCACTCAAGGTCGGGGCGCCAGTCATTGGCCTGAATGACGGTGCGGGTGCCCGCATTCAAGAAGGTGCAGTTTCACTAGCTAGCTACGGCGGAATCTTCTATCGCAACGTCAAGGCTTCTGGGGTGACTCCGCAGATCTCGGTGATCATGGGCCCATGTGCTGGCGGGTCCGTGTACAGCCCCGTCATGACTGACTTTGTCTTCATGGTTGATGAAACCTCGTACATGTTCATCACCGGACCAGATGTGGTGAAGCAGGTCACGGGCGAGGAAGTGTCGCAGCTCGATCTTGGTGGTGCGCGTGTGCACACTGGGGTTTCTGGCGTGGCTCAGTTCATCTCTGCAGATGACCGTGCGGCCCTTGACGACGTGCGATACCTGTTGTCGTTCTTGCCCTCGAACAATCTGGACGAGGCTCCGTTCGAGGCAACCGATGACCCGGCCGATCGCCGCTGCGAAGAGCTCTATGACTTGATTCCAGCCTCGGCCAATCAGCCCTACGACATGCGTGACGTGGTGCGAATTGTTGCCGATGACGGCGAGTTCTTTGAGTATGCATCAGCTTGGGCCGGATCGATTATCTGCGGCTTCACACACATCGGCGGCCACACTGTCGGCGTGGTGGGCAATAACCCAGCCATGTATGCAGGGGTGCTCGATAGTGAGTCCTCATCCAAGGCTGCTCGCTTTGTTCGCACCTGTGATGCGTTCAACATTCCGCTGGTGACTTTTGTCGATGTTCCCGGTTTCTTGCCGGGCGTTGCCCAAGAACACGGTGGAATTATTCGTCACGGTGCCAAACTTTTGTACGCGTATTGCGAGGCCACCGTTCCACGCATTTCTGTGATCACTCGCAAGGCCTACGGCGGCGCCTATGTGGTGATGGACTCCAAGTCGATTGGCTCGGACCTGACCTTTGCTTGGCCCTCTGCCGAACTAGCAGTGATGGGAGCCTCGGGTGCTGTAGAGAT
>JBAXCX010000197.1:0-3840 GCA_037141255.1 Actinomycetes bacterium | reverse complement strand
GCACAGAAAAGAGTGGGACTCGCCCTTGGCGGGGCTCGTGCCAGCGTCGACGGCACCGACTGCATACTCATCTCTCGAAGGCCAGCCAAAGACGCTCCAAGTTTCCTCGCTCCAGTACTTGCCTCAGTCGCCGCAGAAGAACGACGACAAATCAGTCCTGGTGTCCCAATTCGAATCGACCCAACAGCCTTCCACGCCGCAATCGCACAAGCCTTAGCAAACTCCGAGGCCACACCGCTTTTGCTCCTCGAAGACCCAACCGAACCAGACCACGATCAACGTTTCGCTCAGGCCCAACACACCCAAGCACAAGCAGAAGTTCACGCACTCCAAGATGAACGCAAAGCCATCCTCACCCAACTGTCACGAACTAACGCAAACGGTCAATCACTCGTCACAGACAGTCTGCTTGAACACCTCAATGAGCGCTTCGAGGAGATTGAGTCACTCCTACTTCCACAGGCACAGCAGTGTGTGCTGAGCCTTGAACGCGAAGAATCCGAACGGCTACACGCCCGCTCACTCGAGATACGCGGCACTCAAGTAGACCAAGTGCTACAGCTCGTTTCAACGCTGCGAGACCCAACGGATTGCACCCACGGGCACCTGCTCCTGAGCTCCCTACGCAACGTAGAAATAGTTTCTGCACCCCCCCTCAGAAACAAGCGCGCACGTCGCGGCTACACCCTAAGTTTTGAGTTTGTTATCGGCGACGGTGCACACGCCGTCATCATTTCCGGTTCGTTCAGCGTGTCAAGCTCCCCCGAAATCTCTCCCGCTGAAAGCGACGCACAACTCATCAAGGACCTTTGCAGCGGACAGAAACAACTGTGGCTCATGGCGCCAAATGATCGTCTGAAAGCAAGCCGTCAACTCAGCAAACGCTTACAGATATCAGGTCGCAAATTCCTGCTGCCCAACGTCGCTGACCCCCGTCTCGCTCGACTAGGTGCACTCGTGCTGTTCGATCCACGACCGCTAGTAGAACTAGCCGAAACACAAAGCGAACCACTCGCGCTACTCAAACGCATCCAACAGATTCACGCCACGACACAACGCTCTGTGTGGCTCGGTCACCCCTCGTCAATACACTCATTCTTTTTCAGGGTGGGGGTCTCTGGCAACAAGGTCTCAGCAAGTGACTTAACACCAGCGGACTCCTCGTCATGGACCTCGGCCAGAAACCTCCTCCACCACGCACCTTGGAAGCCCGAGTGGGTGTTAGACGGCCACGGTTACAGGCTTAAACCGTGCCCGCACTGCAACCACTCAGCACGAGAACCCCTGCGAATCCCCGAAGCTGACGGGCTGGTCTGCCTCTCGTGCCGCAAAGACCAAAGCGGCCTCCACTGGCCCGCTGACCCCTACGACACCTACAAACTCACCATTGCGACCCCAATACAAACAGGGGGTAGGCCATAGCCAGAGCTGCGAAGAAACCCAAGTTCTTGTCAATCAGATCTACTCGAGGAGCTTCCTGCTTCGGGGAATCGACTTCCTTCATGGCAACGCCGCCCTTGTTGAGACCTCCCCGGTCGAAAGCCGCTCGTCGAACCCACCCTCATGAAACGCTCTCCTCATTTCATCAGCCTGGCAGAGCCCTCTCACAGACTTGGCGAAGAACAATGGCCTTAGCGGCTAGGGCCTGCCTAGTACGCAGGCCTTCAAGATCTCACGTAGCTATCCGCTGCGCGCCTTGCTGAGCCTACGTAAAAAGAAATCTGTCCCAAAGGGTTGCCAGTTGCTAGCGGGACAGGACGGTAAGAAGTGGAGGCGTGTGCTTCCGCTTACGAAAGGCTTACAACGTGAAAACAATTGCCGAAACTGTCGCCGCAGCTACCCACGGAACCCAAGACGACAACTGGCGAGTTCGACGACAAGCTGTCGCTGCGCTCGGACAGATTGCCCCAACGGACCCTCGGATTCTCACAGCCCTAGACGATGAGCACCGCCTAGTGCGCCGGGCGGCTGTCAATGCTCTCGGAGCCGCTGCTGTTCTCGGAGATATCGAGGCGCTCGAAGCTGTCATCGCAGCCACGGATTCCACGTGCCCACTCCAGCGGTACGCCGCTGTCTGCTGGCTATCGAGGGTCCCGACGGGCGACCCGGAAGTTATAGCTGATCTCCTCCTCTGCACACAGAGCCGATCACCAGATATCCGCCAAGTAGCAATTTCAGGGCTTGCTCGCGCAGTTCCAGCACTCGTGATGCACGCACTGAGCGGCGAGGACGACGCTCTCGTTGCGGCACAGGTTCTCGTTCAAACGCAGCAACCCTTGTTTGGCTGCCCGGTGCGCGAGGTATTCACCACTGCTGAGGAGATCGTGAATACGGCCCGCAAAATTGCGAGCCACAAGCCATCGCAGTCGGGAACTGATTCGGCGTCACCCAACTGAACCACCGACTGGACCCACACTCCTCTTACGTCGATGCGGTCAGGCATACAGATCGTCATCGCTTACGGCTAACAACACCCCCAAGTGGGACTTAGCAGTGAGTTCGGCGAAACAGGGCTCAGAGAGCGTCTTTCGCTGCATTAGTTAATCGGTTCTTGGAACCATGCAGCAACTTATCGCCGCTCATGGATCACTCCAGTCGAACGCCCAGCGTCTTCTAGCGCCAGAGGTAATCGAACCGGTTGACATCGAGTCGACCGTCACTGTTGAAGCGAGTGGGGAGGCTCTCGCCCATAGTGACCAAGGTGCAGTGTTCTGTGCCTCGATTCTTGGGACCGCGCAGACCACGCCCCAGCATTTGGATAAAGAGTCCATCGCTCTGAACGAAGCGGGCGATCACTACGGCGCGAGTCTTTGGGGCATCGAATCCTTCTGTAAGGACCCCGTAATTGGTCAGCACTCTGATCTTTCCGGAACGGAACTTCTCGATCGCGTCTGTCCTCGCCCATCCTGCGAGCTCTCCCCAAATCGGCCGAGCGGGCGCACCGAGTTCGGAGAGTTCAGCGGCTAAGAGTTGTGCGTGCAGCACAGAGCCGGCGAATACGACGACTGGCCACTCCGGATCCATTGCCAGAATGTGATCAGCAATCTTGGTGTTTCGCTTCGAGTCCTTACCAAGCCTCTCGTTAAGCAAATCAAAGCCCGTCGAAAGGTTCGGGTCCTTTTCAATGCTCTGCGCCTCAGCATCCAAGACTTCAACTTCGCCCAAGTTGAGATCTTTGTGCTGAATTTGCGAGAGATAGCCCTCGTTCTGCAGCCACTTGATTCTCTCGGGCCAATGTTCGCCCATCATGTCGCCCGATACCAGCGACTTGTCGAACAACCCCGCTAGGTGGGCCGATCGTTCGCTGTCAGACCGGAACGGTGTGGCAGAGAGACCGACCAGCGCGAATGGCGAACCAGTTTCCTCTTCACGCCACTTCTTGATCTCGAGGTAACTCATCGCAGTTGAGTGGTGAGCCTCATCAATCACCAGAACAGAGCAACGCTGCACCCATTTGAGCGATGCCTGATCAAGTCGGGCATGAAGCTGCTGTCGGCTTGCAACGACCACAACGTTTTCCTCGCTCGTTTGAACTAACCCACTGTCATGGCGTCCATCCCAAAAACGAACGATGCGTAGCGACTGATCCTGAAGCCCCTTTGCTCTCCAGAGTTGAGCCCATTGGCTGACCGCCTGCTCACACAACTCACCGCGTTCAGCGATCCAGAGCACCGTACCTAGCGGCCCACCAGACTCAAGTGCGGCAGCATGATCGACGATTGCTTCGATGACAACACGGGTCTTTCCTGCGCCGGTTGGAAGGTCGACCACTCCAGCGGTGGAGTCGATGAGGATCGAGTGAATTCCCTCGGCGATCTCTATCTGGAAGGGGTGCAATTC
>JBAXCX010000196.1:0-3852 GCA_037141255.1 Actinomycetes bacterium | reverse complement strand
CATGAGCGGCTGCGAGCCTAAATAGGCGAGTTCCGCTTCGGTGAAGGCGCTCATGCTGGGTCTCCTGCGGCGGTTACGGCTTCGGGGGGTGCGTTGACTGCGAATACATCGAGATCCCACCAGGCGGCCATGGGTAGCGTCTTGACCGTGGCAACAGCCGCTTGTGGGTCCTCGGCGAACGTCTCAATGAACACGGTTCCTCGGGCTATAGCTAGGTAAATAGATCCCACACGACCTTCTGCGGCTAGGGCTGCAGCCTGAGCCTGTTCCTCTGCGACTGTGGCAAAGACCTCTGTCATGTCCGTGCCCTCTCTAAATGTGCAGATCACCATGAACGTTGCCATTGCTGTTGCTCCTAGTGAGAGTGGCCCGGGCGGTGCTTCCGCCTAGACACAACACTCTGATACCTCAACTTAGGTTGAGGTCAAATGCTAGGTTCGCCCCGTGCCTAAGAGAGCCGTTCAGCCAGATAGATCCGTGCAGCCAAACAGCCCCCAAGTTCCCACTAGAGAAGAACTGTTCCGTGAATGGTCGGTTGGTCAGTTGGCCGACCGCAGCGGCCTCTCGATTTCTGCGCTCCACTTTTATGAGAGAAAAGGTCTGATCTCATCCACGCGGAACGAAGGGAACCAGCGGAGGTTCAGCCGTGAGATGCTCCGGCGCCTTGCATTCATTCGCGCTTCGCAGTCTCTTGGCATCCCGCTGACAGAGATAGGTGAGGCGCTCGCAACCCTGCCGCAGCAGCGAACCCCGAACGAGGCTGACTGGACGGTGCTTGCAGAGGGGTGGCGAGAAGTGCTCGACGCCCGGATGGGCCTGCTTGAACGACTTCGTGATGACCTCACCTCATGCATCGGTTGCGGCTGCTTGTCCTTCGAACGGTGCAAGATCGTGAACCCTGCTGACCGACTCAGCGTTGAAGGCCCAGGTGCACGGCGACTCATGCCGGGCACGACTCAATCACAGCCTCATTGAGCTCACCTGTAGCTGCGGTTGAGTTTTGCGAGGGCTATGAGACGCTCACTAGGCAAGCATTCCCGTTGCTGAGGTGGCCGTGAAGCTGGCAAGAAGGCGACCGTCCGCGACCATCGCTTCTCGGTATTCCTCCCAGTTCTCGTGTTCGCCTACAGCGCGAAGGTAGTAATCGACGAGTGCATCGCAGGTGGCATCATCAGGCGAGGTGGCCACGGGGCTGAGGGAGACTGTGCCATCAAAGCTCACCCACTCATAGGGTCCGCTTCCCGCTACCCATAGCGCAGCGCGCGGGTCTCGGCGCAAGTTGCGAGTCTTGGCCCGAGTGTCGGTGATGGAGATGGTGAATGTGTCGCCTTCGAGCAAATAGTTCACAACTGATTGCTGCGGCCTGCCATCGCGACGGAGTGTGGTCAACAGTGTTTCGCTGTGGTGTGCGGCGAACTCGAGTGCAGCGGTCAGTTCCATCGGCAGAGCTTATTCCGCCAGCAGCGTGTATTCCGCAAGTCAATTGAGACTGATCAAGTCTGCCGATGCTGGTACTTTGCTTCGAGAGGAAGTCCTGAGCAGAGCGTTGAGCTATGGAGTGCAAAGAGTTATGAAGAACCTGTCGCTGACTTTGTGGTCGATTTGGTCTTGGTTTGTTTTCGGCCTGGGGATTGCCCTGTTGTTGCCCACGATGGCTGTGGTCTGGCTTGTCACGGCCCCCTTTGACCCATCTCGGTATTGGACCGGGTACTTGTTTCGCAAGATCACCGTGGTGCATCAAAAGCTCAATCCGCTCTGGACCTTTCGGCTCGGTGGCGAGTATCCGGCGAACCCTCGAAATCCTTATGTGGTTGTGTCGAATCATGAGTCTTTTGTTGATATTTTGCTCATCAGCAACCTTCCTTGGGAGATGAAGTGGCTCTCTAAGAAAGAGAATTTCAAGATTCCAGTTGCTGGTTGGCTCATGAGAATGGCTAAAGATATTGAGCTTGATCGCAAGGACCCAAAGAGCGCTGCCGAGGCTATGAGGCAGTGCGCCCTGCGGCTAGACGATCACGTCTCGGTCATGATCTTTCCCGAGGGCACGCGCTCAACTACTGGGGACCTGTTGCCGTTCAAAGACGGAGCGTTTCGTTTGGCAATCGAGTCCGGCGTACCGATCTTACCGATAGCCGCTTTTGGTACCTCGACTGCTCTGCGTCCACATGATTGGCGCTTTGGGAAGTCCGTGGCTCAGCTTCGGGTGCTGGAGCCGATCAGCACCGATGGCATGGATCTAGATGACGTTGCTGGTCTGCGAGAGCAGACACGGTCAAGAATCATGACGGAACTCAAAGAGATGGGCCGTGACTTTGGTGAGAACTAACTCGGCCAGTTCTCGCAATCTCGCAAGTGCTAGTCAGTTCGACTCAGGGCTAGCCGAGTCTTCTGTTGGCGCGGAGCCTGCAGAGAGTGCATCTTCTTCTCGTAGGCGCGGAACGTTGAACCTGTTCGGCTTGATCCCTGTCTTATCGGAGTAGAAAGCCCGGATCAGGTCCATGTCCTTTGTCAGATCGCCCGTTGGCATAATCAGAGGACCGTAGCCACCGGTTCGAGTCTTTTTATCCACAAAGGCGCAGACGATCGGTACTTGTGCCTGCATTGCAATCTGGTAGAAGCCCGACTTCCAATATTCAACGGGGCTGCGAGTTGCCTCGGCTGGAACTACCAAAATCAACTCTGAGCGCCGCCCAAACTCGGCCACCAAGTCGCCCACAAGTCCGTGAGCGCTCGAGCGCTCAACCGAGGTTCCTCCGAGCCAACGGAAGATGGGCGCTATGACTGGCACAAACATCTGCGATTTCCCGAGCCAGCGGATTTCATTGCCGGTTGCGCCTGCAATTGCCAAGGTCATGGGAAAATCCCAATTGCTCGTATGCGGGGCGGCAATCATGACGCAGCGATCGGGAAGAACTTCAGCTTGGCTGACCTTCCACCGCCACAGGAACAACCAGATCTTTGACAAGATTTTTCTCACTCGGAACAGTAACCCCTGAGCAGCACATTTGGTAAGCCCCGAAGGGTAGAGTTGTTCCTTCAATGCCCGATCGAGAGAATCCAACCTATTTGGAAAGCGATAACGCTGCGGAGATTGCACGCTGCAGGCTGATCGAGGCTGGCTGCGAACTTGTTTTGGAGCACTATGCGCACGGGACCGGCTTGCGAGAGGTGTACGCATACCTGAATGCTGGAGCAGTCTCGAAGCGTGCCGGGCTGAGTCGGGGTTTGCTCTATCACTACTGGGGCGAGTCCGGGTCGGCAAATTCCTCGGCATTCGAGGCGTATCTAAGGTCCGTATCAGATCGGCTCCTGCAGCGGTCCTCAGTGCCAGAAGACTTGGCTGAGATGGCAAGCTATCTGCCTTCGAACATGACGGATTTGATCGTAGAAATAACTGCGTATGAGTTGGAACGCACCTCGGGAGAGGAAGCCCCTCTTTGGAATGCCACCGAAATGCTGGCATTACACGGGATGTACTCAGACTCTGAAACCGAAGAAGTCCTGAATCGACTTGATGGTTTTTGGACCGTCGCCCTGGCCCAAATAGCTAGAGAACCCATGCCACCCTTGGGATATCGAGAAATCTCCATTGCTTCAAGCAACCTGATCACCGGTTTCGCTAGCCCCGTCTTGGGTAGCCCTGAGCGGCTGTGGAAGGAATACGACTGGCCTGGCAGCCAAGAGCGCGAATCCTCAACTCGCCCTTGGACGCTCCTAGCGATTGCAATGGAGTCTCTGGCTCTTTGCATGACTCGGCCGGTCTAGGCAAGCCTCGTTAGCAGCTGCCGAAAACTACACCGGTCCCAGAAGCTGGGCTCTCACAAACCAAGCTTCTGGGACCAGATGGGGCAA
>JBAXCX010000195.1:0-3871 GCA_037141255.1 Actinomycetes bacterium | reverse complement strand
TAGGAAACATCGGTGCCCCGATGGCTCGCCGGCTGCGCGATTGGCCAGGTGGGCTAGTGGTCTGCGACGCGCGACCAGAAGCCACCGAGCCATTCGTTGCAAAAGGCGCCGTTGCAGTAGCCAACGGCGCCGCCGTGGCCGAGCGGGCTTCGGTCATCTGCGTGATGGTGCAAAACGCCGAACAGGTTCGTGTCGTGCTCGAAGGCCCCGAGGGGATTCTTGCAACTGCAGCCCCGGGCACTGTGGTTGCAGTGCATTCAACGGTGAGCGCCGAATCTGCCATTGAGTTAGCAGCGTTAGCGGCGGCTTCGCAGGTAGAACTGATCGACGCTCCAGTGAGTGGCGGGGCAATGGGGGCTTACGCCGGAACCTTGGCTCTCATGGTCGGCGGCTCATCGGAGGCTGTGGCCAAGTGCCAGCCCGTGTTCGACCTGCTTGGAACCATGACTCAGCACATGGGTCCGGTTGGGGCAGGTACGCATACCAAAATTGCCCGCAACCTGATTTCGTTTGTCGGGTTTGCAGTAGTTGGCGAAGCACAGCGTTTGGCTGAGGCCGCTGGCCTGGACATTGCAAAGTTGGGCGAGGTGGTTCGCCACTCGGACGCCATTACTGGCGGTGCCGGAGCAATCATGATTCGCGATTCGGCAGGCGAGATGGCACCCGAGGACGGTCTGCGGCCCATCTTCGGCCATACCGCAACGCTGGGTACCAAAGATTTGGCCCTGGCAATCCAGATGGGCCAGGAGTTGGACTGCGGAGTTCCCTTTGCCGAGCTTGGATTAGAGAGCCTGCGCTCAGCGCTTGGACTCGAGGCGCCGCACGGCCCGAATCAGAGTCCGGATCAAAAGCAGAGCCAGAGCTAGCCGTGTTTGGTGCGGGGGAGAGTCGGAGTCTTGATGAGTTCACGCGTGATGAGCTTGCTGTGCTCGGACGCGAGTTTTTGCTAGCTGGTCAGTTGATGGATCGGGCTGGAATGCCGCATGTGATTAGTTCCTATGACCGAGAGGTCATGGGCGAGATTGCGATTGCCGAGTGGATGGGTGCGAGTCCGGTCTACACCAAACGGATGCAGCAACTCTTGCGCTTCGGTAAGGGTGACGTAGAGACGATTTTTAAGGGCATGCAGTTTGATATTGGCGCTCCTCCTGAGTTCATGGATTTTCGCTACACGGTGATTGACGCAAATCACGGAGAGTTCTGGCTTGATCACTGCGGTGCGCTGATGGACGTTGAACCAATGGGCGCCGAGTATGTGACCACCATGTGTCATGCCATCGAGGACCCAACCTTTGATGCCACAGCAACTGCTACGAGTCCTTATGCGCAAGTGCGTCCCATTCATCGTCCGCCGCGAGTACCCGAGGGACGGTCCCCGCATTGTCATTGGACAGTAGAAATCAACGAGCAGTTCGACCCGCTCCCGTACCCCGAACTCGCAAAGCGCATCGGAGCGACCAACGCGGCTTCGCTGCCTATTCCAGAGTTGCCTGCGAGCACCCTTGACTCCTCCGCTGGCTGGGCGGACTATTCCGAGCCGCTCGACCCTGACCTACAGCTGGAGCAGTTCTCTCGGCCGACTCTGCTGGCCCTCGTCAACGAGTTCTGCCTGCAGTCCCATTTGCTGGTGATCTCGCTGCTCGCCGCCATTGAGGATCGATTTGGGACCGAGGCAGCAGCCAACATCGGCGCAAAGCAGTTCATCGGCAGCGCTGGGCTGACAGCCGAACGGCTGCACAGAGCTCTCGTTGTTGGAACTGCTGAAAGCAGCCGAGGCGAGAGCGACTCCGGCGCTGACGCGGGCCTTGAGGCGATTGCTCAGGTCCTCGAGGTGCACCCTGCGTTTCATCCGCGAACCTACGTTGATTTCGCGGTGAGCTATAGCGCCAAGTCCGATAGCGATAGTGAGCAACTGCTGCTCAGGCTCGGGCCCTGCCTTGCAACTCAGGAGTCAGGTCGAGAATCTTGGATCACACTGCTTGCCGATGGCCATGATGAAGCGCTCCAAGCAATCGTTCAGGCCGTCAACCCATTTGCGCGTTGCACACCCGTCACCCCCGATGAGGGAGACCTTGCTGCGTGGCGAGTCGCAATCACCGATACTGCGGCCGCTGAATCAAACGAGGTTGCGCTCACCCGATTCAGCACGGGTGCGGAGTTCAAGTTCACCGCAACTCCCGTCACGCTCAGCGCTCGAACGAACTAACTAGCCGATCGGCGGAGCACTGGTCAGCTCAACTGCGGCTAGGTCAAGGCAGGCAGTCTTCAGGTGCAGTCCATCTGCTGTCAGGCAAGCGGTTGCAACTGCCTCGCCAGTGCCTAATAGCGTGGCCAGATCCTGAACCACGACCCAGGGTCGAGTCGAAGCAACTTGCGCGGCGAGTTGTTGAATATGCCGGTTTGCTAAGCCCACTTTGTCTTTTTTGGTGCGAACGTGGCCCACCCAGAGCACGGTTGTCCCCGAGTCTTTGAATGCGTCGAAGGTCTGGGCCAAACGGTTGGAATATTCCTGATCCCATTGTGCCGTTTGGGCGTATGGAACTACTCGCTTGCCGTTCTCATCTGCCAGATCTTGAGCATCATTCGAGGACAGCGAGAGCACGAGCACCTCGGGCGGAAAGTCCCGGGCCAGGGTGCGTAGGCGTTCTGGCCAGTTGAAGTCATCGGGTCGGGCAAGCCCCGTGCCTTCCTCGCCAATCACCTTGAGGGTTACATCAGCGCTCACGGCCTTGCGAAGTGATGCTCCGAGCCCCACCGAGATGGAATCCCCAGCGACGGTGATTTTCTTGGCTGGCGCTTTTAGCGCTGCAACTGGTTGCCCGCTTGCATCAGTAATTGGCGGCTGGTTTGACTCAGCTGAGACGGTGTTTTGGTCAGAGCAGCTCGCAGCAAGAACTGCACAGGCCAGCACCGCACAGGCCAAGACAGCCAGATTCCCCAGCCAAGCAGCAGTCCGCCTTCTTTTCACATCTCTATTTGTAGGCGATATCACCCTTGAACAGCTAGCACAGCAGTCTGTTATGAGTGAAGGCTCAGTCGATCCCGAGGTGGTGGGGAAACGGAAACACGGGTCCGTCGGTGCGGGTGAGTGACTGGTAGTCGCGACTAGCGAACATCCAAGTTCCATCGACTCGCTGGTAGCGGTCGTGGTACACGCCATAGGCAGTTGACCAGTCGCCGGTGTCCACATCGCGACGAACCTCGCACATAAAGATGCGCGCAGCGGCTTTGTCAGCCTGGCCAGCGGTGTACAGGCTGCAGCGCGAGTTGAGGATGACAAACTCAAAGAACTCAAATCGTTGCACTGCTGTGCTGATGAACTCGCCCAGAGCAGCGGGGCCGACTAGCTCGAAGGCCTCTCGAGTCACGGTATCGATGCGAACTGTGGCCTGCGGCACAAAGAGAGCGTCGAGTTCTGACCATGCCCGACGGCTGATGACATCAGCGTACGCAGACTGAAGGCGGGTGAGGGCAACATAATCCTCGGTCTCTGACATGCCAGAGAACCTACCGCCCAGGTCAACCGACATGTGCCCGACGCGTCTGGAGCGGAAAATCGACACATACTGTCGATTTTCCGCTCCAGACGCGATGTTTTCATAGAGTTCGGTCATCAGTAGACGGGTCGACCCAGCTCATGACGCGCGACGCCTCCTCTTCTTCCGCCTCCTCTTCTTTGGCGGGCTCATCGGGTTCTATGTGGTGGTGCGCCCGTCACAGCTGTTGCGGGGTTATTCGAATCCGGGAGGGCACCCGAGCCCGAGGTCCGCTTGGTCGGGATCGAATCGCTGCAGAGCCTCGTCGCCTGGTGTACGCCCGTCGGCTGCAGGCCCGTCCCGCCACGCTGTCAGGGTGGTGGCCAGAGACAACT
>JBAXCX010000194.1:0-3882 GCA_037141255.1 Actinomycetes bacterium | reverse complement strand
GACACTGGTTCAAATGATTCGATCCTGCCGCTGTACCCGTGACTACGAAG
Organism: Actinomycetes bacterium; assembly: GCA_037141255.1. GTDB lineage: Bacteria > Actinomycetota > Acidimicrobiia > Acidimicrobiales > Microtrichaceae > IMCC26207. Next base: position 3,832 of record JBAXCX010000194.1, on the reverse strand, counting down.
CGCGAGTGCGTATTGGCCTGCGTTGGCACCGACGTCAATCACCAAGTTTGTTTCAAGTCGGTTGATCAGATCTACCAAGCCGCCAAGGGGGTCCGGCTTCTTTCGCGTGATGGCGATGCCAAGGCGACTCGAGGTTGCGTCCAGAAGTTTCTTGATCGCAGTATTCACCCGGCTGCCATCCCGTACTCAATGGTCATCGTTGCAATGAGATTGCTCACCTTACCGGACTGCTCGCTTGGTAAGTTTCTTGAAAGCATCTACTAATGCAGCTGCTTTTTCGGGCCAGGCCATATGCTCCGCAGCAGCCCGAGCTCGGGCCGAAACCTTGCTCCACTCCGAGTCGGAGAGCTCTAGAATACTTGCAAGACCTGCAGCGAGTTCTGTGGTCACTTCTGCTCGCTCCCCGACTTCAACGAGGTGGCCGCAGTCTGTCGGCAGAAAGGCGGCCACGCCGTGTTGATTGATTCCCACGATCGGGACTCCTCGGCCGAGAGCTTCAAGCATCTGCGAACTTGCCGACTCGCGGAGACTGCTAATCAGCAGCACTCGCGAGCGATCAAGCTGGGCGGGAAGCGTGGACCAGTCCACATGGCCGTGTAGCTGCACAGATTCTCGCAATCCAAGTTCTGCGACTCTGCGTTCAACGCGGCCTAGCTCACTGCCAGAGCCGAACATGTCCAAGGTGGCCTCGGGCACTCGCTGTGTAAGTTCTGCGAAGGCTTCCACGGCTAGGACCGGGTCTTTGATAGGCACCATACGGCCTATCCAAATAATCCGGCCATGATCGTGCTGCTTTGCTGCTGCAGGCGGGGTCGACATCACAGCAGGAGGTGGCGCAGAGTCCAACATCAGCTGCGCAGAGCTAGCCCCGAGCTGCATTACTACTCGCAGAGTCTCGTAGTTCGTGGCCAAGATGAGGTCTGCGTGTCGTGCAGTGCGAGCGGCGAGTGGGTTGAATCGGATCATGCGAATCCCAGCGCTTCGAGACTTTTCTTTCAGGTAGGCACCGCGACTCATCGGTGTGCCAAGACGAAAATCTGCAATCTGCCCGCCGCCGATTGGTCCAAAAACTAAGGGCGGTCTTTCGGAGTGGAACCGAGAACCCCAAAACAGGCTGCTCCAAGTGATGTGATGAATGACCTGAGCTTGATTGATGAGATCTGATGATCGGGCGTAGTGCAGCGCTGCTGTTTGCCAAAGAAGGTAGCGAGCGTAAACGGACACCTGCGGAGGTAACCCTCGGGTACTTGGCGCCTCAACTACATGAAGTCTGATCAGACCAGCAGAAGCCTTGATAGCCGGCGCAAGATCATCGACAAATCGTTTGGTGGTGAGCAGGTCTACGAGGCAGCCCAACTCAGCAAGATGAGATACCCAATTCCAAGCGTTGCCGGCCTCGCTGCCCAACTTGGGCGAACAGACATATGCGACAACGAGCACTCGCTGATTGTTCTCAACTTTCTGGCCGTGCCTAAGTTCGTCTGCGGTGCTCAAGACCGTGGCCCTTGAGCAAGGCAGTCCAGGATGCCCTGCGTAAATTGAGAGGCCATGTTTTCGATCGTGGTCTCATCGGCGAGCTTGCGCGAGGCAGCAGTCATACGAGCCAACCGATCAGGGTCTCGTAGCAACTCAGTGATCATCGCCGCCGCAGCGGTCTCGTCAACTGGGCAGACCAAACCGTTGACTCCGTCGGTTACGTAGTCAATCTCGACACTGTGATCTGGCCGATCTGAGGTGATGATCGGCAGGCGTAGCGCGCCAGCATCTAGCACCACCAGGCCGACCCATCCGGGGATCATCATCAGTGACGCTACAGCTGCCACCTGAGCGAGCTCTTCGGCAAAGAGCGTTCCAAGAATATGCAGCCAGGGTCGCGACCTTGCGAGTGATTCGAGTGCCTGACGCTCCTCACCGTCGCCAACAATCAAGAGCTCAAACTCCGGAATGATTGATCGAATTTGCTCGCCAATTTCGACCAAGGAATGCAGGGCCTTCTCTTTGTACAGCGAACCTACATAGAGCCCGACCGGCCCGTCGCCGAGACCTAAGACTGAACGGGTTTGTTCCGACTCCTCATCTGAGACTGCATCGCGAAATGAACTCAGTTGCCGCGTGTCAATGGCGTTATGCAAGTCGGTGACATGGCCTTGAGGAACACCCATGGCGATGACGTCCTCGGCAACTCCCGAGGTGTAGGCGAAGAACCAGTCCGATTGATGAAGCATGAGTTTTTTCCACCACTCTCCCGCAGCAGAACTCGAAGCCGTATTGCGGTTAATCCCGTGGCCCCAGAGTGCAAGCTTTGGCCCGCCGAAGCGGCGCCAAACGGCGATCAGGTTATTCACGATGAGCTTGCTTGCCTGCTCAACAACTACAAGATCAGCGTGTCTGACTGATCGAAGCACTGGCTGCCAGAGCAGTGCCTGACCACGAGCCGGAAGTTGACGGTTCTGAACCAGTTCAGCCCAGGCGATTTCCCCGGTGTCGTTCTTTGTCGACTCAATCGCATTCGGTTGGCCCACAATGAGTCGAAGCGTGACATTGCTCTGTGCTAGTTGCTCACGCATGAGCTCATACAGAGGCACTCGGTAGTGGGGCAGTGACTTATACAAGATGACCACCTCAGCAGGAGGGGCACTGTCGGCAGGGGCACTGCTGCTTTGGTTGAGTCGGCGGGGAATAAGGGTCTGCACATACGGAGATAGAGCTGCGATGGGCCAGCCCGGACCGCCGTGACGTCGCTGGAAATGAAACCACTGTTTGGGTGGTAGCCCTTTGGGACCGAGCAACAGGTTCCATCGTTCTCGCAGGCCGAGTGAGCGGTCACGGAAGGTGCCTTCGGTAGTGTTGCGAGCGCACTCGCCAACGTACCCGTTGCTCACTGCAATGCGGCAGCCAAACCTGTGAGTGGCACGCAGGCCGTAGTCATAATCTGCCATGCCGTGTTGAAAAGCCGGATCGAAGTTGCCCACCTGCTGGTACACGGCCCTAGGGAGCAGCACAAAGTTGCCATTCATGGTGTCAGCAGTAGTTGTGCCGTTTGCTTGGTCAGGGTTCAGAAGGCCAAAGACCGTGTTCCGCCAAGTTCGTCGTGCAGTTACTGCGGAATAGCTGCAGGTGTCGGTGCCAGGTTCAACGAGTGCCCCTACTGCAATGGTGAGTGCCGCTGGGTTATTCGAGACTGCGAGGAGTTCCTTGAGAGCGTCGGGGTAGAGCAGGACGTCATCGTTGAGCCAGAGCACATAATCGGGGTTTGACTGATAAGCGAGTGCGAGTCCTTGTCGCATTGCCCCTGCCCAATACTGGTTGCCGTCCGCCAGAATCTGCTGGGCATCTGGGATCAGGCGAAGGACCTCCTGGGCAGTGCCGTCACTCGAACCGTCATCAACATGGATGATCGAAATCTGCGCGTAAGCAGTCTCTGCAGCCACTAGAAGTGAACCCAAACAGCGAAGAGTGCTGCTGTGACGGTTATGAGTAGCAAGGACCACGGCCACAGTTGGGACCGTCGGCCCCGTTGAGTTATCCACTCGGATGCGCCTCAGCGACACTGTGTTCCTCGGCACCCCTTGGTTCCTCGGCACCCCTTGCTTGATTCGTAATGGCGGCCTGAGTTCCGAGGGTGGCCCCAAGGAGCCCAAAGAGCATTCCTTGTTCCGGCCCTAGCTGATAACTAATCGTAAAGGTCATTGCGGCGACGGTGACTGCTAGAAGTGGGCTGGGGACTCTGAGCTTCAAGTCCTGACGCCAGGTTTTGGTAAGGGGTACCACGGTGACCAGCGCGAACAAGATCAAAGCGATGATTCCGCCGGCAAGAAGTTCGGTAATCCAT
>JBAXCX010000193.1:0-3883 GCA_037141255.1 Actinomycetes bacterium | reverse complement strand
GCCGCCTGAGCAAATGCTTCTTGCACCGAGGACCCCCAAGACCGGTCGTCTGCAGCATGGTGAATCTCATCGAAGATGACGAACGCTCCCGAGGCGAGCGGAGCCAGCATTGCCGATGATGTCGAAACCTGCTGATAGGTCGTGACGATCCCATGCATGTCGGCGGGAAGCGAACCGTCTCTCGCAGACCACTCAGGCTCAAGGTGCAGCCCAAACCTGACAGCCGCCTCGGCCCACTGATGCTTGAGGTGTTGCGTGGGGGCTACCACGATCAGCCGTCGGCCAGGGTGTTCGGCAAGGTTCTGCACGGCGGCCGTCAAGGCAAAACTGGTCTTGCCTGCACCCGGGGTAGCCACCGCAAGAAAGTCAATGCTCTCTTTGAGAGCCAGCGAATCCAAAGCTTCGGATTGCCAGGGTCGCAGACGGATTCGCGTGGGTCGCAGCGTGGAGTTACTGCTCACGACCACCACCCACTAGCTAGCTCTCGAGTCAGTTGACTGCCTATCACGATGATGTTGACCCGAGATCACTTGAGGGGGCTGCGAGGGTTCGCAAGGTTTGATTCTGCGCCTCGCTGCAGACCAGAGATCGCTAGTTTAGGGACTGCGGAGGCGCAGTCCCGACAGCCCCGCCACCTAGGGGATTCTGATGACGAGAACGCAGTACCTAGCACCGGCAGAGCTTGAGTTGTTCGGAAGCGAGACCTTCTGGTCGACTGGTTCGGCCACCCGAGCAGAGACCTTTCAGCAACTGCGAGACTCAGCTCCCATCTGCTTTATGGAAGAGCCGATCATCCCAGACTTCGGCCAAGGCCCGGGATTCTGGTCGCTGTCACGACATAGCGATGTCATGGAAGTCTCTCGGCATCCCGAGATTTTTTGCTCCGGCTTAGGGACGAACATTCCTGATCTTCCCATCGAGATCGCCGAGTTCATGGGATCGATGATCAACATGGATTCACCGCGCCACACCCGCCTACGAATGATCGTCAACCGGGCCTTTACGCCAAAGCGCGTTGCGCTCATCGATCGGGATGTGCGCGTCAAGGCCCGACAGATTGTGGCCTCGATCTCTGAGCTCGGTGAATGCGACGCGGTGGAACAACTCGCCGCACAGTTACCGCTGCAAATCATTTGCGAGATGATGGGAATTCCTCAAGAGGATTGGCACCGGGTCTTTGAGCTCACCAACGTTATTTTGGGTGCAGGCGACCCCGAGTTCACTCCATCCATGGAAGCGCTCATGTCAGCAGTCATGGAACTCGCGATGCTTGCGCAGCGCGTGGGTGAGGACCGCCTAGCCAATCCCACCGACGACCTTGTCTCGGCCATGATGCATGCCGAGGTTGACGGAGAACATCTACAGCCCATGGAGATGGCAAGTTTCTTTATTCTGTTGTCAGCTGCAGGCAACGAGACCACCCGCAACGCGATTAGCCATGGCTTGTACCTACTCACTCAGCACGAGGATCAGAGACAGGTCTGGCAGACAGGCTTGGGTGAAGTCACCCCAACGGCTATCGAGGAGATTGTTCGCTGGTCAACGCCGGTGATTCACTTTCGTAGAACTGCTACCTGCGATACCCAAATCAGTGGCGTCAAAATCGCTAAAGGCGAGAAGGTTGCGCTTTGGTACGAGTCAGCGAATCGGGATGATCGCGCCTTCGACAAACCCTTTGAGTTTGACGTTCTTCGTAAGCCGAACGAGCACGTTGGGTTCGGCGCTGGAGGACCGCACTTTTGTTTGGGAGCCAATCTGGCCCGACGAGAGATCGGTGTGATCTTCGAGGAACTGTTTCAGTGGCTGCCAGATATTCGCATCAGCAGCGAACCCGAGTACTTACAGTCAGCATTTATTCACGGGATTAAGAGAATGCGCTGCGAGTTCACCCCGGCGGAGGTACCCGCACTTGACCTTGATGACTAGACCAAGGTGATGAGCAACTAATCGTCTACAAGGACCCGACGCACCGAGAGTCCCATTCGCCGGCGCTTGGTATCTACCTCGAGAACCTTCACCATGACCTGCTCACCAGGAGTGACAAGTTCCTCGGGGCGGTACCCATACAGTTCAGTCAACTCACTCAAGTGAACCAAGCCTTCGGCCCCGCCCTCATCAAGGCGAGCAAACACCCCGTACTCCACGACTCGAACCACAGTGGCCGAATGAATCGAGCCAACCTCAATACCTGCCAGCGGATCGGGCTCTAGCTGCCTAAGCGACAGGCTGATTCGGCGCTTGGACTTATTCACCTCTAGAACGAGTACATGAACATCCTCGCCAACGGTTACAAAATCCTCGGTCCGCTCAAGTCGACCCCAGGTCAACTCACTTCGATGTATCAGCCCCCGCAGACCACCAAGGTCTACAACTGCCCCATATTCCGCAATGCTCACCACGCGACCAGAGGCCGTTGCGCCCGCAGCAAGGCTTTGCAGAGCTTCACGTTCGGCCGCTCGGCGCTGCCGGCGCTCAGCATCGCGGATCGACAAGACCACCCGATCAGCATCTCGGTCGATTTCAACCACCATCATCGCTACTTCTGTGCCAATGAGTGACTCTGGGGTCACCCCTGGGGTCTCAGAGAACAACGAGGTGGGCACAAAGGCTCGCATACCAACATCAGCTACCAGACCGCCCTTCACCTTTTTGGTGACGGTCGCGGTTACGGCAGTGCCAGATTTTTTGGCTGCTTCAAGGCGTTCCCAAGCCTGCAGCTTGAGGGCCCACACCTGAGACAAGACTGGTCGATTCTTGGGATCCTCACGAGCCAGTACTGCCGCTGGAAGTACTTGGCCGATAACCGCCGAGCCCGAAAATTCAGCACTGGGAATTACCCCCGTGCGGCCATCGGCAAGTCGTACCTCTACTTCCTTTGGTGAAACTGAGGTCACCGTCACCTCGGTAATCTTCGCCGCCGGAGGGGCAGGGGCATGTGCAGGTGCATGCGCAACTTGGCTCATCGAGGTAGCGCTCTGACCAATCACGGGTTTTGCCGGAAGTGCAGCTGCAGCAGCTTCGGGTTCGAGTTCAGATTCGGTGGGCATGGCTTCCTCAACTTGGCCGACAGTGATTGCGCGAAAGCCGCAGATCAAGAGATCTCCGTCAGCCTATCGCCCGACTGATAAATAGCTCCCTGGAGGTGAAGTGCCACCACGCGCCGTTGTACCCCAGTTACCAAGATTGAAGTACAAGTTCAACGGTTCAATTCACACAGTTCCTGCTAGCCATTCCAGTACCGGCACCGTCAGGCTTCCAAGTTTCTTTGCAGCAAGAACCGGGCCGCCTTCCCCTAGGAAGACGCTTTGTAGTTGGAGGAGCGCTTCGGGCTGTTTGATGACGTCAGCGAGCGGACGCTGATGAACGCGAATTGAAAACACAATGGTTTCATCTGTCAGGCGACGCATGGTCTGACGTTCTACTCGCAGAAAAACCTTCTCTGGGACAAGGTTTGCCGGAGGTAGATCAAAAATCTCAGCTTCCTCATTCCTCCATGGCTGACTCAATCGGGGGTCGTCCCAAAGCTCCCAGTTCAGTCGCCACACGGCGCGTTTCTGGTCAAGCCGATCAAAGAATGACTCGACAAGTCCGCCTAGGTCTTTTTCGTAGTTTGGTACCGGTTCGTGAATATCTGCCAAGGTTCCGCCGAGTTTTTCTGACAGAACCCATCTGCTCGGAAAGCACACGGATGCGGCTCGAAGCCTCCAAGTGTCCTCACGCACCATGATGCACCAGTCCTCTTGGGTTGCTAAGCCGCAAGCCTCAATTGTTGGCTCGATGCGTTTATCCAAAGACAACATTTCTGCTAGTCGTGCTACGCCGGCCAGCGCCACCGATGTTGTTGGATCTGCAACGTACATCTCTCGATCACTTCGGATAAGCG
>JBAXCX010000192.1:0-3884 GCA_037141255.1 Actinomycetes bacterium | reverse complement strand
TATTTCGCCTGAACCAACTGATGAAGAGGCAGCAGCAATCGTTGCTGCTGTGCAGCTTGGCCTGCCTACGGGTGCTGGCCAAGGTGAAGCCTCTTCGCCAGTGTCTCGCTGGAGATTCTCGGGTCGCTGGTGGTCGCGCCCGGTGCCCGCCCGGCGTGCACGCCCCGGCGGCTAAAGCTGGCATATGTCGCAGCATCAGGATCTGCCATCTGAACTGAGCCCATCTGAACTGAGCCCATCCGAACTCAGCACAGTTGCTAATGACGAAGTAGTCATTCATGACGGCGCATCAGTGAAGCAGTACCTAGACCTGAAGGCCGATACTGAGTACAGCTTCGATGGCCACGACCTGCGAACTCTGCCGCAGCCGGGGGAGTTGCTCACCACTTTTACTTCTGTAAACGATCTGCATTTTGGAGAGCTAGAGGCTGGCAAAATTGAGGGGGTCGATGAGTGGCCTTCTTGTTCGGTTGAACCTGGCGATGAGCCCTACCCGGAACTGATGAACCGCGGCGCAGTATCTGAGATGGCGGCGATCAACCCAGCGCTCGTCGTGGTCAAGGGCGACTTGACTGCAGAGGGTTCTGAGGAGGAGTACCGGCGCTTCCTGCAGGTCTATGACGGAGCATTCGGTGAGCGAATGGTGCATGTTCGCGGTAACCACGAGAGCTATAACAATGCGCCCTATGCCAAGGACCCATTCCAGGAGCGTGAACTGCCTGGGGTGACCGTTGCGTTGCTCGATACCTCAGTTGAGCAAGACCCTAGGGGAGCGCTCGATGCCGAGCGGTTGGATTGGCTCGACGAACTGGGCCAGCGGTCAGACCGTCCGGTGATGGTCTTTGGGCATCATCCGGTTTGGGAACACGCCCACCGACCGGAGGGGAAGGACACTCAAAGCTATTTCTGTTTGTCTCCTGACTCCACCGAGCAACTCAGGCAAGTATTTGTTCGCAGGCCCAATTTGGTCGGATATTTTGCCGGACATACTCACCGCAATCGCGTCCTTCACTTGCCTGGCACTGGCAACCGACCCTTTGCCGAGTTGGCATCAGTCAAGGAGTATCCAGGTGCTTGGGCTGAGTACCGAGTGTTTGACGGTGGCATCCTGCAGGTCCACCGCCGGATTTCTACCCCAGAAGCACTGCAGTGGAGCAACACCACCCGCTCCATGTATGCCGGACTTTTTATGGCCGAGGCATTTGGACTGCGAGTTACCGATCGCTGCTTCATGATCGACGTGCCCCAGTGACGAACGAGGCGATGAGTACCCCGCATGATGAGGTCAATCCGGGCCCGCTGGCCGATCTGAGAGTTATCGACCTTGCCACGGTTATCGCCGGGCCGGGCTGTGCCAGGTACTTGGGGGACTTTGGCGCTGATGTCATCAAGGTGGAACGTCCCGGTGGAGACACTGCGCGTGACCTTGGGTGGAAAGACCCTCGTGATGGGCAGTCGCTCTTTTGGAAGATTGTCGGCCGAAACAAACGCACCATCACGCTTGACCTCAAGGACTCTGAGGATCTTGCTGTCATGCTGCAACTCTGTGATTCGGCTGATGTCTTAGTAGAGAATTTTCGCCCTGGCACCCTCGAGCGATTAGGCCTAGCCCCGCAGATTTTGCATGAGCGAAACCCTGGACTAGTCATCACCCGAGTGACCGGGTTTGGTCAGACGGGCCCGTATAAGGACCGCCCGGGCTTTGCCACGCAGGCTGAGGCTCTGTCGGGTTTCGCAGCCCTGAATGGTGAGCCCGATGGCCAACCACTGCTTCCCCCGGTTGCACTCACCGATGAACTCGCTGCCATCGTCGCCGCCTTTGCCACGATGGTTGCTGTGCATTCCGGTCAAGGTCAGGTCGTGGACGTGAGTCTGATCGAATCCATGCTGCAGATCATGGGTCCACTTGTGCCGCTGTTTGGAATGCTCGGCCAAACTCAACAGCGCCTTGGTGCTGGCATTGCCTACACGGTGCCACGCAACACCTATCAAACCTCGGACGGAAAATGGGTAGCGGTGTCCTCGAGCGCAGAGTCGGTTGCCCAGCGGGTTCTTGAACTGATCGGTTTGGGCGGAGACGAGGAGTTAGCTGGCTTTGACGGTCGGGTTGCACACCGTGAGCGCATCGATGCACGCATGGCTGAGTGGATGCTGCAACGAACCCAGGCCCAAGCTTTGGCAGAGTTTGAACAGGTAGATGCAGCAGCAGCACCGGTCTACGACATGGCCGATATTTTTGCCGACCCGCAGTATCAGGCTCGCAACGCAATCATCACCGTAGATGGTGTCCCGATGCCGCAACTCATCGCTCAACTGTCGGCCACGCCGGGGGCTGTGCGCTGGGCTGGCCGAGCACAGAATCAGGATGCCGAGCAGATCAGAGCCGAGGCCGGCGAAGGCCCCAGCGACTCACTCTGACAGCAACTCACTCGGACAGCGACTCACTCTGACAGTGCAACCTCGATGCGGTCCTGCTTCCATTCCTTCGCAGCACTGAGTGCTGTTCGGGACTGAGCAAGGAGTTCCCCTGCTACAAAAGCGTGCGCTGGGTAACATGCCACGCCGGCCCACATCATGTGTGTGCCGAACCGGCTTACCACGTTTCGTCGAACTCGTTCCACGGTCCAGACGGCGCCGTTTTCGGGTGTGTCTTCCAAAATGATTGCAAAGGTTCCGTCGTCGAGTCGACACGCAGTGTCGGCATCGCGGATGGTCTCTCGGATCGACTCCGCAGCAGACGCGGCAACCACGGGAACTTGCGAATCTGCATCTCCCTGAACGATTTCAAAAAGTGCAATGGCAACGGGGCGTAGGTGCCGCCGAGCGGATGCAATCCGTGCTTCAAGAGCCACCATAAAGTAAGCCTCGGAGAAGAGTTGTGACTCGGCGTCTACCAAGAGCGAGGAGTCTTCTCCAATGAGCTCAGGAACTTGTTCATCCTCGGCTAGCGGGACTGCAGTGAGCGCCTCGAGTTCTGCTATGCGTTGCTGGGCAATACTCAGCCGGTTTTCCGTGGCGGCCAACTTGTTACCGCGATCATCAAGTTGGGCCTCAAAAAGTGCTCGCTCATCAGATGCTGCCTGTGGATTATCCAGACGAAGAGTAAGGGCAACAATTCCTGCCACACACCCAGCCACACCAGCTGCAAATCCGAGTAGGGGAATTTCTGTTACCAGAGTTGCCACACCCAAGCAGGCAGACAGGAGTCCAAGTACAAAAGCGATTGCGCGACTATTTACCACGTATCTCCCATCGGCCGAACTGCCGAAGTAGTGACCTTTTCACTGCGCAGTCTTGTGCAGGTGAATCCTATGCAGCTGTGCTCTCTTGCCACTGTGCTCTCTTGCCACTGTGCTCTCGTTTTGGGGTGTCACTTATTCTCCCACGGCAACGAGGCTGAATCCGCCACCCGTGGCAGACCCGCTGCTCTTCAGACCCGCTGCTATTCGGGGCCGGAGCAGTGCACAAAGGCGGAGCGGGGTCCACGGCAGCGGTATGTGCTTGGGAGAGCACGATTACGATGCTTTGGGAGGGAGATTGCGGACTCCCGCTCCATATGCCTTTGCTGTGTACCGGTGGAGGCGAAACCACCAGCGCTATAGGTATCGCCCGTTTGGGCGAAACCTTTAGCTATTTGTTCAAAATTTCTTCGGAAGCTGTTTAGTGCTACGGATAAGGGATGCTTTTGCTGTCACAGATCCAACTGCACACCGCAGAACTGCTTGCCGAACAGGGGCTTTTGCTACTCGGGGATGACTTCTTGCCGTGGATCGTTTTGGCATTTGGAGCCGCAATGGTGGCCGGGAACGTGTTTGCGCTCATTCGCCCTCCCAGTTCTGATCAAGAGAGCACTGATCAAGAGAGCACTGATCAAGAGAGCACTG
>JBAXCX010000191.1:0-3902 GCA_037141255.1 Actinomycetes bacterium | reverse complement strand
GGTGGAACTGGCGCGAGGATTGCAGCGTTGGCTGGTGGGACGGTGGTGGTGGTTGGTTCGGGTGGCTCAGCGGCAACCAGAGGAAGTTCGGGAGTGTCGAGCAAAGCACCCTTCATGTAACTGGCCCAGATTTTGGCCGGGTAGGTACCACCGAAGACCGTTATTCGAGTGTTGGGACTTGTCATTGAAACGAGCGATCGTTGCCCCGACTTGTTCGCTCTCGGCTCAGCAAATCCAACCCAAACGGCGGTTGCAAGCTGCGGCACATACCCGCAAAACCAAGCGTCGGTGTTGTTCTGCGCTGATCCCGTCTTGCCTGCTGCTTCTCTGCCAATATTTGCCGAGGTGCCAGTGCCGCCGGCAATCACGCCCTGCAACGCGGTTGAGACTTGAGCGGCAACCGCTGGCTCGATCGCCTTGGATTGTGTATGAGCGTGCTGGTAGATGACCGAACCATCAGGCCCCGTAATCTTGGTGACTAGCGTTGGCGGCACGCGTACCCCGGCGTTTGCAAAGGTGGCGTAGACATCAGCCATATCTTCAACGGTGGTGTTGTTCGGCCCGAGCACCATTGCAGGGGTGGCAACAAGCTTGGTGGACACAATGCCAAGCTTCTTGGCCATCTCGTTGGCTTTGTCGGGCCCAACTGCTGGGTCCTGAATGACGTTTGCAAAGCAAGTGTTCGAGGACACCACGGCGCAGTCACGCATCGTGCCTGATCCCAATCCTCCTCCGCCCTTGACGTTCCAGACGCCTCCAGGGATGTTGAATCGGGCGTTCGTTGGCGATGGGAATTGTTTGCTGGGCGATACTCCCGCATCGAGCGCAGTGGCCATCACGATGGGCTTGAATGCCGACCCCGTCTGCCGACCAGATCCCATTGCAAGGTTCGATTGTCGGTACGAGTGCGTTCCGAAGTAGTTGTACCCACCCACCATGGCTCTGACAAAGCCTGTGCCTGGCTCAATCGAGACCAGGGCTGCATCGGGAATCTTTGGGTCAGTTCCTTGGCCGGGGAGCACCTCTGAGATTGACTTCTCGGCCTGTGCCTGCAAGTTGAGGTCGATGGTTGTGGTAATGCTGAGTCCCCCGCGGAGCAGTGCCTCTCTTCGGGCTCCGGGGGTCTTACCGAGAGCATCGGAGTCATTGAGTAACCAAGCCTTTACGGCATCTACAAAGTGCGGTGCGGGGTACGCAGCCTGCTCAGTCTGAGTTTGCAGTTCGGCCAACTCAACCGGCGCCTCAACTGCAGCCTTATATTGAGTGTTCGTGATGTACTGCTGATCTCGCATGCGCTTGAGTACCAGGTTGCGCCGCTTGAGTGCACTCGCAGGGTCTGCTCTCGGATTGTTGCGGGAGGGTGCTTGGATGATCCCCGCCAGCATTGCTGCTTGTTCGACCCGAAGCTGCTCTACGGGTATGCCGAAGTAACTCTGCGATGCGGCCTGCACCCCATACGCTCCGTTGCCCAAGTAAATCGTGTTCAGATACAACTCCAGAATCAGCTCTTTGGAATAGTTCCGCTCGAGGGCCAACGCCAAACTTGCTTCTTCTAGCTTGCGACCCAAGGTCTGTTCCGGAGTCAGGATGGCTAGCTTGACGTACTGCTGCGTGATGGTTGATCCGCCTTGGGATACTTCACCCGAGGCGGCGTTCGAACTGGCTGCTCTGGCCACGGCTCGCGGGTCAACACCTTTGTGTTCCCAGAATCTTGCGTCCTCAATGGCAACCACCGCATCTTGCAAAACGCTCGGGATTCGCTCGAGGGGAACCGAGGAGCGGTTCTCTTCTCGAAGCGTCGTGATGAGCGTTCCGTGCATATCGTAAATAGCAGAAGGCTCGGCATTCACTGGCAATAGCACGGGCGCTGCTGAACGTGCCGATGAACATGCAGAGGCAGTGACGGCAATGACCGTCAGCATCAGAATAACTGGCCGTGAGAAACGCACTCCACCATTGTTGTGGCAGTTCAGTGTGAAGCGGTGGCATTGGCCCCTGATTGGCAGAGGGAATCCTCAGAATGGGGGAGTCTCTGATTCGGCGGGGAGCCGAGTACGATTCGGCCCTGTTGTGGTGCCACTGCGTTGTCCGTGTTCTGATCGTTGGAGGTTGCTTGCTATGCCTACGGGAGCAGAACTGCTCGAGGAACTCCAGCTTCGGGGTTTGTTGCAGGATTCCACTGATCCGGACGCGCTTGCGAAGCGACTCGATGAGGGGCCGGTGGGTCTCTACTGCGGGTTTGACCCAACAGCTGACTCCCTCCACATTGGAAACCTGCAATCCATCATGCTGCTCCGCCGCTTTCAGCTTGCGGGGCACCGCCCGATAGCTCTAGTCGGTGGAGCCACCGGAATGATCGGAGATCCATCTGGTCGAAGCGATGAGCGACAGTTCCTCGATACTGCGGTGCTCGATGCAAACAGGGTCGCAATCGGTGCGCAACTCACTCAATTGTTGGACTTTACGCCGGGAGACTCCTGCGCCCGTCTCGTTGACAATCGAGATTGGACGGAGCGCCTCTCGGTGCTCGACTTCCTGCGAGATGTCGGTAAATTCGCAACAATCAACACGATGTTGGCCAAAGAGTCAGTCAAGACCCGGTTGCAGCGCGAGTCAGGTATCTCGTTCACCGAGTTCTCATACATGTTGCTACAGGCAAATGACTTCTTAGAGCTGCATTCCCATCATGACTGTGACCTTCAGGTGGCAGGCTCAGACCAGTGGGGCAATATCACTGCTGGGGTCGACCTAGTTCGCCGTACGACTAATGATTCGGTTCACGGCCTAACAGCGCCGCTCATTGTCCGTTCGGACGGAACCAAATTTGGCAAGAGCGAGGGTGAGAACCTGTGGCTGTCTGCAGAACGGACGAGTCCATTCCGGCTCTATCAGTACCTGCTCAACCTGCCCGATGACGATGTCGAGCAGCTACTACTGCGCCTGACCTTGTTGCCGGTGAAGGAGTGCCAACAGATCGCTGCCGAGCATGCCTCGGCGCCAGGGGAGCGGCAGGGCCAACGACGCCTGGCACGCGAACTCTGCAGTTTGTTGCATGGTCCCTCTGTTATCGGCCCGATTGAGTCTGCCTCGGCTGTGCTCTTTGGCGCACCAATAGCGCAAGCTTCGAAGGAGGCCCTGTGGCTCCTGAGTGCTGAGCTTCCCTCAACTCATCTACTTGCAACTGATCTGCTCGGTGCTGACCCACTGGATCTGTTGGTCAGCGTTGGCCTTGCAAAATCCAAGGGTGAGATACGCAGAAACCCTGCCGGCTACTACGTCAATCAGGTCTCTCTGCAGGCCCGCAACGAAGGCGATCTTGACGCGATGCAGGGTTCGGACGCGCTTCACGCTACGTTCATCTTGTTGCAGAGAGGTAAGAACGCATACCACTTGTTGGTTGCGGACTGACCGAACATTCAGCAGCTCACGGCGCCTTCCTTGTGTTGGTGCCGGGCGTCACTGATTATCAAGTTGACACCATGAGCTTCTGGGAGTAAGTTCTCCTCTCGCCCCATACGGCTGGTAACAGCCGCTGGGAGCATCTATCGGAACCCCTAACCATTGAGTTATGTTCCGGCTGCAGTCTCCCATTTGGGAGATCGGCGCTTCTTGACAACGGAAGACAGAATGCCAAATAGGCGAGTGCGGGCTGCCGTACGTTCGGAAGCGAACGTATGAGGCAGTTCCAAATCAATACATTTATAAGCACATAACGGACAAGCGCTGTCGGGTTAAACCGATGGCAAAATGCCAGAACTGTGCCAGTTGGTATCAAATTCCTTTTTTGATACCGGCTCTTCGATTTGCGAGGCTCAGTCTTCTTCGGAAGATTGAGTGTCAAAGATCTCGATGGAGAGTTTGATCCTGGCTCAGGACGAACGCTGGCGGCGTGCCTAACACAT
>JBAXCX010000190.1:0-3969 GCA_037141255.1 Actinomycetes bacterium | reverse complement strand
GCCGCCACCAGCGCCACCGCCGGCTCCGTTCGCGCCGAGCAGACCCGTTGCACCGTTCGCTCCTGCTGATCCGCCAGACCCGGCGCCGCCTGCTGTGCCGTTTGCGCCAGAGGACCCGCTACCTCCACGCAAGGACGGACCAGTTCCGCCCAGCGTGCAAATTCCTACAAGACCGTCGGTTGCTGCGGTACCTCCAGCACCTCCGCCGCCACCACCGACGCCACCACCGGAACCGCCGGAGTTGCCGGTCTGCGCGTCGCAGTTACTGCAGAGACCAGTCCAACCACAAGACCCGTCAACAACACCACCTTTGCCACCTGAACCGCCAGAATTGGCTCCCCCACCGCCAGCGCCGCCGCCGCCAGCTGAAGACGTATTGCATGCTCCGCCGGGCTCAAAGCCATCACCACCGTTACTGCCAGTACCTGCTGTGCCGGACCAGCCCGAACTGCCAGCAGCACCAGCGCTACCCGCTCCCGCGACACCACCGGAAATGTTGAGCGAGTCCAGAACAAGTGCACTTGTGGAGTTGCGAACAAATACGCCGTAACTGCTGTTGCCTGCGCTAGCGGTGGCTCCCACAATGTTCAGGTCTGCCACTCGAGTTGCTGTTGAAATTCCGTCTGCAATCACACCCACCGGGCCGTTGACCGTTGCGTCGAACGCTGCCGTGACGGTGGCAATACTTGGCGAGGTTGCCAGCACTCCTCGCTGAAAGTTCTGGCCGTACCCACCGCGCACCTCTAAGCCTGCTTGCACAGTGAACTTGCTGTACGAACCACCGGCAACGAACACGCTGCTCTTTGACTCGGCCACTGCGCGGGACTGACCCTGCGTAATCGAAGCGCAGGGTTCAAGAATGGTTCCGCAAGTTGAGGTGTTTGCTCCGGTCGAGGAGTTCACGAACACCGCTGCGGACTCGGTCCCGTCGATGCCATCGCAGTTGCTATCGATGTTGTCCCCAGCCGGGTCAGCGGCTCCAGGAAAAATTGTGCTGTCAGCGTCGTTGCAATCCGAGGGAACAAACACTCCATCGCCATCACCATCGCCGTTCACCGTGATGGTGAGCGAGTCAGTGTCAGTTGCTCCCTTGTTGTCTGTCACTGTCAGGACTGCTGTAAAGGCGCCGGCTGTCGGGTAATTGCCAGTGGATGTCACACCGCTGCCATTGGTGCCGTTTCCAAAGCTCCACGAGTAGCTGACAATTGAGCCGTCAGCGTCAAGAGAGTTAGAGCCGTCGAACGCAGCGCTTAAGGGCGCATTGCCAGAAAGTGGACTAGCCGTTGCAACCGCAATGGGCGCCAAGTTGGCAGTTCCACCGCCGCCTGGAGCTGGTGCGCACGAGACTGCCAAGAGCAGTACTGCTGCGGATACAACGGGCAGAACTCGGTAAGCGTTCTTCATGGCAGTCCCCTTGATTTGGTCCGCACAGCAAGCGGACAGTTCCAGTCTTGGCCGAATTACCTCAGTGGTCAACAGAATTGAGAAAAACAATTCGCAGTGTTGAGCGAATGGTTGAGCGACTGCTTGAGCAAACGTCTTGCACTACAACGCTTACGCCGGTGCTTGAACCGTCACCTCTGACAGCGTCACAAACCCATTGTTGAACGCCGTGATGTCGTCTGCAGGGTCTTGCAGGGTTGAGGTGCAGTCCTGATCGGCAATTGCCCCCTCGCCTGAGCCTGACATGGGAACCTCTACCTGAGCGCGAAGTGAACCCGCAGTGCAGACCGGCACGTTCAGATTTTGTAAGACCAGTTCCTTGCCCGTCAGTTTGCCCTCAAGCAAATCTTGGCGGTGTGCCTGCACCCACTTGACTACATAGCTTGCAGCCAAGTCGTAATCAGCAGCGTCGGAGATGGCCGTGCTCGAGGCCAGTGCCGGAATGTTCTTGGCTGCTGCCGCCCGAGCAGCGCCGATCGTTCCGGAAAGCGTGTTGCCCACCGAGCCCAGGTTCTGGCCAGCGTTGACTCCCGTTACTACCAAGGCGGGTAGTTCTCCTATACCGCCATCTAGCGCCCAGTTCACCGCATCTGCTGGGTAACCCTGGACCGAGGTTGCCGGATAACCGCTCGCAGTTGTGACCTCACTCACCTGCAACTCGCCCTGCGAGGTTTTGCCGGCAGTACCACTTTGATTCTCAGCAGGGGCAGCAACAACCACCTGTGTATCTGGAAGCGCAGCTAGAGCACGGACCACGGCATCGATTCCAGGTGCCGCATACCCATCATCGTTGGATACCAAAATGCGCAGAGTCTGAGACTCGGCTGCAACTGCAGAGGTACTGGACTGAGCAGATTTCTCGGTCGTGGAAGTCGAGGATTCTGCAGACTCGCCACTGCTACAAGAACTTAGGAGGCCACCAACAACTGCAAGCGCCAGAAGCGCTGCAGAGGCCGATCGAGCAACACTGCGACGGGGTCGGCTCGTTGGGGAAACTCGACTCTTCATTCCCGCAAACATGAACGCTTCTTTCCGTGTGGGTGTCAACGATTTTTTGGACACCGAGTCGAACTGGACCCAGTGGGACCCTGCCTACACCTTGAGGCTATGAGATTCTGAGCGGGTGCCTTGGCAGTATTCGAGGGGAACTTCTGAGCCCGGCGCAGTAAGTTGTCAAGGCACTTTCCACCACTGAGTCCCCGTAGGAGCATCCATGAGTTCAGTCAGAACACCCAGCTTGGCTTGGCGTTTGTTTGTCGTTGTAGGGGTGAGCACATCGGTTGCGCTCACCGTGAGCGACCCAGCCTGGGAAAAGTGGAAGTCCGTAGCGGGTGAGAAACTCCCCCGACAGGCCGTTCGATCGTTGCTAGTCGGGACGGCCGCAATCCACAGCGCCGAGGCAGCCTCTTCCTACGTGTCCGCGCGGCGCAGCAACTTGGAACAACCTGGCCGATGGGCCATAGCTACGTTCCTCTGGGGATTCCCAGTTATGCGAAGGCTACGCAAAGCGGCAGCCTGAGGCTCAGTGCGGACGCGGCTCGGCGCATGCCGTCCGGCTAGAAGTGCCGCGCTACTAGAAGTGCTGGCTTTCTAAAAGTGCCAGGGGAAGGGCGACCAATCAGGCTCGCGCTTTTCTAGGAACGAGTCTCTGCCCTCTGCGGCCTCATCAGTCATATAAGCCAAGCGCGTGGTCTCGCCTGCAAAGATCTGCTGCCCCACTAGGCCGTCATCAATCATGTTGAAGGAGTATTTCAACATGCGTTGCGCAGTCGGGCTTTTTGCGTTCACCTTCTGAGCCCAGTCCAGCGCCACCCGTTCAAGGTCAGCGTGGTCGACCACTGCGTTCACCATGCCCATGCGATGCGCATCCTCGGCCGAGTACTCATCTCCTAAGAAGAAGATTTCTCGAGCGAACTTCTGCCCTACCTGTCGCGCCAAGTATGCAGATCCAAAGCCACCGTCAAAGCTGGCCACATCGGCATCGGTCTGTTTAAAGCGCGCGTGTTCTCGGCTAGCAATCGTTAGGTCGGAGACCACATGCAAACTGTGGCCACCTCCAGCAGCCCAGCCGGGAACCACGCAAATGACTACCTTGGGCATAAAACGGATGAGCCGCTGAACCTCGAGGATATGCAGCCGACCGCTGCGCGCTGGGTCGATGCTCGCTGCAGTCTCGCCCACTTGGCCGGCCTCGCCATCTGCCACGGTGTAGCGGTACCCATCCTTGCCGCGGATTCGCTGGTCCCCACCGGAACAAAACGCCCAACCAGCGTCTTTGGGGGACGGACCATTCCCGGTCAACAACACACACCCGACATCAGATGACATGCGAGCGTGATCGAGCACTCGATACAACTCATCCACCGTCGCTGGACGAAAGGCATTGCGGATCTCTGGACGGTTAAACGCAATACGAACCGTGCCTGATTCTTTGGCTCGGTGATACGTGATGTCCTGGAGTTCAAATCCGGGTACGGAGTCCCAGGCTTGCGGGTCAAAAATCTCGGAGACGAATTCAGCCATAGC
>JBAXCX010000189.1:0-3986 GCA_037141255.1 Actinomycetes bacterium | reverse complement strand
CCCTTCGGATCGTGGCCGCACGTTTTTCAACGTGCCGGTGCCGTGGAATTCGACACGATGAAAATCGTGTCACCACGGGCCTGAGACAAACCGCCCGGCTCACACCACCCCTGCAGATGTTGTTGCAGCCCTTCAAGAAGATCCTCGTAGTAAGGGCAAATCGCGCAAAGCTGCTTCTACTAGCAGCGCGGGGGAATCGGCAGACACGGGTTCCGCGGCGACGCGGGCTCCCCGGTCGGGTCGCGGCAAGGCGCCGCGCAAGAAGAAGCCTGCCGTCGCAGACACACTGCTGTCGGCTGAGGAACTCTGTGCACTCTGCGGAATAGATGAGAACCTGCTCGCAGACCTTGAGCAGTACGGCCTAGTGATTGCGGGCTTGATGGGTGGCCAGCCGACCTACGACGGTGAGGCTGTCGAGGTTGCCCAGTTTGCAGCCAGGTATGCGGAGTTGGGAGTTGAGCCGCGTCACCTGCGCATGTATAAGGTTTCGGCTGAACGAGAAGCGGGCTTTGTAGAGCAACTTGTGGTGCCATTGATCAAGCAGCGGAACCCTGCATCACGCCAGCAAGCTGCTGATCGCTGTGAGGAACTCCTCGCAATGGGTGCTGAATTGCACGCAGCGTTGTTGCAGCGGCAGCTGTCGCAACTCACACGAACCGAGCAAGATTGAGCCCGTCTAGTCAGTCTGCCCAGGATTGCTTGTCAACAAGCGTTTGATGATCGATGAGCCCTTGTTGAGGACTGCTGTTGGTCGCTTGGGAGTGCTGCTGAATTGGCCCGTCATCGAGCCCCAGTTTGGGCACTAAGGTGTGGAGGTGATCGAGCTTGAGTTGGTCGCCGTTCGTGTAGAACTTCCGAGTAACACCCCGGTGGTTGTTCTGCGCGAGCTGCAAGGCCGTCGTCGTCAACTTTCGATCTTCATTGGTGGCCCCGAGGCCACGGCCATCGCCTTTGCGATGGAGGGAGTTGAAACTCCACGCCCACTGACTCACGACTTATTCTGTGACGTCATGGATGGACTCGGAGCGCAGCTCGAGCGGGTGGTGATTACCGAGTTGCGCGAGACCACCTACTACGCAGATCTCGAGGTGAGTTCCTCGCTTGGACTGCAACATATCTCGGCTCGGCCCTCTGACGCCGTAGCGCTAGCAGTTCGAGTCGGGTGCCCGATATTTTCATCTGAGGAAGTGCTCGACACGGCTGGTTTCGTTGACGAACTGGTTCCAGACGAGGAGTCTGAGGACCTTCCAGAAGCAGTGGTAGAGGAGTTCAAACAGTTCATTGAGCAGGTTTCACCAGAGGATTTTGGTGCCTAATCGCGACCGCACTCCCTGCTGCGACTAGGCAAATCGGAACATCCACCGCATACTTACTACCTCGGAGTAATTTCTCGGATGCAACTTGCGGCCGGAATTCACTGGCACAAAGACGTGGAGCGCGATCAATGCAAGAAATTTTGAGCGAATCCCTAGAACTGCCGACACCAGAGCAGGGCTTTAGTGGTCGCAAGACAGCCGAGATTGTCGGGATCACCTACCGGCAGTTGGACTACTGGGCTCGAACCGATCTGTTGGTGCCATCGCTGGCCGAAGCTCGCGGTAGCGGGTCTCGTCGTCTGTACTCCTATCGCGATCTGCTGGAACTCAAGATCATCAAGACGCTGCTTGATGCAGGACTCAAGCTGGAGTCTGTTCGGCAGGCCTTCGATTACATGCGTGAACACCTGATCGAGGACATCACATCGGCAAACTTGGTCATTAGCGGGCGAACCTCGGTTCTGGTTCGCTCTGGCGAGGAACTCATCGACGTGTTGCAAAAGGGGCAGGGAGTGCTCAACGTACTTCCGCTCGCCGGCGTCAAAGAAGAGGTGGACGCTCGCATCGTCGAGTTCCGCCCGGCAGGAACTCCCGCAACCGGGATCTCTGCGGTTGCAACAGAAGCGCCGGCCGTTTCTGTGGCTGCTGGTCTCTGAGGCCGTAATTGATGCAGTTCTCACCTCTGGATTCGGTTCACCGCGCACTCGACGCCAAGATGGTTCCCTTTGGCGGTTGGGACATGCCCCTTTCGTACCCTGGTGGAACGCTGGACGAGCATCGCGCCTGCCGCAGCGACGCAGTGGCATTCGATGTCAGCCATCTTGGGACGGTTCGTGTTCAGGGGCCTGCCGCACTCGAGGCCTTGCAGCGAACCCTGACCAATGACCTGAATAAAATCCAGCCTGGTCGGGCGCAATACACGCATCTGCTCGACCCAGAAACTGCCTCGGTGGTGGATGACATCATTGTCTGGTGGGTTGCACCAGACGTCTTTGATGTGATGCCGAATGCATCGAATACCGAGGGTGTGCGTTTGGCCCTAGCCGATGCCGCTGAACAAGGTGAGATCTCGATTGCCGAGACCACAGCTCTGCGGGCCGTCATCGCAATTCAAGGCCCGAAAGCTATCGAGAGACTGGCAACAGTGTTGCCAGAAGCAGCAGCGGTCGGCCGATTCCGTGTCAAAGAGTTTAGATTTGAAGGCGCAGACTGCATCGTTGCTGGAACGGGGTACACCGGCGAAGACGGCGTCGAATGCGCAGTGCCGGTCAGCGTCGCAAAAGCTTTCTGGGACCTCATCATGAGCGCAGGCGTGACTCCCGCTGGCCTTGGTGCCCGCGACACGTTGCGACTTGAGGCGGGCCTGCCTTTGCATGGCCATGAACTCGGTGAAGGAATCACCACACTCAATGCTCGGCTGGGATGGGTCGTGAGTTGGGATAAGGGAGATTTCCGAGGCAGGGATGCACTCGAGCGTCAGAAAGTCAACGGCGTCTCACCCCTGATGTACGGACTCAAGACAGAAGGACGCCGGCCGCCACGGGCTGACCAACCAGTGCTCCGTAATGACGAAGTCATTGGCCAATTGAGTTCAGGTAACTTCTCGCCAACTCTTGGGTATGGAATCGCTCTGGCGTTCCTTGACCCAAGCGTTCAAGTTGGCGATCAGGTCATGATTGATCAGAGGGGCACGCAAGTTGCGGCCGAAGTGGTCAAGTTGCCGTTCTTGTCACAGACCTGAGTTCCACAGACCTGAGTTCGACAGACCTGAATTCCACAGACCTGCGTCTTGAACTTGCTGGATCCCTATTCGGCGAACGCCTCAATGGGCGGGCAGGAACAAACCAAGTTCCGGTCGCCATAGCCGCCGTCGATCCGACTCACGGGAGGCCAGTACTTGGAATTCTTCTGATGCTCGGTTGGCCATCCTGCTAGCGATCGCGAGTAGCTGTGATCCCAGGCATCGCCCGCGACTTCTTGAGCAGTATGCGGGGCGTGAACCAGTGGGTTGTCTTCGAGCGTCCACTCGCCAGCGGCCACGCGATCGATCTCTGAGCGAATCGAGATCATCGCATCACAGAAGCGGTCAAGTTCGGCAAGCCCTTCGGATTCGGTTGGTTCAACCATGAGCGTTCCCGGCACCGGGAATGACATGGTCGGCGCATGGAATCCGTAGTCCATGAGCCGCTTCGCGACGTCCTCATTGGTAATGCCGACAGACTTCTCGAGCGGGCGCAGGTCCAGAATGCACTCGTGGGCAACAAGGCCGCCGCGACCGGTGTACAGAATGGGAAAGTGATCGGCGAGCCGTAACGCAATGTAGTTCGCAGACAGAATTGCAAGCTCCGAAGCTCGGCGAAGGCGGTCACCCATCATGGTGATGTACATCCAAGAAATCGGGAGGATGCTGGCAGATCCGAAAGGTGCTGCAGAGACTGCACCCGGCCCAGTGTCCGGCCCAGCGTCTGAGCGATGCTCGTGATTCGGAAGGAAGGGTGCCAGATGTGCGCCTACTGCGACAGGCCCTACGCCCGGGCCGCCACCGCCGTGGGGAATGCAAAAGGTTTTGTGCAAGTTCAGATGGCTGACGTCAGCGCCGAACTTTCCTGGCTTGGCAAGCCCAACTAGGGCATTCAGGTTTGCGCCGTCTACGTACACCTGCCCGCCATG
>JBAXCX010000188.1:0-4002 GCA_037141255.1 Actinomycetes bacterium | reverse complement strand
ACATCTTGGTCGACTGACCCGCTCGCCTTTGGCTCCTACAGCTATATGGCTGTCGGAGCTGATCCCA
The DNA here is from genome assembly GCA_037141255.1 of Actinomycetes bacterium. GTDB lineage: Bacteria > Actinomycetota > Acidimicrobiia > Acidimicrobiales > Microtrichaceae > IMCC26207. The sequence goes on along the minus strand of JBAXCX010000188.1, from coordinate 3,935 downwards.
AAATGCGCAAGGCGCTAGCTGCGCCACTCGGCAACCGAGTTTTCTTTGCAGGCGAGGCAACGTCTCCAGATAACCCCGCCACTGTCCACGGAGCCCAGGGTTCTGGGGTTCGGGTAGCCAAAGAGATTCTTGATGAGCTTGCGGCAGGCAAGTCGACTAGCAGCGAGAAGATCCTGGTCATTGGCGCTGGCATTGCGGGCGTTACTGCAGCCCAAGCACTGACCACTGCCGGCCACGATGTGACCTTGCTTGAGGCCAGCGACCGAGTGGGTGGAAGGATAAAGACAGTTCAGCCAGCAGGGTGGCCGATCCCCATTGAGCTAGGTGCATCTTGGGTGCATGACACCAGCGCTAGCGAACTAGCCGACGAGCTCGAAGTGCTTGGTGTGAGCACATCACCTTTTGACTATGAGCAGTCCGCAATTGGCACAAACGGCGAGCCCGTAGACAACATTGATCAAGCAGTAGAACCAGCTCAAGAGACTATGGACTTGGCGACAGCCTGGGCCGATGAGCAAGACAGCGACCTGTCCCTGGCCCAAGCAATCGAGCAGAGCGGAGCAGCCCAAGAAACTCAAGTGAGTCCGCAGGTTCTGGCAGCAGTATTGAACGGTGAGATCGCCACCGAATATGGGGCTTCCACCGAAGAACTCTCTGCATGGTGGGGACAAGATGAGGGCAGCGACGGAGACGACCTACTGGTCACAGGGGGTTACGGACAATTAGTGACAAGCCCAGCCAAGGACCTAGAGGTACAGCTCAACCAAAGAGTGAGCGCTGTTCGCTGGAACGAATCGGGAGTAGTCGTGACACACATCGACACTCGCGTCTCGAGCCCAGCCGACAGCCCGGCGGGCAGCACCGAGGGCAACACCGAGACAAGCACCGCTGACCGTGTCGTAGTCACCGTTCCGCTCGGGGTTCTCAAAGCCGCATCGATTGCTTTTGATCCTCCGCTTCCGACTGCCAAACAAAATGCGATCACTGCTATTGGCATGGGAGTGCTCGACAAGTTCTGGTTTCGCTTCGACGAGCAATTTTGGAGCAACGAGACGCTCATGTGGACGCAGATCTCACCCAATCCAGCCTCAGCCGCAGAGCAGCCATTCACAGAGTGGTTCAACATGGCCCCGCTGACAGGAGAGCCCGTGCTGCTCGCCTTACTCGGTGGCCCAACTGCTCGCGCGTGGGCCAATAAATCCGATGAGGAAGTACAGTCCACAGCGATGTCAGCACTTCAGAACTTCCTCCAAGCGGGCTGGTGAGATGAGCAGTACCGACCGCACAGATTTGCGTGACAGATACCAAGAAGAACGCGATAAGCGGCTTCGACCAGAAGGCAACGCCCAGTACCTTGAGCCAACCGGCAAGTTTGCACATTTCTTGGATGACCCGTACACCGAGGTTGTTCCCCGTGAACCTCTTGAAGACGAGGTCACAGTCGCTGTGATCGGCGCAGGCTTTGCAGGCTTAGTGACGGGAGCCCGGCTCAAGGAGGCCGGTGTTGATGACGTTCGCCTGATTGACGGAGGCGGCGATGTCGGCGGAACTTGGTATTGGAACCGCTACCCGGGCGCGATGTGCGATACGGCCGCCATGATCTATCTGCCTCTGCTCGAAGAGACCGGGCATATGCCGAGCCGGAAATACACCATGGCACCCGAGATTTTTGGCCACGCAAAACGCATCGCAACCACGTTTGACTTGTACGAGAGGGCACTGTTCTCGACCCAAGTCACGGCCCTGGACTGGGACGAGACCACTCACCGGTGGATCATCTCAACCAACCGTGGAGACAAGATCCGCGCTCAGTTCGTCACCATGGGCACGGGACCACTTCATCGCCCGAAGCTGCCCGGCGTGTCAGGGATCGACACCTTCGAGGGCCACTGCTTTCATACCAGCCGTTGGGATTACGAGTACACCGGCGGTGACCCCTCGGGCGCTCCGCTGACAAAGCTTGCCGACAAGCGTGTGGGCATTATCGGCACCGGTGCAACCTCGGTGCAATGCATCCCGCACCTTGCCCGAGGAGCCCAGGAACTGTTCGTGTTTCAGCGCACCCCATCCTCAATCGATGTGCGCAACAACCAGAAAATCGATGCCAAAGAGTTTGCGGCCCTCGGCGAGGGTTGGCAACAGGAATGGGCCATTAATTTTGCGACTCTGCAAACCGGTGGATTCACCGATGTTGACCTAGTCAAAGACGGGTGGACTGACATTGCGCAGCGGATTCGTGACCGCGTCGTGGCTGAGATGTCTGTTCCCGGGGTGGAGTTCGGCCCCGAGACAGTCAAGCGAGCGTTTGATGAGAGCGACGACGAGAAGATGGACGAGATCCGCGCTCGAGTTGACGCCATCGTGAGCGATCCCGAAACTGCAGAGCACCTCAAGCCTTGGTACCGACAACTCTGTAAGCGCCCGTGTTTTCATGATGAGTATTTGCAGGCCTATAACGAACCGGGAGCCCATCTGATCGACACTGCAGGCTTGGGCGTGGAACGCATCGACGCAACTGGGGTTTGGGTTGCCGGCGAGCATTACGAACTGGACTGTTTGATTTTTGCCTCAGGGTTTGAGGTCGGTACTGAACACGCTCGACGGGCGGGATTCGAAACTACGGGGCGCAACGGCGAAGCCCTGTCTGAGCATTGGGCCGAGGGTATGACCACCCTGCATGGCATCAACGTGCACGGGTTCCCCAACCTGTTCATCGTCGGCCCAAATCAAGGTGCCAACCTGATCTCGAATATCACCCACAACTTGGTTGAGGCTGGTACCACGGTGGCTGCGACCATTGCGCATGCTGCTGCCTGTGGGGCAGAAACGGTAGAGGTCACTGAGCAGGCCGAACAGGCATGGATTGACCTGCTCGACGGAACGGGAACATCCATCTTTGGCAACTTGGATTGCACGCCGGGCTACTACAACAACGAGGGCAAACCTATGGGTCGCCGTGAGCGACTCGGGGCCTCTGGCTACCCGGCCGGCCCAGTCGCGTACTTTGCCTATATCGACAACTGGCGAAGCAACGGCGAGTTTGCCGGCCTCGAATTCTTAGGCCCCGCTCAAGACCATGTATCTCCACCGAACGAAACAACAAATTAGGAGCGATTCGCAATGAAATTTGGACTTGGCTTTGCCAACATCATGAGCTTTGCAACCCAACCTGGCCTGACCGAGATGGCCCAGGGCGCAGAGGCCGCAGGCTTTGAGTCGCTGTGGACGGTAGAGCATGTGATCTACCCCGACGGCTACGCCTCAAAGTACCCGTATGACCCAAGCGGCAAAATGATGATGGCGACTGACACTCCCCTGCCCGACCCGCTGATCTGGCTGTCATTTGTTGCCGCAGTTACCACCCGCATTCGCTTAGCTACGGGAATCTTGATTTTGCCTCAGCGCAATCCTGTGGTCCTCGCCAAATCGGTGGCGACTCTGGATGAGATTTCGGGTGGGCGTGTTGAGCTTGGAGTCGGCGTTGGATGGCTTGAAGAAGAGTTCAATGCGCTCGGGATTCCCTTCGCGCGACGTGGTGCTCGCACCGAGGAGTACATCGGTGCCATGCGAGCCCTCTGGGACAACGACAACGCCGAGTTCCATGGCGAGTTCGCCGATTTTGCCAATGCGAGCGTCAACCCCAAGCCGACTAACGGTCGGGTGCCTATTCACATTGGTGGCCATAGCCGCATTGCAGCGGAGCGCGCCGGTCGCATCGGTGACGGCTTCTTCCCCGGCAACGGCGACATCGTCGAACTTGTCGATATGGTCAATCAAGCCGCTGCCGCAGCCGACCGTGACCCCTCGAGCATCGAGATCACCTTCGGCGACGCTTCAATCTTTGGGGCCGACCCGCTTGGCGCAGTTCAAGAACTTGCAGACAAGGGTGTCGACCGGGTGATCATCCCGTCGTACATGTTCTTGAGCGACACCAC
>JBAXCX010000187.1:0-4007 GCA_037141255.1 Actinomycetes bacterium | reverse complement strand
CGAAGTCGACCGCCATCCTGCAAATCCCGAAACGGGTTCTTGTACTTCTCTCGCCAAGCGTCGAACTCTGCGACATAGGCGGGATCAAGATATTCGCGGTACATCTCATGGCTGCCCCCGGCATGACAATCTGCCGAGATGATGGTGTAGTGCTCTTCGGTTGCAGTACTCATGATCCCTAGCTCCTTCGGGGGTTTGCACTCGGGCTGTTCTGCGCTCTAGCTGATCAGTAGAGACAGACTAGAATCGGATTTCATTCTATGTCAGTTCCCGAGCAGGACACCCTCAGCGAAGCATCAGCCGCTCCGCAATCGCCGGACTCAATGACCGCTGCTCAATTGATTCGTCGACAACGACTCGTGACCACCGTTATCGAGCTGATCTCTGCAGGCGACGCACTAGCTCCTGAAGATATCCAGATGAAAGAAATAGCCGATCGTTCAGGTGTTGCACTCGGCACGGTGTACCGATACTTCTCATCCAAGGACCACCTGCTCGCCGCTGCCTTATTGCAGTGGGCCAGCGCCCTTGAGGACCGAACAAAGAAGCGCTCAGCTACTGGGCTTGGGTCGGCTGAACGTTTAGCTGCGGTGCTGCACTTGGCGGTTAATTCGTACGCGCGTCAGCCGATGTTTGCCAAGGTGCTCGTCCTCGTTGCTAATTCTGCTGACCCGAACGCGAGCCGGTGCTACGCGCAAATGGGGCCAGTGGTGTACCCGGCGCTTGAGCTCGCAATGTTCAAGATTGACCCAGAGAAACGCAGCAAGGTCCTAGATGTGATCGGCGCTGTTTGGTACCACTGCATGGTGGAGTGGGTCAACAACCGAATGACCCTCGAGCGACTCACCGAGTTGCTCGACACCTCATGCGAGTTACTTCTCGGTTGAGTCTGCGCCGTAGGGGTCAGTGTTTGCCGGTGGAGTTGAACTGCTAGACTTCAGCTTCTTGATCACCAGGATTGCCGCACCCACCACAGTGAGGAGCAGCAAAATTTTGAGAATCGGTCGAGACCTCTTTGCAACTGCACTGGCCATCATGTCGGCCGACTCTGCCGCTCGAAGCGCCTTCTGGGTTCGCTCCAACGCAGTCTCTACGGTCTCGAGCGTCTCGAGTGCTTTTGCTGACTGTTGCGCGACCTTAGACATATGATCTCCCACTGACTTCAACGAGTGGACCGTAACCCTAGCGGCCGCTTACGGATTTACTCTTGAACAAGTTCAATAAGGGTGCCGAATGATCCCTTGGGGTGCACGAAAGCAACTGTGGTTCCGCGTGACCCTGGCCGGGGAGCCTTATCGATTGCTGTGGCACCAGCGGCGACCATGGCATCAAGGGCTTCTTGGCAATTCGCTACCCGGTAACCAATGTGATGCAGTCCCTCGCCCCGCTTCTCGATCGACTTTGCAATCGGCGAGTCAGGCCGGGTGGCAGCAGTGAGTTGGATGTAGCTATCGGCAACCTTGATCAGGGCCTCATCAACCCCATCTGATTCCACAACTTCACGGTGAAAGACCGTGGCGCCAAAGGCCTGCTGGTAATACTCGATTGCGGCGTCAAGGTCCTTGACTGCAATGGCCACATGGTCAATCTCGGTCAGCAATCCAGATGTAGGTGTTGTTTCATTCATGATCTCTGCATTCGTGCTTTCTCTTAGAGTTCGCCGCGGGCATGGCGACGGAACAGCGTGATCTTGTCTTCACCGATGCGCTCACGCTTTTCGGGGTCAGAAATTCCCATGCCTTCTTCGGGAGCCAAGCACAACACAGCGATCTTTCCTTCGGCTTGGTTATGGTGCACCTTCAGTGCTGCCTCACCCACCTGATCCAGTGTGAACACCTCGGACAGAACTGGTTGAATCGCACCCTTATCGATCAGGCGATTCATTTCCCAAGCCTCTTGATAGTTGGCAAAGTGAGAAGACACGATGCTCTTCAGCTTCATCCACAGGTGACGATTGTCGTACTCAATCATGTAGCCCGAGGTGGCAGCACAGGTCACTATCTTGCCGCCACGCTTGGCAATAAACACCGAGGCTCCCATGGTGGAACGACCCGGGTGCTCAAACACGATGTCCGGATCCTCACCAACAAGCTGACGCACCTTTTTACCCAAGCGACGCCATTCCTTTTCGTCCTGGGTGTGCTCATCCGACCAGAACTTGTAGCCCTCAGCTTGTCGATCAATGACCGCTTCGCAACCCATGGCATTCAGCAACTTGACCCGCTCAGGCGAGGAGACCACGCCGATTGGGGTGCCGCCACCGTTCAACACCAACTGTGTGGCGTAGGCGCCAATGCCGCCAGTTGCGCCCCAGATAAAGACGTTGTCACCCTGCTTCATTCTGCCGGCATGATCGCCAACCAACATGCGATAACTCGTCGAGGCACACAGAGCATTGACTGCCGCCTCTTCCCAAGTCAGATGCGTGGGCTTGGGCATGAGTTGGTTTGCCTTGACGATCGCAAAGTCGGCCAACCCGCCGTAGTTCGTCTCGAAGCCCCAGATGCGCTGATTCGCAGCCAGCATCGAATCGTTATGCGCCGATGGATCCTGGTCATCGAGATAGTTGCAGTGAGCCGTGATGTGGTCCCCGGTGTTCCAGTTGCGCACTGCTGATCCAACCTTGAGCACCACTCCCGAGGCATCAGAGCCCACGATGTGAAAGTCCTGTTGGTGGCGCTTACCCCAAATGGATTCCTTACCCAAACGATCCAAGAACCCAAAGGTCGACATGGGCTCAAAGATCGAGGTCCAGACCGTATTGAAGTTGATGGAACTTGCCATTACTGCAATGACGGCCTCATCGGGGGCAATCTCGGGAAGCGGCAGGTCACCTACATGCAGGCTCTGACGAGGGTCCTTATCCCAGGACTCAACCCCCTCCCACATCTCGGCCTCTGAGCGGAGCACGTGAGCTGCTCGAGTTGAGTCTGGAGTTCCCAAGCTGGCGAGTTCCTCGGGAGAAGCGCCATTGGTAATTGCGGCTAGGACCTGTTGAGGATCAGTCATGGGTGCGAAAGCTAGTTGCTACCGGCCCAGCGCTCAACGCAGGCTAGCTAGTGCGTTGCAGCATAAGTCTTGGCTTGCTTGCCAACCAGCGTCAGGATGTCGCCCATCACCAAGTTCACATCTTGCAGATGCAGGCCCCACTCGGGGGTCAGATCTCCGCCGATGTCATCAATTCTGGGCCCGTCCGGATCGCCATTGATGGTTGCCTCTAGGTAGCTGAAGCCGTCACGCTGCACGCACTCGCCAGTTACCAAGCCAGGTGTCTGCACAAAGGGTGTCGTGACCTGCCCGAAGGCTGGATCGACCCAGCGGGACGAATCGCTACCCGCTGCGCTTGCATCGCTGGCATCTCCCGACAGGATTGAACTGCCTGTAGCTGCCTGAAAATATGAGTCCAAGGGCGCAGGTCCGCCGGCGAGCGCTGCAGGGTTATTGCATGCTGCCACCTGACCGGGTTGACCGCCTCGCACAGCGCCAAAGTACGAACCTGCCACGGGTGGTGAGGTCGAACGGAACGTTGCCCAACTCACGACACAGGCATTTTGTTCGGCCTTGCGACACAACGGAAGATTTGCAAAATCTCCACCCACGTCGGCCCCGTCCGGCACGCTGACAGAACCCCCGGCTAGGTAGGCAGCAACCAGTCGATCACGAACATCCGGGTTTGGATCGATCTCTTCCTTGAGCAGCTCGATCAACATGAAGGTTCCCTGCGAATGACCGATCAGCACCACTCCGCGCCCCTGATTATCGGTGGCCATGTACTGCTTCCATGAGTCGAGCACATCGTTGTAGCCAAGCTTTGGGTCTGCTGTTGAGGCAGACGCGCCGCCCATGCTGCTCACCAAACCTGCCAACGTGCGTTGCCTATACACGGGTGCAAAAACCCGACACTCCTGGCCAAGCCGGGCCGCCTGATTGAGCGCCGCATAGCCCTCTTCCTGATCGCTCGCTATCAGGTCGCTGGTCTCTGAAGGGTCCCGCGAAATCGTGGGGTA
>JBAXCX010000186.1:0-4164 GCA_037141255.1 Actinomycetes bacterium | reverse complement strand
CACAGGTCGCTGTTAGAACTCGTGGGCGCTGTGCATCAGGCAAACCGCCGCATCAGCAGTCGAGCGGCCGAGGATCCCAGCTTGCGGGGAATGGGAACGACCATATGCGCGGTGGGTCTTGTTGATGAAGATGGCGAGCATCTTGCCGTGCTCAACGTGGGAGACAGTCGGGTCTATTTGTTTGCCGCTGGTGAACTACATCGTCTGACCGAGGATCACTCCTTGGTGGAGTCACTCGTTCGCGAGGGTCGTATTACACCCGAAGAGGCAGAGGTACACCCGCAGCGAAACGTGTTGACCCGCGCTCTTGGGGTTGAGGCACTTGTCGTGGTTGATGCATGGCTAGTGAGCCCGTGCGACGGCGACCGCTTCTTGTTATGCAGTGACGGCCTATTCAACGAAATTTCTGAGGACCGCATCGCTGAGATCTTGAGTGAGCCAGACGAACCCGAGGTTCTTGCTCGTCGTCTAGCTGCCGAGGCTGATGCCTCGGGAGGCCGCGACAACATCACCGTGGTGGTGGCCGAGGTGACCGAGTCGGGCCACCTGCCTGCGCCATTGGCGGAGCGCTGCCGACGTATTGCCACACCGACCGTAGATCTAGAGGATGAACCCCGTGATCCCCTCAGCGATACGGCCACCGTGCCGCTCGTCCCGATTGCGCCGCCTCGAGCGGCAGAAGACGTGGCAGATGGTGAGGCCGAAGATCAGGACGTGGCAGAGCGTGAGGCAGAGGGTGAACGAGATGAAGGCAAGTCTGGCGATGCGGATGGTCACTCAGCTGATGGTCACCCCGAGGCAGACAGTAGCCAAGGTGACGGAACCGCTGCGCAGCCGTCTCAGTCGGAGGTAACCCTTGATCTGCCGGGCGAACCTTCTGCTGATGCCGATGCCGATGAATCAGGAATCGAACTAGCCAAGAACGTAGCCGCCGCAGACGCGGCCTCGGTCGAGGGATCACATCGAAGTCCTTGGCGTACTCCAGTGTTTTTGTTGCTCCTGCTGCTGATCATTGTTTTGTCCATTGGCATTGTCGTGATGAATCAGCGCCAAGGTTATTCAGTTGGGGTGCAGCCACAAGTGGGAAGCGGAACGCGGATTGTTGTGGTCTATAAAGGCCGTGCAACAAAGTTCCTGTGGATTGATCCTGTTACGCAAGATGTGTACAAGGATATTCAAGTCTCGAAGCTGCCACCCTCGGTGGGGAATGACCTGCTGCGCGGGGTGCAGTTCAGCTCCGAGCGGGATGCACTTGCCTACGTGGCCACCCTAAAGGCCATGACGACTACCACTACGACAACGACGACGACCACGACGACGACGACCACCACCACCACCACGACAATCGCCCCTCCGGTTGCTCCGGCCGCTGCCCCTCCACCGGTTGACCCTGCCGCTGCTGCCGCTGCTCCACCTGCGCTCGCTCCACCGGCGTGACGATTACAGAGGACGCTACTCATCAGCAGGTGGTAGTCAAAGCGTTGGGTCGCCGCCGCAGAACCACCGAGCTTGGTCTGCTCATTCTGGCCGTGCTGGTGATTTGTGGGACGTACGCATTGGCCAGCTTGGGCAAGAGCGCCTCGTTACCCGCAGACATCGTTCCGTTTCTGGGTGTGATTGTTGCGCTACCGATTCTTGCGCACCTTGCGAACCGCAAATTTGCCCCAACCTCGGACCCACTGTTTCTGCCGCTCGCTGCGTTGCTCAATGGGTTGGGATACGTGTTCATTGCGCGGCTCGACGGAGACCTTGCAGGGCTGCAGGCCCTTTGGACTGCAGTAGGAATTTTTGGCTATATCGCAACGTTGATCCTCGTCCGAGATGTTCGGTTCCTGCAGCGATACCGCTACACCTTTGGCCTGATCGGCGTGCTCTTACTGATCATGCCGTTGCTGCCTGGGGTTGGTCGAAGCATCAATGGGTCCCGCATTTGGGTTTCGCTTGGCCCAATCGGGTTTCAGCCTGGTGAGCTTGCCAAGATTGCGTTGGCCATATTCTTTGCCGGCTATTTAGTAGATCGGCGCGAACTGCTTGGGGTTGCCACGTTCAGAATTGGCCGAATCAATACGCCCGACCCAAAATATTTCGCCCCCGTCCTGGTGGCCGTGGGTTTCTCGCTCATCGTGATGGTGTTTGAAAAAGATCTTGGCTCGGCACTGCTGTTCTTCGTGCTGTTCATTGTGATGCTGTGGGTGGCCACTGGGCGTGGGAGCTATTTGGCTGTTGGGGTTGTGCTGTTTTCGGCCAGCTCGTATGCGGCTTGGCGAATGTTCTCGCACGTACAAACTCGAGTCACCATCTGGATCAACCCGTGGTCTGACCCATCCGGAAAAGGGTTTCAGGTCATCCAAGGTGCCTATGCCTTGGCCTGGGGTGGCACAACTGGCACGGGGCCAGGACTTGGAATTGCAGGGCGCATTCCGGCCGATGAATCTGACTTTATTTTTGCAGTCATCGGCGAGGAACTCGGCTTGCTCGGCGCAACTGCAGTGCTCTGCGCGTTCTTGTTATTAGCCGGGAGCGGACTGCGGGTGGCTCAACGATCCTCGGACCCGTTCAGCTCGCTGCTCGCCGTTGGCCTAACCACCCTGATTGCTTTTCAGGCGTTCATCATTATTGCGGGAGTCATCCGTTTGCTCCCGCTCACCGGAGTGACGCTCCCGTTCGTCTCATACGGCGGCTCCTCGTTAGTTGCGAACTACATCTTGTTGGCCCTGCTGATTCGCATCTCTGATCAAACGGCGCGCAAAACCCCAGAACCGTTGGTGGCCCGATGAATCGGCAAATCAAGATTCTGGGAATCGTGATCATGCTGTGTTATTTCGCAGCGTTCCTGAAGCTCAATCAGATTCAAGTTCTTCAGGCCGGGGCGTATAACGATCGGCCGGAGAACACTCGCTCGCAGCTACGGGATTTTAATAAGCCACGCGGAGATATCGTCACTGCCGAAGGAGAGATTGCTGCAACCTCGGTGGTGGTGCGTTCCGAGCTGCGTTATCAGCGGGCGTACCCAGAGGGTGAGTTGTTTGCTCACGTCACGGGTTACTACTCGTTCCGCTTGGGATCGACTGGAGTCGAGCGCGTGTATAACGCAGAGCTCACCGGTCGCACACCGTCTTTGCAACTGCATGAACTGTCTGGATTTTTTGCTGATCAGTCCAGCGAGGGCGATGTTGTGCTGACCCTTCGCGGGCAGGTGCAGCGCGCTGCAAGGGACGCTCTGGGCGGAATGAATGGCTCGGTGGTGGCGCTCGATCCTCGCACGGGCGACATCATTGCGATGTACTCAAATCCCACCTATGACCCAAATGTGATTTCTGCTAACCGGGGTCAGGAGGCTGTTGACGTTAAAACTTTGCTTGATGCTGCTCCGTCCAAACCGCTTCTTTCTCGGGCATATCAGGAACGGTACTTCCCAGGATCCACCTTCAAAATTGTGACCGCCACTGCAGGCCTCACCTCGAACAAGGTCACCGAGGCCACACCGGACTACCCCGTGGTGCAGTCCTATACACCGCCGCTCACCACCCGCCCCATCAAGAACTTTGACGGCAGCATGTGTGGAGGCACGCTGTTTGTGATTCTGCAGAAATCCTGCAACTCCTCATTTGCCCAAATGGCAGCCGAGACCTTGGGGCCCGACCCAATGATTGCTGCAGCCGAGGCGGCAGGGTTTAACGACGCACCACCGATTGACCTGACCCGGCCAGCAACCTCGGTCTACCCCACCAACTTTGGTGCCGTGGTCAGTAAACCCGAGGGTGCCGCGCCGGTCTATGAAGACACGCCTGCGTTAGCGCAAACAGGGATTGGCCAAAACGATGTTGCGGCCACGCCCTTGCAGATGGCGCTCGTTGCCGCAGGGGTTGCAAATAATGGCCGCATTATGGTGCCGCATGTGATGAGCGAGATTCGCGCTCGCGACGGTGCGGTGGTTGCAAGTTACGCAGATAGCCCTTGGCGCGATTCCATGAGCCCAGAGAACGCCGAAATTTTGCGTCGAGCCATGATCAGCGTGGTAACCGACGGAACCGCATCTATTTTGACAATGCCCGGCTTTGATGTGGGCGGTAAAACTGGAACAGCACAGCTCGGCCTTGACCCACCGCAGTCACATGCTTGGATCATTGCTTTTGCCGGACCAGCAGGTCAGGCACCCACCGT
>JBAXCX010000185.1:0-4220 GCA_037141255.1 Actinomycetes bacterium | reverse complement strand
GAACTGGGGTTTGGAGACGGCAGGAGGACTCGTAGCGGCCTGGGTGGTGAGGGGAAGGCATTGCGTGCTACGACCTTGCAATGGAAATTGGTATACCTCTGTCTCCATCCGCCACTCGGGTCCTGCTCCTCGGCTCAGGAGAGTTAGGAAAAGAGGTTGCGATCGAGTTGCAACGATTGGGCTGCGAGGTCATTGCATGTGACCGCTATGCGAACGCCCCTGCAATGCAGGTGGCACACCGAAGCCACGTGTTTTCCATGCTCGACGGGGCAGAACTGCGCAGGGTGGTTGAGCTTGAGCAGCCAGATCTGATTGTTCCCGAGATCGAGGCGATTGCCACCGAGAGGTTGTTGCAACTCGAGGCCGAGGGGTATCGAATTGTTCCCACGGCAAGGGCAGCGCACCTGACCATGAACCGCGAGGGGATCCGCAGATTCGTAGCCGAGGAACTAGAGATTGCAACCTCGCCGTACTGCTTCGTAGAGACTGAAGCCGAACTCGCTGAGGCCTCGGAGCAAATCGGGTTTCCCTCGGTCCTGAAGCCGATCATGTCCTCAAGCGGGAAAGGGCAGAGCGTGCTCCGAAGCGCCTCGGACCTGGCTCCTGCTTGGGAGTATGCGCAACAAGGTGGCCGCAGCGGGGCTGGCCGCTGCATCCTCGAAGGGTTCATCCCGTTTGATTATGAGATCACCGTGCTCACGGTGTCGGCCATAAACGGAATGCAATGTTGTCCACCAATTGGCCACATTCAACTAGATGGCGACTACCGGGAATCTTGGCAGCCCGCAGCAATGTCCGAGCCGGCTTGGCAGCAAGCACAAGAGATTGCCAAGCGGGTTGTCTCGAGCCTTGGGGGTTGGGGAATCTTTGGCGTTGAACTCTTTGTGCGCGGCGATGAGATCATTTTTTCGGAGGTCAGCCCCCGCCCGCATGACACTGGCTTGGTGACGTTAGCCAGTCTCAATATGGGCGAGTTTGCCCTGCACGCACGAGCCATTTTGGGTCTGCCGGTGCCACAGGTGGAACTTCGCCTCCCCGCAGCCTCGGTGCCCATCCTTGGTCACGGAACGGGCATCCCAAGATTTGTTGGACTCGAGGGTGCGCTCGCAGAACCAGAATCGCAGATTCGTCTGTTCGCAAAACCTACGTGTGAGGGCAGTCGCCGCCTCGCAGTATGCATCGCTGCGGATCAGAGCCTCGAGGTTGCTCTAGAGCGTGCAGCACAGATGGCAGCAGCAATTACCGTCGAGTTAGACCAGTAGTCGAACTCGACGCGTTGTTCAGTCCAGAGCGCAGGGCTACTCCGAAAAAATTGGGCCATAGGCGAACAGCCCTGGGCTGCCGCCGGTATGGACAAAAACTACGTCGCGTTGTTCATCAAGCTGGCCCTGCGCAATCAGATCGAGCAGATATCCAAATGCTTTGCCCGTATACACCGGATCGAGGAGTACGCCTTCGGTGGTGGCGAGCAACTCAATTGCAGCTTGCCCCGCATGTGTAGGAATTCCGTAGCCCTCACCGAGCGGTGCATCGCTCACCGACCACGTGCTCCGATCTGCAATCGCGCAGCCAAGGTCAGCTGCAGTTGCCGCCACTAAAGAGTCGAGCTCAGCCCCAGTGACAGAGGCAGGCTCGTAGACACATGCGACGCGAACCGGAGCGTTCAAGTTGGCAATCTCTGCGCCCAGAACGATTCCCGCTGCAGTGCCAGCAGTACTTGCAGCCACCAAGATGGAATCTAGGTCTAGACCCAAGGCCGTAACCTGCTCTGCCAACTCGAGCGTTCCCTGCACATAGCCCAGCACCCCAGTGGAGTCCGAACCGCCTGGCACAATCCCAAAGAGACTTCGCCCCGACTCGTGACCGGCCTCATACAGCTCAGCAAATTTCTCAAATGCAGCATCTGAATCTTCAACAATATGTAGGTGCGCTCCCAGCAGTCGGTCGAGCAACACGTTGCCAGAGCCGGTATAGAACTCATCGGAGCGGGGCACGGCGCGAGTCAGGATGAGGTCGCAGCTCAGTCCTAATTTGGCGCAGGCAGCGGCCGTTTGCCGGGCGTGATTTGATTGCAGAGCTCCAAAGGTGATGACCCCATCGCAACCCTCAGCGAGTGCCTTGCCGAGCAAAAACTCCAGCTTGCGGGTCTTGTTGCCTCCGATTGCTAGGCCGGAGCAATCGTCTCTTTTCAACCAGATTCGTGGACCGCCAAGCTTTTCCCTCAGCCGGTCACATGGTTGGAGGGGCGTGGGCCAGTGACCGAGTAAGACTCTGGGCTGAGCAGCCAAGAAGTTGCGAGCGGCCTCAGACATCACACAACCCCTTCGCGACGGAACCTCTTCACGACGGACCCTGATCGACAAGGCCGAGCACACGATCGGTGTAGGGATTACGGAATCGGCCGTCGGGGTCCATCCGTTTACGTATGGCCTGGAACTCATCCCACTGCGGGTAGCGCGGGGCGAGCGTCTCGGCATTCTGGAAGTGGAGCTTGCCCCAGTGAGGTCGACCTTGATAGTCGCTCATAATCTTCTCAACGCCTTGAAAATATTGGTCGTAGGGTTCACCGCGAAACATGTGTGCGGCTATGTAGGCCGAGTCCCGGCCCGAGGCATGGCTCAGGGGGATGTTGTCCCCAGCGGACCAACGGATCTCAACGGGAACAGTGATGGGTGTGCCAATGCTGTCGATGAGTCGCCCAAGGCGGGTGAAGGCCTCGGGAAAGGCTTCGCGAGGGATGGAGTATTCCATCTCGATAACCCGAACTAGGCGGGGAGTGGCGAATACCCGATCGCTTCGGTCTATCCAGTCATGTGCAGATTTTTGGCTAGCGATGGAAACAATGGTTTTTGCAGCTGGCGGAAACCGTCGGGCTACTTTGCAGGCGGCACCGTAGATGTAGTTATCAACGAGGACCTCCTCGAACCATTTTGCTGATTTGGTCCGGGGCCGAATTGGTTCTTGGGTGCGCCGGCTGCGTTTGGTAAGGGCAAGCTTTGAGCCGGGGAACCAAAAAAATCCGAAGTGATCGTTGTTGTCGATGAGGTCATCAAGGTCGCTCAAGATGCGGTCCATGGCAAGGGGCTCTTCAACTGCATGCAAGTTGAATGCGGGTACTGCTTGGATGGTGACGGTAGACAACATCCCAAGTGCACCGAGGCCAACGCGAGCAGCCGAGAACACTTCCGGGTGGAGTTCAGCTGAGCATTCCAAAACGGTTCCGTCTCCGGCAATGAGTCGCATGCCACGTACACTGCTCGACAGGTTCGAGAACTTGATTCCTGGTCCGTGAGTACCAGTAGAAATCGCCCCAGCAATGGACTGGTAGTTGATGTCGCCGAGCACCTCTAGGGCAAGGCCGTGGGCTGCAAGTTCTTCACTGAGTCGCCACAGTGGGATGCCGGCTTGAGCAGTAACTAGGCCAGTGCTGCGATCCACGTGCAGCACTCGGGAGTAGTCCGATAGGTCAAGCAGGTGGCCGTCGGTGCAGGCAATTGCCGAGTAGCTGTGACCAGATCCCACTGCCTTGACGGTTCGTCCGGTTACGGCCGCCCGCCGGATAATGGCAACGAGTTCTTCCTCAGTAGTGGGCCGTTCCCAAACTGCTGGGACACAAGATTGGTTTCTTCCGAAGTTCCGCCAGACCTTGCCGGATCGCAGGCTGGTTCCCGGGGTGGGCAAGGCGGGTCCTGCCGAGGAGGGCTGTTGGGGAGTCATACTTCCATCATCGTAGGACAGTGACTCCCAAGATGGCCCAAAACAGGGTCTATCTTCGCGGTAGAACATCAACATGGATGCGCACTACCTTGCTGCACTGCGCAGCATGAAACGGAAGGATGCAAGTGATTCTCGGAACGGTTGAGTCCTGTCTGCGATACCCGGTGAAGTCATTTCAGGGACTCGAGGTTTCCTCGATCACGGTCCAAACCGCTGGGGTAGTCGGTGATCGTGAGCGAGCAGTGATCGATCTGGAATCTCAGCGGGTGCTCTCTGCCAAGCGGGCAGCTGACATGTTGATGGCCACTGCGAATGACTCTGGATTTAGCATTCCCGGACAGGGCGAGATGAGCTTTGATGACCCAGCTGTGGACAGCGTGTTATCTGCCTGGCTTGGGCGAGAAGTTGCCTTACGGGCGATTGGCCAACTTGAGTCCTCTGCTGGCGATGAACCCTTGGCATATGAAATGACCTTTGAGCCCACGAATGACGCAGCCGAATAC
>JBAXCX010000184.1:0-4247 GCA_037141255.1 Actinomycetes bacterium | reverse complement strand
TCGCCGTTGGCGCCGTCTGCGCCGGGTGCGCCGGGTGCGCCGTTTTCGCCGTTAGCGCCATTAGCTCCGTTTGTACCGTTTGTGCCCGGTGCACCTGTCGCACCTGTCGCACCTGTGGGGCCAGTGCCACCGTCCAAGGTGCTCACGACTGCCCATTGGTTATTCACACATTTGTAGAGCTGATTGGAGGCACCGGAAAGCGGCACCGAGAAACCGCTCAGACAACGGCCACCCGGTTCTGCTGGCGGATACCCTATGGTCACTGCTCCTGCAGGTATCCAAGACAGCAAACCAAACACCAAGGCTGCACCAGCAGCCACACGAATCTTTCGACTATTCATTTTAATCCTCTATTCACTATGCGGAAAGTTGAAATTACAGTAACACGCCATAAAAATATTTGAGTATTGAAATAAATTCATTCGTGCGGTACCAGAGAAGGAAGCACCCAACAAAGCGATGCCACTCATCATCAGCGGATCCCTAGTTGAGCCCATCACCAGAGCTGCCCTGGGAGCTATTGACGTCGATGGTGGGTCGACCCAGCAGCAGCGGGCACTGCTCGGAGCACTAGTTGAGCATCTTTGGAAGCGACCGGACCTAGACATAGACACCCTCGAGCCGCTCTCGCCGTCGCTAGCAGCCTCAGCGATCACCGCGCCCGAGCATCGTCGAAGGTTCTTGTGGATGGTTGCGGCACTTGAGTTGTGCCGTCGGCCGATCTCGCCTGCTCAGATTGATCGAATCAACGAATACGCCGTCGCGTTCGAGACAGAAGATGTCACCCTAGAAATTGCCAGAACTTGGCTCAACGAAGGTGCCGATCGTGCTCAACTCGACATCCTCCGCTTCTTTCGCGGCTGGCATTCAGAGCACGAAGAGACCCAACTCCTTGCTCGCAAGGTTCACGCCCATAGTCCCGATGAGCAGATGCTCGAGTTGTTCGAGAGCTTTAAGAATCTGCCCGAAGGCACGCTCGGGCGAGAGTTTCTTGAGTTCCACACGCGCAATGAGTTCGAGCTACCGGGGCTCGATCCTGAGCGAAACATCTTAAGAACAGTGTTCTGTTGCCACGATATGAACCATGTTCTTACTGGCTACGAACCAACGCCTTCAGGGGAAATTGCCTTAGCCGCGATGAGCTTTGCCGCAGGAAGGTGCGAACCCACCTGGGCTGGGCTGCTGCTCGCAATGGCATACCACGAAGGCCGCCTCACCCACCACGATGAGCCGGTGCCGCTTGAAACAACCCTGGGCGATCCGGCCGCAGTTGAACTGCTTGGCGAAGCCCTTGATCGCGGAAGCGAATGCAGCTCGAACTTTACGTTTGCCGATCATCTTTCAATGGCTGATTGGCAACTCACCGAGGTTCGAATGCACTACAACATCACCCCGCTTCGACTCGGAATTTCACAACCCTAATAAAGACACCTGCAGGGGTTCCCAAGGGCGCTGAACTTCTGTACATTATTTGGGAGTGCCCATGCTCGGGCATCAAGGCGAGTTCATTTACTCACGCGATACGGCGGAGAGATACGGGGAGATCATGGGAATCGGTCGGTTTAGTGTGCGACGCGTTGCAGCAACTTTTGGGGTAGCGGCCACGGCAGTTCTAGTTCTCGGGATGACTGCCTGTACCCCACCCGCTTCGGGGCCAGCGCCGTCAACTAGTTCAACGACGTCCACCACCACAACAATCCCCAGAATCACGATCCCAGCATTTAGCGTTTCTGCGCCCTCATTTTCGGCTTCGCTCTCTTCGGTCCGAGTGACCTATCTGGGTTGCGGAGGTACCTACAGCCCACCCGGATTTACAATCGCCGGCCCATCGGTTTCCTTCCCGGCAACCACGCTGGAAGTCACCGGGTCAACACTGGCACTGCCGAATGTGACTGCAAGCTTGGCGGCTGCATCAGTCAACCTGAGCTCATTCCGCGTCTCCTGCTTCGGGCTCGGCTACTCAACCGGTGTTGTCTTTGATTACAACGCGACAACTGCGAGTCCAACGGCAACGGTCAACGTCGCTAGCGGCACGATTGATGTGGGTTCCACGAGCATCGCGCTGACTGGCAAGCTGCGCTTTCCGGGATTCGGCGGACTGTCCGTCAATGTTCCCTCGGTCAATCTGACGGTTCCTGGGTTCTCAACCGCAATTCCCGCCGCCTAGGCGTAAAAGCCGTCACCGAGGCGGCTGCGATCAAGTCCGATGGCAGAACCAGAAGCAGGGTTGCTTCAGCGGCTAGCAAGACATCGGGCCGAACGCTCTGACCTCGGCGCAACTGTCGATCGTGGTAGATCGTTGCTGCGAGGGTCACGGCCAACGCAGTCCGATGAGTGCTGTTTATGACCGCCAATACTTGAAATGTCTTCAGTTCCCTAGAGGGGTCTTGGGGTCTACCCTAGACATCTGAGGAAGTTTGAGCTGCCTAACCTGCTGGGGCAGCAGACTGCGAAGTTGCGGTCATGACCGCTCAAGATAAGGGGCGCGAAGCTGCCGCAAGAACTCGGGACTCGGTTGCGGGCCGGCGGGATCAGGACGCTGGCAAATTGGATGACGTTGCAGAGGGACGCGATTTGGTTGCCGATGAACGCGACCTTGCTGCCAACGAACGCGACCGAGCCGCCGACGAACGCGATCAAGCTGCAGAGGCCCGTGACCGAGCGGCAGAAGCTCGCGAGAAATCTGCCGACACTCCCGCCACGGCAGAGCAAGAGCAGGGCGAAAGTGCTGCTCAGAGTGATCGGCGATCCGCAGCGGCAGATCGACGCCAATCCAGTAGCGACCGCCGATCCGGGCGGGCTGCGCGGCAACAATCCCAAGAAGACCGAAGCGGTTCCTCCACTCAGCGAGAATCTGGCAGCTCTGACCGTGCCGCTGCAGAAGTTGACCGGCAGACGGCTTCAGTAGATCGCGGCATCTCAGCAACCGACCGAAGCGCAGCGGCCCAGGACGCTCTGACCGGCAGCTACCTTCGCGGCCCGGGTATTGCCCGACTCAACGAGCAGATCCAAACAGCCAAGGACAGCTCGCAGACACTCTGTCTTGCGTTTGTTGACGTAGACCACCTCAAGACTGTGAATGACTCACTTGGCCACAGCGCCGGGGATCGGCTGTTGCGGCAAGTCGCTGTCACAATCTCGGCCACACTCGGGCCCGATTCCCTGCTGTTTCGCTACGGCGGAGATGAGTTCGTGTGCTCAATCCTTGGGTCTACTCAAGCCGAACTCAAGGGATTACTGAGTCAGATTAGCGAGCAACTACGAGCTGCAACCGAACAAGGATCCATTAGCTGTGGAATCGCCGAACTCGTAGAAGGCGACACCTTCGAATCACTAGTTGCTCGGGCGGACACTGCGCTTTATGAGCAACGCCGAGCCGATCGCTGGCGCGATATCTAACAGCGAAGCAGGTCCAGTGCCCGGCCAGATTCAGACGGTGCGGGCAGCGTTGATCTTGTCAGTCTCTGCCTGCGGATCTGGCACCTCAAGTACGAGTCGGGCGTACTTCTCGTGTTCCAAGTCAATGACCAGCACATTGTCGGCACGGGCCACGTACCAGAACTGCCAGGAGTCAGCGCTACGAAACGATCCAGCCCAGAACACTCCGGGGATTCTGGTTCCCGGGAACTTGGCGGACATGTGCTCGCCGGCCTTGGCGTCATCGATCGCCATGACCTGTGCGCCTGCGACATCTGCAAGCGGGATAGTGAAATGAGACTTCATTGCTAGCGCTCCGCTGACGCCCTTCAGGTGGACGGCAAGCTCAGTGTCAGAAACTTCAATCTCAATAGACATGCTTACATTCCTATCAGGTCTGCGGTTGAGTCTGGCTGACGTCAGGTCAGCCAGACTCAAGAGAGTTATGTGCTTGCTGCTGAAGGGTTGAACCCTCTCAAACTTTCTTAGCTGTGAATGCGTCGGCGAGACAGCAGAGTCATGGCAGCACCCAAGAACAGCAATCCACCGGCCAGAAGGATTGGGAGTCCAGCTGAGGAACCAGTGAAAGCGAGAGTCTGGCCTTGGACTTGCGCCGCCTGTACTGCCGGCTCCTCGGCCGGAGTCACAGCACCCCGGACCAATGTCGCACCAAGGACATCGACGGTGGTCACCTCTGTGAGAACTTCCGCTGGCACAGTTGAAGTAGTCACAGTCGTACTGGTTCCAGGCACCGTTGTCGGAGGAACCGTCGTGTCAGGAACCGTCGATCTTGGAGTAATCGAGGTCGTTGTCGGAGCAACCGTTGTCGT
>JBAXCX010000183.1:0-4257 GCA_037141255.1 Actinomycetes bacterium | reverse complement strand
GCTGCGTTTCGACGAGCCCGATTTGCAACCTGGAGCGCCGAGTGGCCCGCCGGAACCCGTTTTGAGTACCACTCCGATAGCGCCCATTGGGTGCTTGCTGACCTGATAGAACGCGTCACTGGCCAAGACTTTCGAGATGCGATTGCACAGCAGATTTGCGCCCCTCTCGGCATTGACCGATCCCTCGGCATCGCCCCGAGCAATCAGCAAGACATCTGCGAGTTGGTGCCCATGAGCGCTGAGGCGCAGACAGACAATCTGCTGCGCTACAACAATCCACAGGTGCGAGCCGCAGGCAATCCGGGAGCGGGTGGCATCATGACTGCTGCCAATCTTGCGCTGTTTTATCAAGCGGTGCTGCATAACCCCGGTGGCCTTTGGGATGCCGAAGTGCTCAACGATGCCAGAACCAACATTCGCTGCACCTTTGAGGATCCCCTCATGGGGGTGGCTGTAAACCGCACACTTGGTTTGGTCGTTGCGGGTAATGACGGCTTGCATGAGCTTCGTTATGCCATCTTCGGACGGGGGTGTTCACCGGCATCTTTTGGTCACGCCGGGGCACACGCACAGGTGGCTTGGGCTGACCCCGCAATAAACCCGCCTAGCAGAACCTCAGTTCACGTCCGGGCCAACGGGAACACCATCACGAATCTGATCTAGGTACTCGCTCATACCAATTCCAGTTCGGTCCCCGCAGCGGTAGCGAGTCATAGCCTCGGTGATCCTGGTTACGAGTTGCTCGCCATCTTCAGTAGTTCTGCGGTTGCGCAACGGGATGAGTGAGATCACCTCACCCGTGACCTCATACTCCTTGTCATCAGTACGCACCCAACACCGCATGCCCGTCTGGTACTTGTCCTCGTCCCAGTCGGACTCGATGGTGCATTCACGAATCAGCGAGTACTTACCGTTCTCGAGCACCATCCCACTCTGTCGCGGAGGCACCGTTGGGTCTTCGCCGCCGATGATTGACAGCATCATCGCAAAGTCAGGCCCAAACACGAACGGCAACCATCGATACCAGTGCACAGCCTGCCAATAGCGCGGCCCCCATGACTTGTCTCGCAGTCCAAGACCATCAATCTCAATGACTTCATCACCCACCGTGATGGTGCCCGTCACCGCCGTGTGCTGTTCATAATGGGCCTTGGCAAATGACTTCTCTGCTTGCACCACTAGATCAGATCCGTCGGCGTTGACGGGTCGGCCCCCGTACATCGGCGAGATGCCACGCACGTCAAGGTGCACCGAGCAGTGCAGCATCGGGTTCTCTGCAAAGGCCTTACGCGGGTCGGCCATCTGCCGAGGGTCCTCGAGCAAACACACCTTGCCCTCATAAGTCACGGTCAGCTGCTCGAACGGGGTGACCACGTCAATACGCAGACCGCCAGCATCCATTGCATCGTTGCTGCTGATGCGTGGCCGGCCGTAAATAAAGCCGATCCGGCCGCCGGGCAGATACACACACACCGTCATCTCTGCGTAGCCCTCGTTGACCCGATTCCCAATCCGGAACCACCCGCCAATCTCGTTATCTGCATCGAACACGTTCAGGTACATCGACTCGTTGTAGTTCGACACATCTTCGGGCTCATGGGGGTATTCGTCTTCGGGTTCAAGCAGCACGCGGAACTTTGGATCATCCATTCTGCGAACGGTAATGGGTGTGCTCGGTGCAATGCCTCAAATGCTGCGATCCGACTGCTCCAGCCGAGGGCCAAAGTGGGCGTTTGCCCAACAAAACTCCTTGCATTGACAACCAAGCTCAGGGATACTGAAAGATCTTTGGTCTCAATATGGCGAGGTAGAGCAATGGCGACAAGCGATGCGGCGGTAGCCACGTCAACTCGAAGAAAATTTCTGCTGGCATCCGGGATCGGCGCGGCAGGAATGCTGGTACTCGCCAGCGGATGTGTGGCACCACCCGTTCCGCCAACGACAACCACGACAACCACTACAACGACCCCGCCGCCTGCAGGGCCAAACCTATTAGCCAACCCATCCTTCGAATCTGACGTTTTTGGATCGACATTCACAAACTGGACGGTGACCGCATGAGTGGAATGCAGATCTTTGTGAAGACTCTGACAGGCAAGACCATCACCCTTGATGTCGAATCAAGTGACTCGGTAGAAAACGTCAAACAAAAGATCCAAGACAAAGAGGGGCTAGCCCCAGACATGCTGAGACTGATCTTTGCAGGGCAAAAACTCAATGACGGTCGCACGCTGGCTGACTACAACATCCAGAAAGAAGCGACTCTTCAGCTGAGGTACCTAACCGGTGTGGTCACCTACGACTTGATGAACACCACCGGTGCACCGCCACTAGGAGCATCAAATCTTGCCCACCTTGCCGACGGAGCAAGCCTTGCGCAGCGGGTCACCGGAATCTCTCCGGGAGAGTACGTCCTGACCTTTTACTCATCCGGCGATATCAGTTTTGCAGTCGAATTCTTCGACTCTGCCGAGGCATCCGTCGGAGTCTCTTCAGGTTCAGCAAGTAGCGCGGCCAACGATCTTGGCCCCGTCACACTCAATGTCATGGCACCAACTGGGTCAGCAAGCGCCGAGGTCAGATTCGTTGGAGTCACCGCTTCGGTACTCCTTGACCTGGTGCACTTCGGCACCGCCTAGCTACTCGCAGGGCGTTCTCGCCGTTAGACACCATCGGTGCGCATGAGTCGCCAGATAGTTGCCCAGATACGTCGCTTTACTGGTTCAACTCGGTCAGATGACCACAGTGCCCAGGGCGGTTCCGCAAGTGAACAGAGCCCAAGCAGCGGGTCCTCATAATTGACTCGCCAGCCCGACCAATCGCGCCAAGCTTGGTCTTGGTCAGCTACGAGGGGTACACCTGCAGCGGCCATGGAATCCCAGCACTCGTTAAATTCGGAGCGGCTAACTCTGATCGGGTCGTCCGGCTGCGGTGCAGGGTTGAACGGGATCGAGAACTGCGCTGCAACCACTTGCAGAGACAAAAATCCGGACCGCAAACACAAAGCAGCCGAGGGTTGCTTCGGGATGTTGACAGCAGCCTCAATCATGGCTGCGGAATCCAACAGCGCCCCTGCTGCAGTCAGCCATGAGCGGCCTTCACCCGAGCGAAAATAGATCAACGAGGGGTATGAGGAATGCGACTCCTCTACAAACGAAAACCAGTCCTCCCATTCGGCCCAGGTCTCTTCCAGATTCTCGAGGCCGCGAATGGACTGCTGCCGAGTAACAAAACTGGCGGCCGAGGGCGGTTGACCGGCTCGGCTTGAGAGCTGAGTTACCAGAATCTCACGATGGGAATACGAGTTGTAGATCGTGGGCAAAAACGAGATGAGCAGCCCGACTAACCCGAGTCCGATGAGTGCTTCAAGAATCTCAACCAAACGAGAGGGTGCATCATCTGCGCTAGCAAATCCGAGCGTGGTGAGCGATGAACCCGAGACTTGCAAGGCCTCGATCCAACCAATGTCACCAAGGGCCCAGTGCAATGGCGTAAACCCGATGATGACAAGCACGGCCCAGGTGCCAGCTAGCAAGACCAGCGCTACTGGAGCGTATCTTTGTAGAAGTTGCTCTCGCTGATGAGCGCTAGCGCGGCGGAGCGGAAGGTCAATCGATCGGCGAACGGAGAGAAAGACCAAGGCAGTCAGCTTTCGTGGCTCGCCGCGAGGCACAACCACGGTACGCAAGGCGCTCAGAAGAACCGAGCCAACCAACCACAGCCCAGCAGCCACTAGAAGCGTCGCTGCCGCTGCTTGGGCATAATCGCTAGCCGTCATGATGTAGACCGCGACTGCTCGACGGATGAGGAGGGCACCAATTGCACCGAACTTGGGCAGCACCCTTCACAGCTACGCATCACTGAACCGAGATGCTAGTGCGAACGCTTTCAGGCGAGCAGTGTCGGCAGGTCAACTCCCGAGAGTAAATTGACCAAATCAAGTTGGTTGAGCTTGGCGCCCGAAGGCAGATTTCCGCCCGGGGTGAGCGCATCGACTGCAGTCGGAATGATCCGGGCAAGCCCTTCGGCCACCTGATCAGGGCTTGCACCGAGGTGTTCGGCCATTGCTGCAATTCGTCCCCGGCCAATCGCTCGTTTGACTGAGCCCTCATCGGTGCGTTCGTTTGGGATGGTGCCCACCCAACTCTCGACTTTTGCCTCGTCGCCAGCGTCGTTAAATCCTGCCAACAAATCGGACAGTCCATCGGTGCGAATCATCTCACCAAGCTGCGCAACAAGCGCTGTGCCGTCACCAAA
>JBAXCX010000182.1:0-4268 GCA_037141255.1 Actinomycetes bacterium | reverse complement strand
GGCGCGACGTTTGCGGCCGTGCCCCTACTGGCTCGGGCAAGACACTTGCCTTTGGAATCCCGCTGATGATGCGAGTCGGCCGCGCCCGTCCGAATCACCCGAGAGCCCTCGTGCTTGCGCCAACCCGCGAGCTTGCAGCGCAGATCACCGAGGAACTGCGGCAGCTCGGAGACTCTGAACAGACAGTCGAAGCGTTCTATGGCGGTGTTGGTTTTGGCAATCAGCTCCGCGCTCTACGCAATGGCGTAGATGTGGCTGTTGCTTGTCCTGGTCGCTTGGCCGACTTGATTAATCAGGGCCATGTTCACCTGAATGAGGTTGACCTTGTTGTCCTTGATGAGGCAGACCGCATGGCCGATATGGGGTTCTTGCATGAGGTCAAGCGCCTGCTTGATGCTTGCGCGTTACCCCGCCAAACTCTGCTGTTCTCGGCAACGCTCGACGGCGACGTCGATGTGATCATTAAGCGATACATGAAGAACCCAGTGCGCCACGAAGAGGCCGGAGCTGACTCTGAAGGCGATACTGCAGAGCACATGTTTTGGGCAGTGGAGCGAGCGGATCGCGTAGAAATGACTGCGCAAATCGTTGCTCGAACGGGCCCAACTGTGGTGTTTTGCCGCACCAAGCGCGGCGCTGATCGGGTTGCAAAGCAACTTGAACAGCGCGGCGTGCGAGCCGTTGCCATTCACGGCGACCGCAGCCAAAGCCAGCGTGAGCGTGCCCTTGAGCAGTTCCGGCAGGGCCGGGCTCAGGCGATTGTTGCAACCGATGTTGCAGCCCGCGGAATTCATGTTGATGGCGTTGCCTGCGTGATTCACTTTGATCCTTCTGAAGACCCAAAGGATTATGTGCATCGCTCTGGTCGTACTGGTCGTGCCGGCGCCGCTGGATCAGTCATCAGTTTTGTTGGGCGTGATCAGCGTCGCGACATGAATCAGCAGCAGCGTTCACTGAAGCGCAAGTTTGAGATTGTTGATGCCAACCCCGCTGGCCTCCCCGAGGCTCCGCCATTTGTGGCACCACCTGCGCGCCCCGAGCGAAGCGGTTCTGGCGGCGGTCGCCCAGGTAGCCGCAACGGTGGCAGTCGTAATGGCGGTGCCCGAAATGGCGGCGGACGCCCCGGTGGCCAGCGTAAGGGCGGCCGACCCGGTGGCCCTCGTAAGGGCGCACGCAGCTCTGGTTCTGGCAGTTCTGGTAACTCTGGCTCCGGCAACTCTGGTTCTGGTAACTCTGGTTCAGGGTCGCAGCGCGCCAGCCAAGGACGCTCTTCAGCTGCCCGCTGAGTGCGGGACACAGCTTATGAGAGAGAATTTGTTCGCTAGATCAGTACGAGAATCGGAGTAGTAGTTCATGGGAATGGCAATGGGCCCGGGCGGTCACGGCAATCTGCAGTCCTTCTCTAAGGATCGCTCGGTCAATCGGCATCAGCTTGCGCCAGGTACCCTGCGTCGCATCGCAGGTTTTGCGCGACCGTACCGGGTCAAAATTGTTCTGTTTGTGATTCTGATTTTGATTGGTGCTGTGCTCGGAGCTCTCTCACCGTTGATCTATCGAGAGATCATCGATGTGGGCATCAAGGACAGCAACACGGCGTTGGTGATTGAACTCGGCGGTGTGCTCGCGCTGCTCGCGGTGCTGGGCGCGGCCAATTCGCTGGTGCAACGGTGGTTCTCTTCTCGTATCGGTGAAGGCCTAATCTTCGATCTGCGTACTGCCGTGTTTGATCACGTGCAACTTCAGCCAGTGGCCTTCTTTACACGCACGCAGACTGGGTCACTGGTGACTCGCTTGAACAGCGACGTCATCGGTGCTCAGCAGGCGTTTACCTCTACGTTGTCCAACGTGGTGGGCAACCTAGCCACCTTGGTTGCCACGCTCGTTGCCATGTTGTTTTTGTCTTGGCAGATCACGCTGCTTGCACTGATTTTGTTGCCGCTGTTCTTGCTTCCGGCGCGAAGCCTCGGACCAAAGCTGTCTGCAATTACGCGAGAGCGCTACCAACTTGATGCGGCTATGGGACAAACCATGACTGAACGGTTCAATGTGTCGGGGGCTCTTCTGGTCAAGCTGTTTGGCCGTCCCAAAGACGAGTCAGCAACCTTTGCGCAACGCGCCGGTCGAGTCAGAGACATTGGGGTAACAACCTCTATGTACTCGATGGTGGTGCTGACTGCGCTGACCATTGTTGCTGGCCTAGCAACTGCGTTGGTCTATGGCCTTGGTGGCGTTCTGGTGATCCGCGGTGGACTGCAGATTGGAACCTTGGTTGCTCTGACTGCGTACCTGAACCGGCTCTACGGCCCGCTTACCTCGTTGTCGAATGTACAAGTCGATGTCATGACCACGTTGGTGAGTTTCGAGCGTGTGTTTGAAGTGTTGGACCTAGCTCCAGGCATCGTGGAGCAGGAAAACGCCGAACCACTCCCGGTTGGTCCTACTGCAGTCGAGTTCGATTCAGTCTCGTTCCGGTATCCGGCCGCCTCGGAGGTTTCACTAGCCTCGCTTGAGTCGGTGGACTCCGGTCGACTCAGCAGCGAGCCCGGCGAAATGCTCTTGCACGATCTGTCGTTTCGGATTGAACCCGGGCAGATGGTGGCCTTGGTTGGGCCTTCAGGCGCAGGCAAAACAACGATTGCCAGCCTGATCCCGCGGTTGTATGAGGTCACCGCTGGTTCGGTTCGCCTCTCGGGAATCGATGTGCGAACTGCAACTCTTCAGTCCGTTCGTGAGCGGGTTGGTGTGGTCTCACAAGATGCACACTTGTTCCACGACACCCTTCGCTCCAACTTGTTGTTTGCCCGCCCGGACGCCACCGAGGATGACTTGATTGAGTCTCTGAAGGCTGCGCAGATTTGGGATCTGGTTGGTCAATTGCCTGACGGACTTGAGACCACAGTTGGAGACCGCGGGCATCGGCTCTCGGGTGGAGAGAAGCAACGCTTAGCGATTGCCCGGTTGCTACTGAAAGACCCGTCGGTGGTTGTGCTCGATGAGGCCACAGCACATCTGGATTCCGAGTCCGAAGTTGCTGTTCAAGCTGCACTCGCCAGAGCCATGGTTGGTCGCACCTCGCTCGTCATTGCACATCGCTTAGCGACGGTGCGAGACGCTGATCTGATTCTGGTTGTTGAGGATGGCCACATTGTGCAGCGCGGTACTCACGAGGAATTGATCGGCGCCGAAGGGCTCTATGCCGACTTGGTGAACACACAACTCTTGGGTTCCGAGGAAACCAACGTCGACACGCTCGCCTAGGCGTGAGCCCAACCTGGATTAGCCAGTTGCGAATCGAAGCGGTGGCTCGGTCTGATCTTTCGGTACGCGCTCACTACTGGGGCTAGCTCAGTCGGCGTTGCGCCATGCAGAATGACGCCGTCAGCACCCAGATCGAACTGAGCCAGAACCCGCGCCGCACATTGCTCTGCAGTGCCGGTTGCGGCAGCTTGAAGCCATTCCTCGGGGAACAGTTTGGCTATGTGTTCAAGTTGCTCAAGGGTGGCCACGGCATCAATCGCACCGCCAATCGAACCCACCACATCATCTGCTCTGAATCTGACCAGCACCTGAGGATCCCAGCCGTTCACGCTGACTAATAAGTCGCCATAACCCTGCAAGTAGGTGGCAAGTCGACCTACGAGTTTCTTGAGTCGAAGCTCTTCGTCGAGATGATCTCCCACAGTCGCTAGGACTGACCAGATGCGAATACTCCCAGGGTCACGGCCGGCTTGTTCTGCACCGCGATGGACGGCCGCAACGCTGCGCTCGAGCGCAGCGTCTGCAAAGAAGGTATGCAGAATCACGCCGTCGGCCAGACTGCCGGCGAACTCCAAGGTGCGTTCACCGATGGCAGTCAGCATGACGGGGATCTTCTCGTCAAAGGAAGGATCAAGGCAGAGCATCGGAAAGTTCCCGGCTGGGCCGTCATGACCAAACACCATCTCGCCCCGCCACAGCCGGCGATACAAGTCGATGGCATCTGTCATCTGGGCCATGGTGATATGCGGCAAGCCCATGATGTCGAACAGCGCATCAAAGCCCCGACCAAGGCCGAGCGCAAAGCGGCCCTCGGTTAAACGATGCATCGTCATGGCAAAGGTCGCTGTGACCAGTGGGTGGCGTGTGTTGTGATTCGTCGCGGCGGTTGCAATGCCGAGGGTGGTGCTGACTGCCCCCGCAGCGCCGCTCAGAGCAGTCGCATCTTTGGTATTGAATCGCTCGGAAATAAATGCCGTGCCCAAGCCGAGTGACTCTGCAGCATGGCATTC
>JBAXCX010000181.1:0-4273 GCA_037141255.1 Actinomycetes bacterium | reverse complement strand
CGACTTAGAAAATCGGACCCAGATCATGTGCACATTTACTTCTGACCTTGGCGAGGCAGTCGCGGCATTTGCAGAAAAGCGGCCACCGAGATTCACCGGCAGGTAACGAAACAGCCGGCTTCGATTCTGCTCTGCCGGGTGGAGAGTTGATTAGTCTAAAACCGTGGGACCGCTCGAAGGCCTCCGAGTACTTGATCTCGGAACACGAATTGCTGCCCCGTTTTGCGCGGGCCTGCTCGGTGAACTCGGAGCGGAGGTCATCAAAATTGAACAGCCGGGTTCGGGTGACTTCATGCGCGAGCTCGGTCCGTTTGTTGAGACTGAAGACGGCCCGTACTCGTTGTTCTGGTCGGTGGAGGGTCGCGGTAGAAAGTCAGTAACTCTGGACCTGCGGAAGCCCGAAGGACAGCAGTTGCTGGCGCGACTTGCCGAGCACTGCGATGTGCTCTGTGAGAACTTTCGCCCCGGCACGATGGAGCGTTGGAACATCGCTCCCGCCCAACTTTCGGACCGGCTCATTATGGTGCGCATCTCTGCATTTGGGCAGGACGGACCGTACGCACAACGGCCAGGCTTGGATCGCTTAGGGATTGGATACGGCGGGCTCCTACACCTGACGGGCTACCCCGATCTTCCGCCGGTTCGCCCTGGAGTGACCTCTAGTGATTACCTGACGGGCATATTCGCCGCGCAAGCCGCTACTGCTGCGCTCTACCGACGAGATGCCGGGCGAAACGCAGAACACCGAGACCGCGGCGCAGTGATCGACGCCACCTTGTACGGCTCGGTGCTGCGAATCTTGGAATGGACACTCGCTGGCTATGACCGTTTGGGCACGGTGCGAACTCGAGAGGGAAATCGACTAGCCAACTCGGCACCGATTGACAACTATCTCACCGCAGATGACAAGTACGTATGCCTAGTGGCAGGTTCCGACGTGAACTTTGCGCGACTGTGCCGTGCAATGAACCAACCTGAACTGATTGAGGACCCCCGGTTCGCCCGCCTCGCTGATCGCGCCGAGCGCAGCGTTGAGATCAATGCAGTCGTAGCTGACTGGACGCGAAGTCTGCCGGCGGCCGAGGTGGAACGCCTAGCGATAGCTGCTGATGTACCCGTTGCGACTGCGTACACCGCTGCAGACATCAGCAAGGACCCACATATGGCTGCGCGAGGTGATCTGATCTCGGTTGCTGACCCGGTCATTGGGGCTGTGAAACAGCAGGGGGAAGCAGTTCGCTTTGTTGGAGAGCAGCGCAACACACCATCGGGTGCTCCGAGGTTGGGAGAACACACCCGAGAAGTACTCACCCAACTTGCTGGACTCGATTCGCTCGAACTTGATCGCCTTGAGCAGGCAGGGATTATTTAGCTCGACTATGCCGTTGCAAGGAATGAATCGGCGACTTTTTCTCGCCAGGTTCCGTGATACCCAAAGAGCAGATCGTTTTGTTTGGCTCGGCGGTAGTGCAGGTGTGCATCACATTCCCAGGTGAACCCCACCCCGCCGTGAATCTGAATGGACTCACCCGTCACGGCAATGGCTGCCTCGCCCGAATGCGACTTGGCCATGGCCGCGGCCTCGGCACGACCATCCGCATCTACATCAGAGGCCCAAGCGGCATAGTGAATTCCAACCCGGGACAGCTCAACACGTTGCAACATCTCGGCGGCCTTGTGTTTAATTGCCTGGAAGGTGGCAATGGGGCGATCGAATTGCACACGCACTTTGGCGTATTCAACTGCCAAGTCCTGAGCGGCTTCCATCGTCCCGAGAAGTTCAGCGCACAACGCAACTGCTCCGTCCTCAACTACTCGCCGCCAGATGTCGGTGTGGTCGCCCTCGGGGCCAACCCGCTGAGCGGGGGTGGAGTCGAGATCTAGTCGAGCAACTCGCCGGGTGACATCCCAGGTGGGAACTAGTTCGCCTCGTGGTGACTCAATGAGAAAACTGCCGATCCCCTCTTGAGTTCGCGCCGGAATCAGAACCCAGTCGGCCTCGTGCCCATCAAGAACCACCGGCTTTGTTCCGATGAGTACCCATCGGCCAGAGCGCCGAACAGCTCGAGTGCGGATTCGATCAATCACGTCACCGTGGCCCTGTTCATCGACTGCAATGGTTCCACGGGTGACTCCAGCCGCAAGCGAGGAGAGTTGATCCGTGAGTCCTAAACCCCGAGCTGCCAGTGTGGCAAGTACTGCTGAGGACATAAACGGCCCAGGCAGCGGCAGGCGTCCCATTTCCTCGAGCAGCACGATCATGTCGACCATCCCAAGACCAAGTCCGCCCTGAGCTTCTGGTACCAGCAATGAAACCCAGCCAAGCTCGACCATCTGAGACCAGACTTCATCGGTTACCCCCACACGAGCCCCTTCTGCGGGGACGCCGGTAGCGAAGTCGGCATCAGTCATGGACCGCACATAACTTGACGGACACTCGCGTGCAAGAAAGCTTCGAACCGCTTTGCGCAACTCGTCCTGCTCTTCAGAGAAGGTAAATTCCATGCCTCGAATGCTAGCTGACATGGACGTCAGTTAGTATCGGGCTATGGACTTCTCGTATGCACCCGAGGACGAAGCCTTTCGCGAAGAACTCGAGTCGTGGCTTGACGACAATCTTCCGAAGTTTCTTACTGAATGGGGGGAGCAGGATCACGGAGAGATCGACCCGGCCGAAGCAGAGCTCGGCGAGGACGAGAACCAGGCAGGCCCTGGTAGCGCAGGGATTATGGGCGCCATGGAAAAGAGGCGAGCGTGGCAGCGCCTGTTGAACACCGGGCGATGGGCTGCGATCAATTGGCCCGAGGAGTGGGGTGGCCGCGATGCCACCATTACCCAGAACGTCATTTACTCCGAGACGATGGCCCGCTACCGCACCCCGGGCATCTACAACGCGAACGGACTCTGGCAGATCGGCCCCATGATTATTCGGTGGGGAACCGAGGAGCAGAAGCAACAGTGGGTTCCAAACATTCTCAACGCTGAGGACCACTGGTGTCAGGGTTTCTCGGAGCCGGAAGCTGGTTCGGATTTGGCGAATCTTCGCACGATGGCTGTCCGCGATGGCGAGGAGTATGTGCTGAACGGAACCAAGATTTGGACGAGCTCTGCTCACCTGGCTCGATGGGGATTGTTTCTGGTGCGCACTGACCCGAACTCAATTGCTGAGGGTCGCAAGCATGACGGCATCACCGCGATGATCCTTGACCTTGAAGTTCCCGGCATTGACATCCGCCCCATCCGTGACATCACCGGCGAGGAGATGTTCTGCGAGATTTTCTTTGACAATGCCCAGGTGCCTTCAACTTGCCTGCTCGGTGCCGAGGGTGAGGGTTGGGCTGTTGCCATGGGAACGCTCGGCTCGGAGCGCGTCGGAACTGCGGGGCTGGCCGTGGGCATGCGCCATGACCTTGATGCCATGGTCAGTTTGGCCCGCTCAAATAATCCTGAAGCCCTGAACGACCCAGAGCTTCGTCAGCGGATCGCCCGGGCGCACACCGATATTGAGTACACCAAACTGCTGAACTATCGGGCACTGTCGAAGATTCTGCGAAATGAAAAGAACTGGCCAGAGGTTCCCATCGCAAAGCTGCAGTGGTCTCATCTAGCTCAGAGTTTGGCTGAACTGGCCTGCGACTTGTTGGGGCCAGAGGCAATGGTGGCCAAAGGTGGACTCGGCGCCGTGGATGGCGGATCTTGGAACCGCCTCTATGTGTTCCAGCGATATACTTCAATCGGCGCAGGCACTACCGAAGTACAAAAAAACATCATTGCGGATAAGGCAATCAAACTGCCCCGCAAGTAGTTCTATACCCGCTCGATCACCGTGGCGTTTGCCATGCCGCCGCCCTCGCACATGACCTGTAGCCCAAATCGGCCTTGCTCAGCCTCGAGCTGATTCAGCAAGGTGGTCATGAGGCGCACGCCGCCTGCTCCAAGTGGATGCCCCAAAGCTATGGCGCCTCCTCGTGGGTTAAAGGCTGAGTAATCGTCATCTGGCAAGAATTCCTGTGCCCACATCAACGCGATGGCAGCAAAGGCCTCGTTGCACTCAATGGCGTCAAAGTCTGAGATGGACATACCCGATTTCTTGAGAAGCTTTCGGGTCACGGGGTTGGGGGCTGACAACACCAGAACAGCGTCATCTCCACCGACTGCGAATTCTCGGATGACGGCCCGAATCGGCAGCCCGAGTCGTTCTGCAACGGACCGCTCCGCTATCAGCATCGCTGCAGCACCATCAGAAGTTTGCGATGCGTTTCCCGCAGTGATG
>JBAXCX010000180.1:0-4365 GCA_037141255.1 Actinomycetes bacterium | reverse complement strand
ATCCTCCCTGGCTTGATGTTCTGCTTCCCTGTTGGACTTTTCTTCCTCTGGACGAGTCGCAAGCAGACTGGTTGGAAGGTCGGTATCTCCGTCGTCTGCGCCCTGCTAGCTCTTGGAATAGCCGCCAGTGCTGGCGGGTCCGATCCTTCATCAACGGAGAATGCTTCAGCTGGGATCACTGAGTCGACGACTAGCTCGGTTCCTGCGACGAAAGCCCCGGAGTCAACAACAACGGCTCCGCCAAAGACCACTGTTCCTCCGACTACCACCACAAAACCGCCGACCACGACAACGGCCCCAAAGCCGGAACGTTCTACGCAGGCGAACCCGATTCCCTTGGGAACCAACGTTGAAGTTGCGAAGGGCTGGAGCCTAACGGTGAACTCCGCTGAGTTAGACGCAAATGACACCGCAGCGGCTGCGAATCAATTCAACACTCCCGACCCCGGGAATCAGTTCGTGTCGGTGAACGTATCCATCACGAACAACTCCGATCAGCCAGCGGCGCCATTGCTCAATGTGACGCTGTCGCTCCTACCTCCATCTGGAATCGCTGCCGATCCCGCCTTTGTGGCTGGAATCGCTGGGGCGATCGACAGCATGGCTCAGATGCAACCTGGCGCCACTGCCACCGGGGTTGTGGTCTTTGAGATTCCTGCAGGTGAGGTAGCGGCCTCGGTGCTACTCGGGCAATCGGCATTCACGATAGATAAGGCAAAGGACCAGAAGTTCTTCGCTATCCAGTGATAGGTGACGGCCCGCAGCTGATTTGAACCGCTTCCAGCGACCCTTCCTGAAATTATTGGCGCCGGTAAGCTACGGAAACCGTCGCTTACCGGCGCCAATCCGAGAGCAAGTGCTCGGATATCTGATCGCCATACAACAATCGACAGAAGAAGATTCTTGACAAAGTCCAGAATCGGGACCATACTGCAACCTATGTCCGACGGAGTCGATCAGCTGCTACGTGATCACGGCCTGCAGGTGACTGCACAGCGCATGGCCATTCTCCGCGCTGTTTCGGCTCGCCCTCATGCCACAGCTGACGAGTTGGCTGACGACGTCCGGGCGCTCATTGGGACAATCTCAAGGCAGGCGGTCTACGACACGCTCGGCACCCTGAGCGACAAGCATCTCATCCGCCGGATTCAGCCTGCGGGCAGCGCTGCTCGCTTCGAGGATCGAGTGGGGGACAACCATCACCACATGATCTGCAGAAGCTGCGGAATTACCTGTGACGTTGACTGCGCTGTTGGCGAGGTTCCGTGTCTCACTGCCAAGCAGGACCACGGGTTCGAGATTGATGAAGCCGAGGTCATCTACTGGGGGCTATGCGCAACATGCCGAGCGACCAAGACGGCTCCCCAACAGCAGACGCGGCCCAACAGCGATCCGAGCAAAGTTCAAACCGCAACCGGATAAGTTTCAAACCGCAACCCGATAAGTACAACCCGACCACCAGCAAATCCCAAAAGCCATAACCCGCAACCAAACAACCAAACCCCGATTACAAGGAGCAACAATGACTGACTCAAACCCACTCGAGACCAACGAGGGTGCAGGTAAGTGCCCCGTAATGGTTGGCCCAAACGCCGCCAACACAGCAGTTGGTTCGACTGCCAACGAGCACTGGTGGCCAAATCAGCTAAGCCTGCGGACGCTTCACCAGAACTCCCCAGCCTCGGACCCAATGGGCGAGGATTTTGATTACGCCGAGGAGTTCAAGAGCTTGGACTTGGCTGCGGTCAAGCAAGACCTGACCGATTTGATGACCACATCGCAGGACTGGTGGCCGGCGGATTACGGTCATTACGGCCCGTTCTTTATCCGCATGGCTTGGCACAGCGCCGGTACCTACCGGATCCAAGATGGTCGCGGTGGAGCCTCGAGCGGTTCGCAACGTTTCGCACCGCTGAACAGCTGGCCCGACAACGGCAACTTGGACAAGGCTCGCCGACTCCTGTTGCCCATCAAGCAAAAGTACGGCCGCAAGCTGTCCTGGGCCGACCTAATGATTCTGGCTGGCAACGTTGCCTTGGAGTCGATGGGGTTTGAGACCTTCGGTTTTGGCGGCGGGCGTGAAGACGTTTGGGCGGCAGAAGAGGATATCTATTGGGGACCGGAGACCACCTGGCTGGGCGACGAGCGCTATAGCGGCGACCGAGTGCTTGCAGATCCTCTCGGCGCAGTGCAAATGGGATTGATCTACGTGAACCCTGAAGGCCCGAATGGCGTGCCCGATCCGCTTGGGTCCGCTCGAGACATTCGTGAGACATTCGCCCGTATGGCCATGAACGACGAAGAAACTGTCGCGCTAGTGGCCGGTGGCCACACGTTCGGCAAGGCACATGGTGCCGGCGACCCGGACCTAGTCGGTCGCGAGCCAGAGGGTGCGCCACTTCAGGAGCAAGGCCTTGGGTGGATCAACAGCTTTGGCACGGGCAAGGGTGTTGACACAACCACGAGCGGTATTGAGGGTGCGTGGACTCGCACGCCGATCACCTGGGACAACACCTACTTCGACACGCTCTTTGGTTATGAGTGGGAACTCACTCAGAGCCCCGCTGGCGCAAATCAGTGGACCCCGACAAACGCAGATGCGCAGGGTTCGGTGCCGGATGCTCATGACTCTGCTCGGACGCACGCTCCGATGATGACCACTGCCGACATGGCACTGCGAATGGATCCCCTCTACGAGCCAATTTCACGGCGGTTCCATGAGAACCCGGCCGAATTTGCAGACGTCTTTGCCCGTGCATGGTTCAAGCTGTGCCATCGCGATATGGGTCCAGTAGCTCGTTACCTTGGTCCAGAGGTTCCCGATGAGGAACTGATCTGGCAAGACCCAGTCCCCGCTGTTGATCACGAGCTCATCGGCGAGGCGGATGTCGCTGCGCTCAAAACAACAGTTCTGGCATCCGGTCTGA
This sequence comes from Actinomycetes bacterium, assembly GCA_037141255.1. Lineage (GTDB taxonomy): Bacteria > Actinomycetota > Acidimicrobiia > Acidimicrobiales > Microtrichaceae > IMCC26207. Next base: position 1,438 of record JBAXCX010000180.1, on the reverse strand, counting down.
GCATCGCTGATTTGGTATCCACCGCATGGGCATCGGCTTCGACGTTCCGCAACAGCGATAAGCGCGGTGGTGCGAACGGTGCACGAATTCGTTTGGCGCCACAGAACGAGTGGGCAGCCAACAACCCGCCCGAGCTCCGCAGAATTCTTGGCGTCCTTGAAGGCGTTCAGTCCGAGTTCAACAGCTCTGGCAAGACGGTCTCGATGGCCGATCTGATCGTCCTAGGTGGAGCAGCAGCAGTTGAGGCAGCGGCGAAAAACGCCGGAGCAGTTGTCACTGTTCCCTTCACCCCTGGCCGCACCGATGCATCCCAAGATCAGACTGACGTTGAGTCCTTTGCTGTACTCGAGCCAACAGCTGACGGGTTCCGCAATTACCTTGCGGCGGGTCAGGGTCGGCCGGCCCACGTGCTCATGGTGGATCATGCGCAGTTGTTGACGCTGAGCGCCCCCGAAATGACTGTGCTGGTTGGCGGTATGCGCGCACTCAACGCAAACTCCGCTGGGTCAGCCCATGGCGTGTTTACGGATCAGACCGACACGCTGAGCAATGACTTCTTTGTGAACCTGCTCGACATCGACACACAGTGGCAGCCTCTGTCGGCTTCAGAGGAGGAATTCGAGGGACGCGATCGTTCCACCGGTGAGCTGAAGTGGACAGCAACCCGCTGCGATCTTGTCTTTGGCTCGAACTCGCAGCTGCGAGCACTCTCCGAGGTGTACGGGTCAAGTGACTCGCAGCACAAGTTCGTTTCGGATTTTGTCGCAGCGTGGACCAAGGTCATGAACCTTGACCTGTTCCTAGACGCCTAATCGCTGTCCACTGATTCATTGGCGCCGGTAAGCGACGGCGGTTTCAGTAGCTTACCGGCGCCAATGCGTGTCGGCGGCTGGCCCGGCAGAAGGTCGATTTGTGCCGGACGGTGATAGCACCTAAAGCTGAACGTTTTTTATTGCATGCAGGCGTAAAAACCCTGCCAGCCGATGATCATTTGACTAATTTTTGTTTTAGCCTCACTTACTGTTGTCTGAAGCAAGCCCGTTGGGAGTATTCGCTCCCAATATGTTATCGATCTAGGAAAAATGATTCCTGCTGAGAAGCCAGATAACGAAGACGTCCGCCTTGCTTCACTTCGCCAGTTGCACTTAATGGATACGGTGCCAGAGGTGCAGTACGACCGGATTACGCGAGTAGCTCAACGTGTGCTGGGAACGCCGATTGCTCTGGTGTCGCTCGTCGAGGAAGACCGTCAGTGGTTCCTGTCTAACCAAGGCCTTGAAGTGAGCGAAACTCCCCGGGACGTATCGTTCTGCGCCCATGCTCTGCACGCTCCCGAGATTTTTGAAGTGCCCGACGCTGCCCTTGATGAGAGATTCGCGGACAACCCCCTAGTTGTAGGTGGGCCCCAAATCCGCTTCTATGCCGGATGCCCGATCGC
>JBAXCX010000179.1:0-4368 GCA_037141255.1 Actinomycetes bacterium | reverse complement strand
ACCATGTTGCGATGGTAGCGCTGCGGCGCAATGGGTGCGATCGGCTCGGGTGCGAACCGCTCGGCGATTTGGCATAATCCACTCGCAGAACAAACCCGCGGAACCCACCCACAGGGCAGTTCGGAACTGGGCGACTCGTTAGATGGTGCTTACAGAGCTAAGCGGTTGAGGATCAAACTCCTCGTCCTTTGCGAATCGCATTCCCAGAATGAAGGTGGTCGAGAACCTGCCAGTGAGATTCGGCTTGACCTTGTCGACCGCTGCCAGAACATTGCTGTTACTGGCATACACAAGGTTCCACATCCTCATACCCGGGTAGAGCTTTCGATGAGCATGGGCAAGATGTTGCATCAGCATCTGCCCCCGAAAATCAGGGTGGACATACGCCCGGCCCGAGTACCGCTCGTGGGCTGGAACATGAACAGTCCGGCCAAGATCACTGACATAGACCTCGCCGTGAGTAAACCAGAGGCTGGCCACAATCTGATCAGCCTCATAACCCACCACACAGACCGACTCTTGCTTGTCGAAATGAGCCAGATCAGCTTCAGATAGTTGCGGCGACGACCCGAGTACCTCGTGATAGCTATCAGGTCCCAGAAACTCGATGGTCGGCGAACAGGGCTCGAGCGGCATTGCCATCAAGTAGTCGAGGATCGCTTGATCGGCTTCTAGGCGACACATCACAACCTTGCGATACACGACCTTTGCAAAGATCCGGTAGACCCGTCTCTGCAATCGACGCAATGAAGCTTTGACTCTTCGAATCCGCTCATTGCCTGCAGCATGAGGAACCTCAGAAGTCGATGACATAGCAGTCACGGTATCGGTCATTCCTTCAGAGCGCGATGCCTGACACCTCAGTTCGGATAGCTAGATTCAGAGGCGGCAGCGCCGACCAACAGACAAAGGCCAAGGCGCAGACGAAGGGAACAACACAAGATGGCAGGAGGACTCGTCGGGCTACTCGATGACATTGCGGCTCTCGCAAAGTTGGCCGCTGCTTCAGTAGACGATGTTGGCGCTGCTGCCGGACGGGCCAGCATCAAGGCCGCCGGCGTGGTCGTGGACGACACCGCTGTCACCCCGGCTTATGTTCAAGGGTTAGCGGCTAACCGAGAGTTGCCGATCATCCGCAAGATCGCCCTCGGATCCCTCCGCAACAAACTGCTCATCATCCTGCCTGCTGCGCTGCTGCTGAGCGCCATTGCACCGGTGATCATAGAGATCATCCTGATGTTCGGCGGCTGCTTCTTGGCCTACGAGGGTGCCCATAAGATCATCCACGCGCTCCGCCACGACGACCACGACCACGATGAACCGGCGGTCATATCAGGGCCCGAAGCGGAGTCAAGCGTGGTTCGCGGCGCGGTTCGCACCGACTTCATACTTTCAGCCGAGATCATGGTGATCGCACTGAAAGAAGTCATCGAAGAACCAGTAATTTCTCGCGGGGTAATTCTGGCCATAGTCGGGGTGCTCATCACAGTCATCGTCTATGGGGTTGTCGCTCTGATCGTAAAGATGGATGACGTCGGCCTGCGACTCGCCGAGCGACCATCACCCTCCTCACAACGAGTTGGCCGAGCGCTCGTAACCGGTATGCCAAAGCTGCTGACTTGGCTGTCGGTTGTGGGCACCGCTGCAATGCTCTGGGTGGGTGGCCACATCTTGATCGTCGGAGCCGACGAACTTGGATGGACCGGCCCGTACCACCTTGTGCACGAACTCGAAAAGCTGGTGCATGACGTTTCAGGCATCGGTGGTGTGCTGTCTTGGCTTGTCAACACTGCCGCTTCGGCGCTCGTCGGCTTGGTCGTTGGCTCACTGATCGTGGGCATCGTAATGATCCTCCCCATCGGCAAAACAAAGCCTCAACAGAGTCACTGAGCAGAACTGCCAAATAGATCTGGGCTCATCCGAATGGCGGCAGGCGGCCTTCGGCAGAAGCCACCGCAGCGGCAGCGTCGCGAATCATGGCAGCGAACTTGCCTCCGGTGATGTACACCGTGTGCTCGAACCGCCCTGCGAAGAGCCACTGATTCCCTCTGCGGGCGTAGGTATCCTGGTAGACGGCCCCAACGTCAACAATCTCAACCTGCCCGTCCCAGCGCGCACCGTTGCGATTGAACACGTGTGCTCTACCTGTAGCCGAGTCGGGTCCAGTGAAACGGACTTCGTGAGTCGAAGTGGAATGGAGGCAGAACTCGAACGCTGCCATCGCGTCGGGCATCCACGCAGCAAGTTCGGCGGGGTTGCCGACGATTCCGCCGGCCGAGGTGTAATCGATAACTGCGTCAGGCAGGAACAACGACTCCCAGCGCGCCCAGTTACGGTCGTCCACTGCATAGGCGTAGGCCGTGAGCAGGTCCGTGATGGCCAAGCGGTCTGCCACCCGCTCCTGGTCAAGCACCCACCCATCTAGGGACTCTGCGGTTTCACCATGCTGATCGTTCATTTGCTCCACTCCTCAATTACCGAGATGGTGTCGTAGTCCGTCACAGCCGTGACAGCGCGAGTGATGTTGGCCTCGGTGATCGGCTGCCCGTAATTCTCGGGAGGGCAGATCAGCCACCCGATGACGAGTCCCCAGAGCGCTGCAGTTCGGCACTGCTCGAACGCAGCCTCGAGCTGCGGTGCATCTTCGACGCCGTTCGCCCTGAGTTGATCTAGATACTCGCCAAGCAATTCGCGTTCATGAGCACGACGAACCTCAGGATCAAGCGAGGTCACAATGAAATAGGTGACGTCATGCGCCCAGCTTCCTCGCATCATCAACTGCCAGTCCAACAGTCCGCCACGCTCCCCCGGCAGAAGGTAGGTATTGCCAAGGTGCGGGTCACCATGCAGAAGGGTGGTCGGTGCATCGCAGTGCCGCCTTTGAACCAGCCAAAGCAGGTCCCATAACTCGCTGAGGCTACGACCCAAGGGGGCGATCAGATCTTGTTTGAACGGGTAACGCCCGACCTGATCCTCGATCAGTTCTAGGCCAATCAGGTCGAAGACCTCGAACATTCCCCCGCTCATCGGAGTCGGCACCCAAGCAAGGTCACCCTCGAAACGAGGACTGTTCCAAAACCGCGCATGGAGCGTAGCGAGGTGCGCCAGGATCGACCGCACCTCGGCAAGGCTCACTGGTTCGATAGCCGAAGGGAACCTAGCTTCGCGGGCAGTCAGGTCCTCGAGTAAGAGTCCGAACCGACCAGTCTCGTGGTCGAAGTGGCTGGCGAACGCTCTGGGCGCTTCGATGTTGAGTTCCTCACGTAGCTCGCCGTAAAAGCGCACCTCGTTCTCATACATCGCAGCCGGTGCGTGAGGAGTTGCGAGCATTGTCTTCAGAATCAGCCGGCGAGGTAGTTCCGAATTCGATCCTGCTGCGTACGTCAGGTCGAGCACGACCCGGTCAGCAGTCGACGCAACACCATCTCCGCAGCGCTTGGCCTCAACGATTTCTAGATGCTCGACAACAACATCGGGCCATCGCTCAGCCAAGGCCTCTGTGAGCACTGCTGCAGAAAGTTGATTGAGGTCTGCCGGGAAGACAACTCCCGAACCTTCTGCCGTCACGAGTCACCACCCGGTACGCGCACGAGTTGCTTGCGGAACATCTCGACAGTTGTAGCAAAGGTGACAGTGTCTGCGAGTGCACTTAGCTGGGCGAGACCCAAAGCAAAGGTGATCCAGAACCAGGTCGGGTCCTCGCCCGCAGCCTGGCCCGAGCCCTCGCCCGAGCCCTCGCCCGAGCCCGGACTGGCTGCGAGGCTTCGCAAGACGTCGACAATCGGGAACGGCTCCTCGCCCTGAAACACGTTTCGCAACTCTGGATGGCGGCGCACTTCGACGTACATAGAGGCAAGAAACTCGACGTAGGTCGGATCGGCGGCGCGAAGTTCCTCAATGGCGTCGAGCAATGCTCTAGGGAAGGCAGGCTCGTCTGGAGTACGACCAGCAGACCTTTGCAGTTCGAAGATGAGCCGGTCCTGCACGTCAAGAAACACAGCCGTAAAGAGCTGAGCCTTTGAGCCGAAGTGGTTGTAGATGGCCGTGTGCGCCAGGCCTGCCGCATTGGCCACCGTTCTGTTCGAGGTGGCCGCGTAGCCTTGCGCGGCGAACTGCTTCCGCGCAGCCACGAGCATCACAGCCACCGTGTCCTCGGTGGACGTGTTCGCGGGCCGCCCCCTTCGCCTCATCGTCTTGCCAGTTGCTGTCATTGGTTCCTAAACGCAATCTCGACCTGTCGAGTCAGGTCGGCTAGCGCAGCCCCGCCGTCGGCGGCGACTACCAGCCGTTCGAGAGAGCCGCTGAATGGGACCCTTGGGTCATATCCGTCACAGACCGGCAGGGGCCGCCCGACTCCGGCGAGGAGGG
>JBAXCX010000178.1:0-4392 GCA_037141255.1 Actinomycetes bacterium | reverse complement strand
AACGGCAAACCCAGCCCATAAACATGCCCCTAACACCGATCCCCGCCGCAGCCCGACGCCGACCAGCGAAAATCGGGCCACTTGCGCGCCGGTCAGCCCCCTCAGTAAAGCTCGGGCAGAATATGGCTATGGACCTGCGAATCTTTATCGAGCCTCAACAAGGGGCGAGCTACGAGCAACAACTTGCAGTAGCGCAGCGCGCCGAATCCCTTGGCTTTGACGCGTTCTTCCGATCCGACCACTTCCTGAAGATGGGAGATGTGTCCGGTCTTCCTGGGCCGAGCGACTCATGGGTCACGCTCGGTGCAATCGCCCGAGAGACCTCGACTATCAAGCTCGGAACCATGGTCACCTCGGCTACCTTCCGCCAACCCGGTCCGCTCGCCATCGCCGTTGCGCAGGTCGACGACATGTCAAAGGGCCGCATCGAACTCGGCATCGGCGCCGGCTGGTATGACCAGGAGCATCTTGCCTACGGCATTCCATTTCCTCCGCTCAAGGAGCGGTTTGATCGCCTCGAAGAGACGCTAGAGATTCTGCAGGGTTTGTGGCATACCCCAGTGGGTGAGACCTTTGCGCATCATGGCGAGTATTGGACCATCGAGGATTCACCGGCACTTCCAAAGCCTGCCCACCCTGCCGGCCCACCGATCATCATTGGGGGAGCTGGCCCGAAACGCACCCCGCAACTCGCAGCGCGTTTCGCTGCTGAGTTCAACACGCCCTTCTTTGGACTCGAGGACGTCGTCACTGCTCACGCCCGGGTTGATCAGGCGTGCAATGCAGTTGGCCGTGACCCCTCCTCGCTCCGACGCTCTGCCTGCCAAGTCTTGTGCTGCGGAGCTACCGAGGCACAGATCGCCAGCAGGGCCGCTGCGATTGGTCGCGAACCGGATGAGCTCCGAACAAACGGCATGGCTGGAACCCCAACTGAACTGATCGCCAAGATGCAGGCTTATTCCGCTATCGGAGTGACTCGCATGTACCTACAGACTCTTGATCTAGAAGATTTGGATCACCTAGATCTGCTTGCCGAGACCGTCCTTGCCGCCGCAGCCGAGTTGCCCTGAGGCTGCCGTTGCATTGGGGCGCGCTGCATTGGGGCGCGCAGAGGAACAGTACGGTAGGGGACTCATGACAGATCCCGCCTCGCCTGCAGGCCAAGAGAAGCTTCCCGTCCGTATGCTCAATGATCGAATTTTGGTCAAGCTTGACGCAGCCGAAGCAGAGCGGCGATCGAGCGGTGGCATTGTCATTCCCGCAACGGCGCAATTAGGCAAACGCTTGGCTTGGGCCGAGGTGCGCGCTGCCGGGCCGCAGGTGCGTTCGGTGCAAGAGGGTGATCATGTGCTGTTCAACCCCGAAGATATCTATGAGGTCGAAGTCCGTGCGGAAACCTTTGTGATTCTGCGAGAGCGAGACGTGCACGCCGTAGCCGCTGAGCGACTTGAAGAGAGTCATAGCGGCCAGACGGGCTTGTACTTGTAACAGCGCACGTACATAGATTTCGCCGGATCCGGAACTAGTTGTGGGCTGAGGCTGTGCAACTTCTACGATGTCTGCCATGCCCCAGTCCGTCACGCCATCCTCAGCAACCCCCGAGCAGTCTTCCTCCGAGTCGGCAACTCACGACCTCGACTCCCCGGCGGTCACTCCGATTGCGGTGCGCGAGCAGGACTTCGCTCAGATCACCTTCAACGAAGACGGCCTTGTTGCTGCCATTGTCACCGACATCAAAACCAAAGACGTCTTGATGATGGCTTGGATGAACGAAGAATCGCTACAGATGAGTCTTGAGCAGGGCCGGACGGTGTTCTGGTCACGCTCTCGCCAGGAACTCTGGCGTAAAGGTGATACCTCGGGAGACAGGCAATTCATCCGCTCAGCTGCTTATGACTGCGATGGAGACACCCTGTTGTTTGTCGTTGAACAGGAAGGCAATGGGGCATGTCACACCGGCAACTATTCCTGCTTCTTCCGAGCCTTCGGAGCATGAGAGCAGGCCGAATATGAGAGCAGGCCGAGCATGACTCAGAAGAGCTACCAGTCGGCTGCCGCGAGTTCCGCTCAGATCGTTCCCGATTTTGATCTGTTTAAGAGTCTGGCCAGGACACATCGAGTTGTGCCCGTTTTCAGAACGCTGCTTGCCGACCTGACCACTCCGGTTGCTGCGTTCATGCGCCTGTGTGGAGATGACACTCAAGGGCGCCCAGGCTTTTTGTTGGAGTCCGTGGATCACGGCGGCCGGTGGAGTCGATGGTCATTCGTTGGTCGAGAGCCGCGAGCGAAGATTGTTTCACGCCAAGGCAGGCTCACGTTCTCTGGCGATCTACCAGACGGGATTCCTACGGATCAGGGAGTTCTGGCCAGCTTGGACATGTTGCTGCAGCACTACAAAGCGCCCACCGCCGCCGAGTTCGGCGCGCTCGGTGCAGAGCTACCTCCGCTTCACTCGGGCGTAGTCGGGTACTTGGGCTATGACGTGGTGCGAGAGGTCGAGCGGTTGCCCAACGCTCCCGAGGCAGATCGGGACTGGCCAGACGCAATTCTGTCGGTCATTGGAGAGTTGGCGGCCTATGACCATTGGAGCCAGCAGGTCACGCTGATTGCTAATGCGTTTGTGGATGACACATCCACCGATGAGCAGCTCGAACGGGCATACCTTCATGCGATTTCTCGGATCGATCAGATGGCAGCCGACGGGGCGATTGCCTTGGAGGAACCACTCGTCGAAGCACCGGCTTCGGCTGATCCACCGCCGGTCACTTCCACACTTGCACCGGGCATGTATGAGTTGGCTGTTGCCGTAGCCAAAGAGCACATCCTTTCGGGTGACATCTTTCAAGTTGTGCTTTCGCAGCGCTTTGACGTTGTGACCGATGCCGACCCGCTCGATCTGTACCGCGTGCTTCGTCGTGTGAATCCGAGCCCGTACATGTACTACGTGCGTGAGCAGGAACTCACGCTTGTGGGGTGCTCGCCCGAGCCAATGGTGCAGTTACTCGACGGAAAAGTCATTTCACGACCTATTGCGGGCACCCGGTTCCGAGGTAAAACCGACGAGCACGATCGCCAACTTGCTGCAGAGTTAATCGAGCATCCCAAGGAGCGGGCCGAGCACATCATGTTGGTGGACTTAGCCCGTAACGATGTCGGTCGGGTGGTCGAGTTCGGCACCTGCCATGTGGATGAGTTGATGACGCTTGAGCGATTTAGCCACGTTATGCACCTGACTTCTCAGGTTTCGGGAACGCTCGCAGAGGGCAGCACCCCAATTGACGTTCTACGTGCAACCCTTCCGGCGGGGACCGTGTCTGGAGCCCCCAAAGTGCGTGCCATGCAGATCATCGATGAGCTTGAACCCACCCGTCGCGGCCCCTATGCCGGGGTAGTTGGTTACCTAGATTTTTCTGGCAACATCGATACTGCGCTTGCAATCCGAACCATGGTTCTTGACCCTCCCGACGCCAATGGAAAGCGCCGGGCATCGGTGCAAGCAGGGGCGGGAGTGGTTGCTGACTCCATTGCGGCCGAGGAAGAACTCGAAACCCGCAATAAGGCCAAAGCCCTGCTCAGCGCGATTGCGCCGGCAGAACAAATGACCCGGCAGCGCAGCGCCGCTGCGCAGAGTCGTCGCGACCAGACTCCCTGACCCAAACAGACACCCTCACCCGATCATGCTCCCTGACCCAAACAGACTGCCTGACTCAAACAGGGTTCCGAGATGGGCGAGACTTAGACGATGACAGACGTGACTGCTGATTACCTTGCTCTGAAACGTTCGGTGGCAGCGGTTCGCGTTCCCCGGGATGTTATTCGGGCGTTCGGCGCCGACGCTGTGTCCTTCTTGCAAGGCCAGATATCTCAGGATGTCGCGAACCTTCAACCGGGGGAGTCGCGTTTGGCGCTCATTCTGGAGCCGCAAGGCAAAGTTGACGCGTGGGTCCGTGTCTGGGGGCGCGGCCAGTCAGACGAGATCCTGATTGACTGCGAGGGCGGTTCCGGTCAGCTAGTTCTCGACCGTCTGAATCGCTTTCGGATGCGCGTGAAGGCGGAACTTGAGCTACTCGACTGGCAATGTGTGGCGCTCCGAGGGCCTGACTGCCCCGCAGTGGGTTCGCCAGAACTCATCGCTGAGCTCAAAGGGAGCGTGAGCTGGGCTGGGGTGGCAGGGGTAGACCTGCTCGGCCCGCAGGTGACCGTTCCACAGGGAATCCATGTTGCTGGCTTAGCTGCGTTTGACTCGGTGCGGATCGAAGCGGGTTGGCCGGCCATGGGCAGCGAATTAGGGGCGCAGCTCGAACCCAAAGTCATTCCCGCCGAGGCCGGGCAGTGGCTTATTGATGCCTCGGTTAGCTTCACCAAGGGTTGCTATACGGGCCAAGAACTCGT
>JBAXCX010000177.1:0-4393 GCA_037141255.1 Actinomycetes bacterium | reverse complement strand
CCGAGCTTGCAGTGATTGCTGAAGTAAAGCGTCGGTCGCCTTCCAAGGGCGACCTGGCACCTTCCCTTGACCCCGCAACGCTGGCGCGCAGCTATCAGGCCGGCGGTGCGAGTTGCCTGTCAGTGCTGACAGATCAAGATTATTTTGGTGGATCTCCCGAGGATCTCGCAGCCGCACGTTCTGCGGTCAGCTTGCCGGTGCTCCGGAAAGACTTCACGGTGTCAGCGCATGACGTCTGCGATGCTCGCCTTATGGGCGCCGACTGCGTTCTGCTGATTACTGCTGCGCTAGACGATGCCGAACTAACAGACTTTTCTGAACTGGCGACTGAGCTTGGCTTGGATGCGCTCATCGAGATTCACGATGAGGCCGAGCTCGATCGGGCCGTAGCCTGCACTTCTGCTGAGCTAGTTGGCGTCAATCAGCGTGACCTCGAAACCTTCATGGTGGATCAGGCTCGCGCCGTTCGCATGGCGGGCATCATGCCAGCGGACACGCTGCGAATTGCAGAGTCGGGAGTGCGCGGACAACAAGATGCGCTCGCACTGGCCGCGGCGGGTTATCACGCGGTGTTGGTAGGGGAGCACCTAGTGCGATCGGCAGACCCTGCTACTGCTTTGTCTGAATTGCGGGTTGCGCTGCCGGTGCGTGAGTAGGGTTCTTGGGTGTTCGTAAAGATCTGCGGTCTGACCAATGAAGAGGATGCGCTGATGGCAGTAGCCCTCGGTGCCGATGCAGTTGGCTTTGTCTTTGCACCCTCTCCGCGCCAAGTCACCGTAAATCTTGTGCGCGATATCGTGCATCGCCTGCCGCCAGAGGTTGTCAGTGTGGGGGTGTTTCGCGATCAGGCTCCGCAGCTCGTCATCGAGACGGTGCAGTCTGCTGGACTGCGCGCCGCTCAGCTGCACGGCCACGAAACTGCTGCCGACGCCGCCATGATTCGTCCCTATTGCCAGGCACTCATCGTGGCCTTTGCAGCGGGTGACCCGGGCTTGGCCCATGTTGATGATTACGGTGCGGATGCAGTGTTGCTGGACTCCCACGCACCCGGGTCGGGCCAAGTCTTCGACTGGTCACTCGCAGAGGGTGCGCCGCTGAACAGGCGGCTCATATTGGCTGGCGGATTAACTCCGCAGAATGTGGCTGATGGCATTGCAGAGGTTCACCCATGGGGAGTGGACGTGTCTTCTGGGGTAGAGGTCGATGGTCAGCCGGGCCGGAAAGACGCCAGACTCGTTCAGGCCTTTATTCGCGCCGCTCGTGCCGCTGCGCCAGTTGCTCCGCCGCACGGTTCACCCGAGGACCCCTACGATCACGGGCCCTTTAATTGGGCTGAGTCTGGAATGTAAACCCGCCGTGCTCAATGCCGTGCTCACTGCAGGGCACCCCGGTTCCGTTCAAAGCAGTCTGCAAGGTACGTTGAGGGGGTGAACAACGATCTGAAGAACCAAGCAGATGAACTGGCTCAAGTGTTTGCAAGCGACATGGTTGGTGCGCCAACTGGTGTGGGCAGATTCGGTGAGTTCGGTGGCATGTTTGTGCCCGAGACTCTGGTGCCTGCGCTACACGAGCTTGAAGCTGCGTTTAAAGATGCTTGGGCTGATCCCGTTTTCCGCAATGAACTCGACACGCTGCTTGCGGACTATGCCGGTCGACCAAGCCCGCTCACCAGATGTGACCGCCTTGGGGAGCAACTTGGGTTTCAGTTGTATCTCAAGCGTGAGGATCTGAACCATACGGGCTCGCACAAAATTAATAACGTGTTGGGCCAGGCACTGTTGGCCAAGCGGATGGGCAAGACCCGACTCGTTGCAGAAACAGGAGCAGGGCAGCACGGTGTGGCCACTGCTACGGCCGCCGCACTGATGGACATGGAATGCCTCGTCTATATGGGCGAGGTGGATATTGCCCGCCAAGAACTCAACGTGTTTCGTATGCGCCTCTTAGGCGCCGAAGTCACACCGGCAGTCTCGGGGAGCCGAACGCTCAAGGATGCCGTGAACGAGGCCATGCGAGATTGGGTGGGCACTGTTGAGCACACGTACTACTGCTTGGGGTCAGTATTGGGCCCGCACCCATACCCGTGGATGGTTCGAGAGTTCCATCGTGTGATTGGAACTGAGGCTGCAGTTCAGTGTCGCGTCGCCCTTGGCGCAGATCACCCGACAGGCCGCCCCGATGTGGTGGTTGCATGTATCGGAGGTGGATCAAACGCTGCAGGTATCTTCAGCGGCTTTGCAGCATTCCCCGAGGTTGACCTTGTGGGGGTAGAGCCTGCCGGCGGTGCAGCAATCGGGCATGGAATCCCCGGCATTGTGCACGGTATGAAGTCCTATCTGATGCAGGACGAGTTCGGTCAGGTGAGCGAGGCGCAGTCAATCTCTGCCGGCTTGGATTACCCGGGAGTAGGCCCCGAGCATGCCCATCTTGCTGACTCAGGCCGCGCAAAGTACGAACAAGTCAGCGATGCCGAGGTGATTGATGCGTTTCAGTTGCTGTCTCGCACCGAAGGCATCATTCCTGCACTCGAACCTGCCCATGCGCTCGCTTGGGTTGTGCGAGAGAAAGAGTCTCTTGCCGGCAAGAACGTGCTGATCAACATGTCGGGTCGCGGCGACAAAGACGTGGGTCAGATGATGGAAGTACTCGGAGACACGCTGTGAGCGCTTCGGACCTTCTGCCCTTTCAGGCTTCACTTGAGGCGCGCCGGTCAAGCGGCGGAAAGTGTTTGGTTCCATATCTAACGGGTGGATTGCCCGGATGGGAACTGATGCTCGAAGCAGTTGCCTCTGCTGGGGCCGACGGGATCGAAGTTGGTATTCCGTTCTCTGACCCCGTCATGGACGGACCGATCATTCAGGAGTCTTCGGAACTGGCACTCGCTGCGGGAGCCACGCCGCCTGGGATTCTTGAAGGGCTGAGCCGACTGGATATTGGTGTGCCTCTTGCGGTCATGACCTACGTCAACTTGGTCTACCGCTTTGGCTACGAGCGGTTTGCAGATTCCATGGTCAAAGCAGGTGTATCAGCGGCGATCCTGCCTGATATGCCACTTGAAGAAGCCGGCGACTGGTGTGGCGCTGCAGACGCAGCAGGTGTTCAGACGGTCATGCTTGCAGCGCCGACAACCCCTGATGAACGGCTGTTGCGAGTAGTCGAGCGTTGTGGCGGCTTTGTCTATGCAGTTGGATTGCTCGGGATTACTGGCGAGCGTGATTCGCTTGCTGCGTCAGCCAAAGTGATTGCCAAGCGACTCAAAGATGTGACTGACCTGCCGGTTCTTGTCGGGGTCGGAATCTCGACTCCCGAACAGGCAGCGGAAGTCTGCGAGGTTGCCGATGGGGTCGTAGTGGGTTCGGCAATTGTGCGTCGAGTGGTTGAAACAGGGTCGCCTGAGTCGGTTGCAGAGTTCGTCGGATCGTTTCGCGAAGCGCTCGATAAGGGCTAAAAATCAGGCACCGACCGAGTAGCGGTTTTTAGCCCGAAAAATAAAAACCGCTAAAAACCGCTGGTTTCTGTTCCCAAGCCCCCAAATCTGTGATAGTTACAAGGGTGCAATTTGCCGTCGAGTTCTGACGTCACCCCAGGGGACACAGAATTGGGCGTTTCGAGTAGTTCGACCAGGAGGAAATATGAACAAGACCGAATTAGTAGAAACCATTGCGCAGCGCAACGACATGTCCAAGAAGGATGTTCAGGCAGTGCTTGACTCCTTCGAGGAGATTGCGGGCGACGTTGTCGCCAAGGGTGGCGAAGCACTCACCATCCCTGGTTTCTTGAAGTTTGAGCAGACCCATCGTGCGGCTCGCGCTGGACGTAACCCACAGACTGGCGCGACCATTCAGGTTGCAGCCGCAAACGCAGCCAAGGTCACCGCTGGTGCACGCCTCAAGGCACGCGCCAAGTCGGGCAAGTAACACACTGTTGGAGGTAGTTACTTTTCGGTAACTCTGTCCAAGAACAGAACGAAGCAGGTTGGTGGCCACCCTTCGGGGTGGCCGCACTGTTTTTCGGCTCACTGCCAAGCACGTACTCTGTGTTCATGCCAGCCCAGCCCGAGCCAGCAGTTTGCGGGTGGCGACAATCGGGCCGGTCCCCATCGCCGCCGGCGGGACGCCCACCACTGCCGTGGCGACAATGCGCACCAGCGGTTCCAGCCCCTGCCGCGCCGCTTCGGCCTGCGACATCACCACCAGCGCCGCCGCGCCATCGCTCAAGGGGGCGCTGGTAGCGGCAGTGATCGTGCCGAGCGTGGGGAGGAAGGCCGGTTCCAGGGCAGCCATCGCCTCCAGGCTGGTGTCGCGGCGCACCGACTGATCGTGGAACATCTCCTTGAGTCCACCGGCTGGATCGTGCCCCAGCACCGGCACGATCTCGTCGTCGAAGAGGCCAG
>JBAXCX010000176.1:0-4467 GCA_037141255.1 Actinomycetes bacterium | reverse complement strand
GCCCGGGGCGGGACTCGAACCCGCACGGAGGTTTCCCTCCCGAGGGGTTTAAGCCACAGAGTCCCCGTGTGATCAGGTCGGTACTGAGCCCCAGAGTGCAGTGTTTTGGGGGTTACGAAACGGTGGCGGCCACCTTTCGGGCGACCGTGACGCAACGCATGAACTGGTTCCACGAGTTCGTCGATCGTGAGGCCATAGCCGGTGACGCCGTCCCGGACAATGTCGCGCCACAGTGTTGCGTTGCCATCGAGTCGCGCTCGTACCTCGTGGTGACTCACTTCGAGGACCTCGACGCGGTTGCCATTGATGGCTCTGGCTTCGCTGCGCCAGCGTTCGACATCGGCTGACCGGAGAGATCGAGAGTGAATTGGCGGCGATCCCGATTCGGTGCAGGGCAGTGTCACGTGAACGGGCGAGGTCGAGGATTGCCTGTGCGGCGACGTTCTCGATCCTGAACACCGGGGGTCACTGCCCGAACGGGGTGAACGAAGTCCATGACATCGCCTGTATCCGATATCGGTCAAAAAACGAACGATCGTTACATAAATGAGTTGTATGCGGAGGAGTATCGCGATCCGTTGGTCGGTGAGGAAGCGGGTTGTATTCGAGCGGTTGGCGGGCGATACTGAATGTGTCCCGACGTACTCGGGCCGAGGACCGAAAGGTCGACTAGGCCTCAGCCGTCGGGACCTTCGCTTTTCAGGACAGCGAGCCCGGCGACGTCTAGTTGCGACCACCACCGGTCGTTTCCCTTCGCCACGTACTCGAAGAGGGCTCCCGCAGCTGCATCAGCGAGCCAGAGCAGTGGCTCGGACTTGTCGGCCCAGGTGTAGGACCAACGGACGTCGTTGGAATCGGCCCGGAAGCGAGCGAACGTCGCCTTGTCGTAGCGGTCCTTGTTGCTTCGGCCTTCCAGGATCAGCGAGTCGACCCCGGCCGCACGAAGTTCGGGGAGCAACGTAGAGGTGAGGAGATCGCGTCGAACGTGCTCCTGGTCCGACACGCTCACGTGGTCGGAATGAGTCCCGACGCATTGGACCTCGAGGCCGATCAGGCAGTCGATCATGCGTTGTCGCACGACTGGGCCGCGATCGCTCACCCAATGGAATGGGCGCTGCCGATTGAGTGCGTCGAGGACAGCGCCTCGCACCTCGTCCCGGCTCCGTTCGATCACGACTGCGGCAGCGATCGTGTAGACGACATCTCCACGCACTGGTCGTGACACGGCTTCGTCGGGAACCGCCCATCGCGAATGGGTCATGCTGTGCATGCGAAAATGGAGGCGGCGACTGTTTCCGCTGCGTCGGCGTCGAGGGACGGCACGACGTGAGAATACGTGTCGAGTGTGACAGCGATCGTTGAATGGCCGAGCCGTTCGGACACGATCTTGGGATGGATGCCCGCTTGCAACGCGAGCGTCGCCCAGCGCCTTCTCGACGTGCCCGGGGCGGGACTCGAACCCGCACGGAGGTTTCCCTCCCGAGGGGTTTAAGCCCTCTGCGTCTGCCATTCCGCCACCCGGGCTAGCCGGACACCTCGCCCGGACGGCCCATGTTACGGCCAGTGGGGCACGGTGAGAGAACTACAGGGCAGCAGTCGCAGAATTTGCGATGTTATGCCACTCGCTCATTGAGCTCTTCTGGTACCAAACGCCGCCGACTGCGCTGACTAGGCAGCCGCCGTTGCGGAAGAGGTACCGGCCGAACTGCATGTGCCGGCATCACCCGAACAGCTGCACTAGTCGGAAACTCAAGTGCTGACCATGCAGCGCGACGAAACTGCTCGGCTTGCTGACCGACTAGACGATTCGCAACAACAACCCCTTCGATCACGTCTCCTTGCACTGCTGCAAACGGACGATCTCCCCGCCGAATAGCAATCATGACCGAGCCGTTTGCTCTGCGCTGAATGGAACGATCTAGTCCCGGCAGCCGAGGTGGTGACCGAAAGACGGGGGGTGTCAAGCCTTGGGCCTTCGCCAACCCAACAATGCGTCGGACGCAGTCAGAAAAATCGGCGACTGAAGTAACTGACCTAGCCGTACTCTGTGTGCCCGCTGCATCTGACTGCGGCACTGACCGCAGGCCGCTTGCCGTACCCGATGGGCTGCCTACAGCTGCTGCAGCAGGAGTATCTGCTGGAGCAGGGGTATTTGTAGGGGAAGCACAAGGTGCAGTCGAAGTCATAGGAGCATTGTTCCCGAAGGGTGTGACACTCAGCGTTTGGACTGCAGGAGCAGGGTCCGAGGCGGATTGTGTAGTTTTGCAGCTATCTCTCGCTGCGGTTTCCGGCGACAACGTCAGGTGCATATGTCAACGATCAAAGTTCACTGGTTTCTGCCCACCGGAGGCGACAGCCGGGACATACTGCCCACCGGCACTCAGGCACACCGGCGCGGACCGACCCATGACTACCTCAGCCAAGTGGCTCAGGCCTGCGATGACATGGGCTTTGAGGGGGTTCTGACTCCCTGTGGGACTGGATGCGAGGACGCTTGGATCAGCACGGCCTCGCTGATTCCGCAGACCAAACGCCTGAAGTTCTTAGTCGCGTTCCGGCCCGGGCTACTGAGCCCCACTCTGGCGGCACAGATGGCCTCGACCTATCAGCGGATGTCGAACGGTCGCATGCTCATCAATATCGTGATCGGCGCTGAAGATGCCGAACTGGCCCGCTTTGGAGACTTTGCGGCCAAAGACGTTCGTTATCAGCGAGCTGCCGAGTTCCTGCAAGTTCTCGAGGGCGCTTGGGGTGATGAACCCTTTGATTTTGATGGAGATCACTACAAGGTCGAGAAGGCCAGCACCCGCACTCCCCCGACAGTTCGGCCGCTCATCTATTTTGGTGGGGCATCTCCCGCAGCCGAAGAGGTTGCCGCACGCCACGTGGATGTCTATTTGGCATGGGGTGAAACCCCCGACATGGTGAGCGAGCGTCTTGACCGTATGCGCGCCAAAGCTGCCGCTAGTGGCCGGCCAGCAGACCGGCCACTGCGGTTTGGGATTCGCTTTCACGTCATCTCTCGAGACACCTCGGAACAGGCTTGGGCAGAGGCTGGGCGCTTACTGTCTGGGATCGACCCTGCAGCAGTTGCAGCGGCCCGCGCTGACTTTGCAACAACTCGATCAGAGGGTCAGCGGCGCATGGCAGAACTGAGTGCAAGCGCAACCCAAGGGGACGCTCTACCTGATGACCCGCGCGGGCTAGAGATCTACCCAAATATCTGGTCGGGTGTGGGCCTCGTCCGCGGCGGAGCAGGAACCGCATTGGTTGGCAGCCACGCCGAGGTTGCTGATCGCATCGAGGAGTATCAAGCCCTTGGGTTCGAAGAGTTCATTCTGTCCGGCTACCCGCACCTCGAAGAGGCCTACGCAACAGGCGAGGGCCTCATGGTCGAACTGCGAGAGCGCAAGTTGCTTGCCCCCCTCGATGCAGTTGGTGCTGACCCAACTTTCTCATTCCGATAATGCGCATCGGGCTCTTACTCTGCGATCACATTGATCCGCTCATTGCGGAAGGAATCGGCGACTACACCGAGCTGTATCCTGCAGTTTTTTCACCCGCTGGAATCGACCTGCGAATCTATGAGGCCGCAGCCGGGGAACTTCCCGACAGCACATCTGAATGCGAGGGCTGGATTCTCTCTGGCTCGCGGAAATCCACCTATGACGACCTCCCGTGGATCAGCGATCTCTCCGAGTTCATCCTGAGCGCAGAGAAGGACCGAGCACCCCAGATGGGAATCTGCTTTGGGCACCAACTCATTGCATCCACGCTGGGAGGCGAGGTAGCCAAATCCTCGGCTGGGTGGGGAGTTGGGGTAAAGACCTTTGACGTGGTTGCCACAGCCCCTTGGATGCAAGCTGAACCGGAAATCACCGAGTTCCGCATGTTGATGACCCACCAAGATCAAGTACTTCGGTTACCACCCACCGCCGAACTCCTCGCTACCTCGCAATACTGCCCAGTTGCCGCCTATCGCATAGCCGATCACGTGTTTTGCGTTCAAGGCCACCCCGAGTTTGTTCCTGAGCTCAGCGAAAGATTGATCAATGCCCGACGCCCGGCGCTCGGCGACCAAGTTGCCGATGCCGCGCTGCTTAGCTTGCAGGACCTACCCCAGCACCCTCTGGACCATCGACTTGTAGCCGAGTGGACAGCGCGTTTCTTCCAGCGCTGATTCACCTCATGTCGCTACCATGGAGAACCAGGGTGTGCCTCGCTGCGGCTTGGACTGACCTGTCTCAACCGAGCCCAGTTCACTCAGTTACTTCTATTTGATGAGTCCCTGCTACCTGATGTGTCCCTGCTATCTGATGTGTCCCTGATGTCTGGAGGATTTGATGCTACCGCTCATTGTTGGAGTACCAACCGAGATCAAGGACAACGAAAATCGAGTGGCAATTACTCCTGACGGTGTTCGCGAACTTGAGCAGCACGGGGTTCAAGTTCTGGTGCAATCAGGTG
>JBAXCX010000175.1:0-4526 GCA_037141255.1 Actinomycetes bacterium | reverse complement strand
CGATTGCTCCGAGTAGCACGTGATAGCGACCCGAAAAATCTCTCGTGCGCTCAATTGCGACAACATCTCGGGGCTCTTCCACAACACACAACACATGCGCATCGCGCTTTGGATCAGCGCAGATTCCGCACAGGTCACCTTCGGCAATATTGAAACAGACTGAACAGAAGCCAACTCGTTCCTTCACTTGCACAATGGCGCGAGCTAAGCGGTTGGCCTCGTCGGCATCGGCTTTGAGGATATGAAAAGCAATTCGCTGTGCCGACTTGGGCCCGACCCCCGGGAGTCGACCAAGTGCGTCGATCAGATCTTGGACTGCATCGGCGTAGGGACTTGCCATTTAGACGCCACCGAACAAGTCGCCAATATCGCCGAGCCCACCTAGCCCAGCCATCGGATCAACCTGCGCCTGAAGCTGAGCCACTTGGTCATGCGCATCCTGCCAGGCCGCCAGAATCAGGTCCTCGAGCATCGAGGGATCCTCTGGGTCGATCGCACTGGGATTGATGTGTAGGGCAACAAGATGCAGGTGACCGTTCAACGTGACCGACACGACTCCCCCGCCTGCACTGCCGAGGAGTTCAGTGGCTGCCAACTGTTGTTGCGCTTCTACCGCCTGTTGTTGCATGTTCTGCGCCATTTCCATCATGGAGCCAAAATCAAAACCGGCCATGCCAGACTCGGCACTCTGAGCCAAAACTTCGGGGGTCAGGGCAGAATCTGCGCCCTCTGAATCGCTCATGTTTTCTCCTCGCCGACCTCTATGAGTTTTGCGCCAGGGAACGCTCGGGTGAGTCGATCGATTCCCGTCTCGGCAACGTCGTCAGCGTTGTCGAGTTCGCTGATGTCGATTGCTCGAGGATCTTCAGTTTCGGCCTCTTCGACATCATCCGCCGTCGGTTCTGGGGATCCCGGACGGCGGACAGTTCTGGGACCCCGATCGCTACCTGGCGCCGAGCTGGGAGGGGCGCTCCCGCCGTACTTGGTGGAGTCGGCTTTGTCGATCAGGATCAGCGGAACTGGCGAGCCGAAATGGTTTGTGAGTGCGGCCTCAACATCGCTGCGCGAGCGTTCCGCACGATCACGAGTGGGGGCATTCTCTAAAGCGAACACGGCACCATCAGGCGTAACTGCGATGAAGTCACCGGTTGAGTAAAGAGCTTTTGCAACGCCTCGCAACTGAGGCAGAACCGCCTCGGCAAAGCTGGCGCGCAACTCCTCGATACTAGGAATCTGGCCGGTGGGAGTTGGATCTGTAGCTGGAGGATCTGTAGCTGGAGGATCTGTAGCTGGAGGATCTGTAGCTGGAGGATCGGGAACGGGCGCAGTAGCAGCCTCGACAGGATCGGGAGCAGGAGCAGGATCGGGAGCAACAGCAGCGGGAGGTGAAACGGCTGAGGTTGGTTGCGGGGGTGGGGTGGGCGGCGCGGGAACTGGCTGCTTTGGTGGCGTGGGCGGAGCTGCAGCGTGCGGTGCCGGTTGGCCTTGAGCTTTTGCTAAGGCGGCTCGGGCTTCGGCGGCTCCGCCTGAGCGACTGGGGCGCGATTGGTTGGCGCTGCTAGAAGCTGCAGGGGTGTCGGCCGTCGCACCCAGAGCCGGCGCAGGAGACGAGACGGAGGATTGCACAGAGGCCGGGGCGGCCGCGACCGGCGCACCTTGCTCTAGTCGCTCAACTCGCTCAACCAGCGAAGCCAGCGAGACATCTGCACTGCTAGACAGGCGCACCAGGGCGACCTCGAGTGGGACCCGTGGGTCAGCCGCATGACGCATGTCCACCAAAGCAGATCCCACGGCCTCCATGGAACGAGTCAGCAGCGGCGTTCCAAGCTTGGAAGCCCAGGCCCCGAACTGCTCTGCATCCTCGGCCATAAGGTGCGGAACCCCTACCCCAAGCGATAACAAAAATGTGTCTCGCAGGGAATCCAAAAATGCCTTGCCCAGCACACGAGGATCATGGCCTTGAGCTAGCGCATCGGACACAGCCGCTATGGCCTGACCGCTATCTTTGGCAGCAAGCGCCGCAAAGAGTTGCTCCACCGGCTCGGCACGGGTGACCACACCACCAGCGGCCACAACTTGGTCGAGAGCCGACAGGGTGTCACGAGCGGAGCCGCGACCCTGACGAACTACCCAGGCGATTGACTCGTCATCAACATCAAGATCAGCATCGGCGTTGATCCACCGGACGTAGGTCTCGAGTTCTTGTGCAGAGAGCAATTGAAACTCGAAGTGTTGGGTGCGGCTCTTAATCGTAGGAAGAACTTTTTGCGGATCAGTGGTGGCCAACACGAACCGCACATGAGCGGGGGGTTCTTCAAGTGTCTTGAGGAGCGCGTTTGATGCACCGGGCGAGAGCATGTGCACCTCATCTAAGATGTACACCTTGGTGCGGCCCGGCGAACCCACAGCCGTGCGCTCAATCAGATCTCGAATGGCATCCACCCCGTTATTGGACGCCGCGTCAAGTTCGAACAAATCAAAACTTCGGCCGGCCTCCATTGCTTGGCATGGGGTGCATTCACAACATGGCTCGCCTTGTTGCAAGTTGTCGCAGTTCAGGGCCTTGGCAAGAATTCTTGCAGTAGAGGTCTTGCCCGTTCCACGCGGCCCCGAGAACAAATAGGCGTGGCCTTCGGTATGGGTGTTGACTGCGTTGCGCAACGCACCAACTACGTGTTCTTGCCCGCGGACCTCACTGAATCGACGAGGACGGTACCGACGGTACAAGGACTGATAGGCCACGAGAGCATCCTAGTTGTGAGCGGAGACAGTGCCCGGTCCGCTGTTCTCTGCCTCTGTTCTTATGTTTTCAGGAGGCGGCCAGGCGATCTGCGGCACACCGCAGGTTCCGCTGAGAGCTGCTGCCTTCCGGCCCTGACCCGATTCACGGGCTCCGATTGCACAGGGCCCGACCGCCACCTGAAAACACGAGTGAACACTCAGACTATCCTCTCCTCTCGGAGACGTGCGAGAGCGGCCGAATCGGCACGCTTGGAAAGCGTGTGTGGGGCAACTCACCGTGGGTTCGAATCCCACCGTCTCCGCCACGGGAACTGCCCGCTCGGCATCAGCTCACACTGAGCCCGGGCGGGCAGGGACTGTTTTGTGGACCCGGTAGCGTTCACCTATGCGTTCTGCCCAGCCAGTCCTACCGGCCGACCCCACTCACGAGGAATGGATGGCTCTCGCACTCGAACAAGCGCAAGCAGCGATCGCCCATGAGGACGTGCCCATCGGTGCGCTGCTCGTGCAGTTGGGTGGCACAGCGGAGAATCCCGGACCGGCAAAAGTGATTGCAGCGCGTCATAACGAACGAGAGATCAATGCCGACCCGATCGCGCACGCAGAGATGCTCGTGATTCAAGATGCAGCGGCGGCGCTTGGCCGCTGGAGGCTTGATGACTGCATCGTGGTGGTGACCCTGGAACCCTGCCCGATGTGCGCTGGTGCACTCTGGGCAAGTCGAATCAGCGGAGTGGTTTTTGGAGCAGAAGACCCCAAGGCAGGGGCGCTCGGATCGCTGTATCACCTTGGTCAAGACCCACGTTTAAACCATGAGTTTCCGGTTCGCGGACGAGTGCTCGAGGCGCCGTGCGCAGAGCTGCTGGTCTCCTTCTTCGCTAGTCGGCGCTAGTGCCGCTAAGTTTGTGAGCGGAGAGTTGCCAGAGCGGACGAATGGGACGGTCTCGAAAACCGTTGAGGTGCAAGCCTCCGGGGGTTCGAATCCCCCACTCTCCGCCACCAGAATCATTGGCGCCGGTAAGCTACGGATACCGTCGCTTACCGGCGCCGATGCGGCAGCAGTTGCGGATACCGTCGCTTACCGGCGCCGATGCGGCAGCAGTTGCGGTGCACGCAGCACCCGGTGAAGATGGAGATGCTGGGATTCGTATCCTGCAACTCGACCGCCCCGAGCGACTCAATGCCATGAATACCCAGCTGATTGATGACCTCCATCAGGCGATTGCCTCGCTTCGCGATGATGCATCAGCACGAGTGGTGATTCTGACTGGATCGGGCAGAGGTTTTTGTGCCGGTCTGGACTTGATGGATCCGCCTATACGCGCTGATGCCAAGGAGCGCGGGCGGGTACGCAGCAGCATGGATACCCAGCAGCGCATCGCATCACTCGTTCCTGCGTTAGCGAATCTTCAGATTCCCGTGATCGCTGCCGTGAACGGAGCAGCATCGGGTGGAGGACTCGCACTGGCGCTTGCAAGTGACATTCGCATCGCTGCTGCCTCGGCGAAGTTCAACGTTGCGTTTGTTCGCGTTGGATTATCGGGCTGCGATATTGGCGTGTCCTGGTTGTTGCCGCGGCTAATCGGCGCGTCAGCGGCTTTTGAGTTGTTGCTCACGGGTCGCTTAGTCGGAGCCGAAGAAGCCGACAGGATTGGCCTGGTCACCAGAACCGTTGCCGACGAGGACCTGATGGAATCGGCACTCGAAACAGCGCGATTGATCTGCGGAAACAGCCCCACTGGAATCTGGATGACCAAAGAAGTTATGTGGTCCCAGCTCGAGGT
>JBAXCX010000174.1:0-4654 GCA_037141255.1 Actinomycetes bacterium | reverse complement strand
GCCGAGGGCAAGCTCGGCTTGGCCGAGGTTGTGGCCAACCTGCATCCAACCATGTTGGTAGGAACATCTGCTCAGACCGGTGCGTTTACTCAATCAATCATTGAGTCCATGCACGCCGCTTGTGAGCGTCCCATCATCCTCCCCATGTCCAACCCCACCGAACTGGCTGAACAAACTCCAGCCAATATTTTGAGTTGGACTCATGGTTCGGCACTGGTCGCAACTGGCAGTCCCTTCGGACCAGTAGATCTTGACGGAACCACCTACCGCATCGGCCAAGCCAATAACGCCCTGCTGTTTCCGGGTCTGGGGCTTGGAACTATTGTGTGCCGTGCTGCCAGAATATCTGATGCGATGTTCCTAGCCGGGGCTCGTGCATTGGCAAGCCTTTGTGACCCCGCTGATCACACTAAGGGGCTGCTTCCACAAGTCAGTCAGTTGCGAGAAGTCTCTGCAACCGTGGCCGTAGCAGTGGTGGAGGCCGCAATCGCCGAAGGGCTCAACCGAGTTGCCGTAGAAAGCCCGATCGAGGCCGTGCAAGAAGCAATCTGGTCTCCTAGCTATTTGCCGATTCGTACTCACTAACGCCAAATTGCAGTTCAGTAACTGAGCGGTACTCCTGCCCCGGCCGGAGCACAGCGGAGCCGAGTTCTGGGTGATTCGGCGTATCGGGAAACATCTGCGTCTCGAGACAAAGCGCTCCGTGCTCGGTAAACGGTGCACCAAGCCCGTTGCCCGTATACAACTGAACTGCGGGCTGATCAGTCCGAATACGCATCCAGCGGCCGCTACTAGGTGAATCAACTTGAGCGGCAAAGCGTAATTTCCCCGAAACTCCGTTCAGCTTGTAGCAGTGGTCAAACCCTGCTGGCCTACCCACGAAGGCATCGCTCAGGCTGGTGCGCTGCCGAAAATCAAACGCAGTGTTTTGAACCTCCTGCAGGTTGCCAGCAGGAAGGCCAGCCTCGTCAACTGGCAGAACTCGATCTGCGTCAATGCGCAGATGGTGCCCGAAAATGGTCGCTTTGCCCTCCAAGTTCCAGTAGCCGTGATTGGTCAGGTTGACCACGGTTGCAGCATCGGTTGCGGCGAAGTAGCTAATCCGAAGCGTGTGACCCGCCAGCTCATAGGTAGCCCGAACTCGCAGATTGCCGGGGAACCCTTGATCGCCGCCTTGGCTGTCCAATCCGAACGCAACAGTCCCGCCTGCCGGGGTGTGCTCCGTGCTCAGCAGTTCCCAATTGCGGCGTCCAAACCCTGCGGGGCCTCCATGGAGTTGGTTGTCTCCCTCGTTCGGCGTGAGTTCCACAACAGTGCCGTCCAAAGCGAACCTTGCTCTGGCGATGCGATTGGCGTATCTACCCACCGAAGCGCCGAGGTACGGATTCAGAGTCGGGTCCTGGTACTTCTCAACTGAGTCAAGCGAAAGGTGAACCGGACCAAATACACCCTTATTGTCGGGCATCTCTAGGCTCCGGATTGAGGCACCGAAAGACATCAAACTCAATCGAACCTGACCATTGTGAAGTTCACATTCTTCAATCTTCATGCTGCGCTCGCCTGCTACGGTCTGGATTTCCACTTGATGATTGGCACTTGATGACTACAGAGATGCTGCATCGGATCCAATTCGGTCTGACCATCAGCTTTCACTTCATCTTCCCACCAATGTCTCTTGGCGTCGGCCTAGTGCTGATCATTTTTGGAGTGAAGTCAGTCCGAACCAAGGACCCAAAATGGCGTCAACTCTCAATGTTCTGGGTCAAGATATATGGACTGATCTTTGCCATGGGTATTGCGACTGGCATTGTGCAGGAGTTCGAGTTCGGCACCAACTGGGCTGACTATTCGAGGTTCGTAGGAAACATCTTTGGCAGTCTGCTCGCTGCCGAAGGAATCTTTGCCTTCATGCTCGAGGGCGGATTCTTGGGGCTCATGCTCTTTGGCGGCACCAAGCTGGGAAACAAAATGTGGCTCTTTGCAACCACCATGGTGGTTGCTGGCGCAACGTTTAGTGCCACCTGGATTGTAATGGCTAACTCGTGGATGCAAACCCCTCAAGGCTACGAGATCAAAGATGTCGGCCACGGCGACCAAGCATTCATGACCAGCTTTCGCGAGGTGGTCTTTACCCCCTCGTTCGGACCGAGAATTCTGCATCTCATAGCCGCATCTTGGATGGTAGGCACCTCACTCGTCATCAGTGTGGCTGCTTACTACCTGCTCAAGAAGCGTCACGTTGAGCTAGCAAAAACAATGATCCGTGTGGCTCTCCCGATCTTTACAGTCTTAGCAGTTCTGCAGGTTGTGCTCTTTGGAGCAAATCAAGCTATCGAGGTTACGAATCAACAGCCAGAGAAGCTCGCAGCCATGGAGGGTCTCTACAAATCAACCACCTGTGCTCCCATGTACATCATCGGTTGGACTGACCCCGACAACGAGACCACCACAGGAGTTTCAATCCCCTGCCTGCTCAGCATCTTGAGCTACCAAGACCCAAAGGCCGAGGTCACTGGACTAGAAGCCTTCCCGAAGGACGAATGGGCCAATGCCAGCCTGGTATTTCAGGTGTACCACTTGATGATCGATCTGGGAATGCTTTTTATTGCCATCGGCGGACTTGCCTGCATCCTGTGGATCTGGAAGCGCAAGCTCTGGGACCAACGCTGGATGCTCTGGATTCTGGTCTCCTCAATCGTGATGACTGAACTTGCAACGCTGTCGGGGTGGTGGACTGCAGAGTTTGGTCGTCAACCATGGGTTGTCTGGCAAATCCTTAAGACCGATGGGGCGCAATCCCCAAACGTTAGTTTTTCTCAAGTGGCGTTCTCCATAGGCATGTTCGTGGTCTTGTACGCACTGGTGTTCGTGATGTTCATCAGCTTGTTGAATCGCATGATCAAAGATGGTCCACCGCCCCCAGAGGAAGAGGGTGCGAACGAATCGCTGCCGGATTCTTTTGGGGAAATCTTCCGGCACCGTTCGCGTGTCTCTAGCGGAGGCGACTGACTATGTGGCTCAATACGACTTGGTTTGTTCTGTACGTTGCCATCATCGCTGGCTATGTCGTTCTTGACGGGTTCGATCTGGGCGTGGGCATGTTGTCTCCCTTCATGGCCCGAGATGACCTCGAAAAGAGAATTCTGCTGAACTCGATTGGCCCTGTCTGGGATGGCAACGAGGTCTGGCTAGTTCTTGGCGGCGGCGCATTATTTGCGGCCTTCCCGTTTGTCTACGCCTCGCTGTTCTCTGGTTTCTACATCGCCATGATGCTGGTGTTGTTCGTGCTCATTTTGCGCACTGTCGCAATTGAGTTCCGCTCCAAGCGACCGGGGGTTCGTTGGCGAGCCGCTTGGGATTGGGTCTTCTTTGGATCATCTTTCGGACTCACTCTGTTGCTCGGCGTGGCGCTTGGCAACGTGATTCAAGGAGTCGCCATCGATCAAGCGGGCGATATGAATGTGAATCTGGTGGAGTTGCTCAACCCCTATGCAATTGCGGTTGGACTTACCGGAGTCGCAATGCTGAACCTGCACGGTGCTATTTTCCTCACTCAAAAAGTCGAGGGAGACCTGCTCGATCGCATCATCAAGCTCATCCCCAAGCTGATGGCTGTGTTCTTTGTACTCATGACCGTGCTCATGGTCTGGACGCTGCTACTCAATGAAGAGATCACCGCGAATTACCGAGACCGGCTCTGGATCGGGATCTTCCCAGTCCTGGCCTTCATTGCGGTGCTTGCGGGCTGGAGATTCATCTCGAAGAAGCAGTACTTGAGTGGGTTTATCGCTTCCGCCTGCATGATTGCTTTACTGCTCGCCACGGTGGCAGCAGGCACGTACCCCGTGATGATTCCTTCCTCCACCAACCCGGCCTACGACCTGACCGTAACGAACGCTGCGAGCGCCAGCGAGACCCTTTCGGTCATGTTGGTGATTGCGGCGATTGGGATGCCCTTTGTGATCCTCTACACCGCCGGCGTGTACTTCTTCTTCCGCGGCAAGGTCCGCTTGGACGAAGAAAGCTACTAATCGCCGTTTCGGTGATCGGCGGGTACCTTCAAAGACATGTGGCCACACTCCTTACTCGCCGAGCATCCTCGGGTTCGGAACTGGGTGGGGCTCTCCGTCTTCTTTGGTGCGCTTGCTGCTGGCATCTTGGTGGTCTGGACCATCCTGCTAGCGGGGGTCATCAGCGATGGGTTCATAGGCCATCGGAACTTTTCTGACCTCAGTCCAACCCTTCTGGCCATGGCCGCACTGCTCGTGATTCGAGCTGTCTGCGTGTCTTTGTCGGAGAGCAGTTCCCAAAATGCAAGCGGCATCATGCGATCCCAGATTCGATCAGAGACCCTCGCCCATCTCGTTGCAGTCGGCCCAGCTGGCCTGAGTCAGGAACGCACAGCCGAGGTCACCTCTACGCTCGGTCAAGGGGTTGACTCACTCGACGGATACCTCAGTCGTTTCCTCCCATCAGCTGCCCTCTCGGCGATTGTTCCAGCAGGGGTATTCATCACTATTGCGATTCTCGACCCGTGGAGCACACTGATTCTGTTGTTCACTGGCCCGTTACTGATTTTATTGTTGGCGGTGATTGGCAGCCGCACCCGAACGCTGACTCAACGCCGATTTCAAGAACTCGGATGGCTGAGTTC
>JBAXCX010000173.1:0-4665 GCA_037141255.1 Actinomycetes bacterium | reverse complement strand
GAGAGCACATGCTCGCCATGCAAGAACTCTGGAACAACGATGTCGCTTCCTTTCAGGGTGAGCATGTCAACTTTGCTGACACGTGGTCCTGGCCAAAGCCCGAGGTGTCAATCCCCGTGCTCATTGGCGGCGGAGCAGGACCAAAGATGTTTGCTCATATCGCTGAATATGCCAACGGATGGATTCCAATCGGAGGAGCCGGCCTTGGCGAATCAATCCCGAAATTCCTAGCTGCAGTCGAACAGGCTGGCCGAGATCCGCAGACCATGCGTGTGGTCCCATTTGGGTCACATCCCACCGCAGAGAAGCTGAACCACTTTGCCTCGATCGGCGTGAGCGAGTGCGTCTTCCGCCTTCCCTCCGCCCCGCAAGCTCAGGTCATGGAAGTTCTCGATCAGCAGGCAGTCCTGATTCAAGACTGGATAGCTGTCTAGGATTCAGGTCGGTTCAGCACGCAGCAGTCAAAGAGATCAAGGAATCCTTATGGCAAATGTGCCAAGCAAAAAAGAGCTTCGCAAAGGGCCCGACGACCACGGCTTTCAGCTGAATACGCGAGCAGTAGTCGGCGGCATCATCGCTATTGCGCTCGTCGCGTTTATTGCTGGAAACAGCGCCAAAGTTGAGGTTTCGTTCCTTTTCTTCAGCGCAATGATGCCGCTTTGGATTGTCCTGACATGCACAGCTTTTCTGGGTGCAGCCATTGGAGCACTACTCACTCAACGGCGGCAGCGTCGCAAACAGCGCAACGCTTAGAGTCCTAAGCGCTCGGTGGCATCCAGTGCCCCGAGTTCACCGGCAGGGCAGTGCCAGTCACACAAGAAGCCAGCGGCGAGGCGAAGAACACCACCGCACCGGCAATCTCCGAGGAGTGCGGCAAGTACCCAAGAGCAGTTTCGGCAGCGCGCTCATCGTAGATTTCTTGCCAAGTCGCACCCCCGCCGCGCTCCTCGGCCTGCCATTCAAAGTAGATCTTTACGCTGTCCCCCCAGATGTAGCCAGGGTGGACCGCGTTGACTCGAATGCCGTACTCGCCAAGTTCAAGCGCCAGGGTCTTGGTCACAGCTCCAAGCGCAGCCTTTGAGCCAGCGTACGAGCCCGCCTTTACTTCAAGGTCATGCACAGACATGGTGTTAATCATCACGATTCGGGCATCCCCAGTGCGAGCAGACGCAGTCTTGAGTAACGGCAGCATGGCCTGGGTAAGTTGCAGCGTTCCGAAGTAATTAATGTCAACTGGCCTCCGCCAACGCTGCAGATCTGCATCTTCAAACTTGACGTGTTCTCCGCCATGGAAGGCCGAGTTGATCAAGATGTCGACACCCGTCCGCCCCGAATCGAGTTGCGTCACTGCAGCCTCAGCCTCTTGTGCAATTCGCAGACAATCCTCGGCCTTGGCAATGTTTCCGTACACGGCGAACGCTCGGCGCCCAAGCGCCTCAATCTCTTCCAGAACCCCAGGAACCACCTTCTCGGACCGCGCAACCAAAATGACGTCGGCCCCTTCCCTTGCTAACCCGAGCGAAATATCTCGTCCCATTCCCGGGCCGATTCCCGTTACGAGCGCTGTCTTTCCTTCAAGCATCATGTGATTCTCTCTTGTGTGGGTTGCAAGTATTAGGAACGCTTGGTCTGCGTCCAAGGCACGTCACGATCAAGGGCTGGTTCGCGAGGCAGGCCAAGAGCTTGTTCACCAAGGTTATTTCGGTGCACCTCTTCTGTGCCGCCGCCAATTCGCGAGGCAAACTGATTCAAACACTGGTACTGCCAGAACCCATCACCTTCGGCATCATGCCAGAGCATCCCCTCGGGGCCTTCGAGTTCAACTGCCAAATTCACTCGATGAGCAAGGGAACGGGTAAAGAAGTTCTTGAGTAGCGACCCGTGCAGAGCTAACTCTCTACGGCCCGTCATGACTGCTGTTTGGGTTCGCCAGCTCATCCATTTGAGCACCTGCTCATTGGTCCACACTTTGGCGAGTTCCTGGCGAAGGACTGCGTCCTCGGTCCGCTCAAGTCGTCGGGCAGTGGAGAGCACAGCGGCAAAGTTTGTGGCCTGCCCCGCTCCGGAGATCATCGAACTCTCGCTACGCAAGGTGGTTCGGGCAACCTTCCAACCGTCACCGACTTCGCCCACCAAGTTTGTTTCGGGTATGCGAAGGTCCGAGAAAAACACCTCGTTGAAGTGCGCCACTCCCTGAGCTTGTATGAGCGGGCGAACCTCTATTCCTGCCGAGCGCATATCCACGATGAAATACGTCAAGCCCTCATGCTTTGGCACATCAGGATCGGTTCGGGCGATCAGAATCCCAAAGTTGGCATGCTGCGCACTTGAGGTCCAGACCTTCTGGCCGTTGACTACCCAGTGGTCTCGGTCAAGAACTGCCCGAGTTGCAAGTGCTGCCAAGTCCGATCCCGCTCCCGGCTCAGAGAAGAGCTGACACCAGGATTCTTCTCCAGAGAGAAGAGGGGCCAAATAGCGTTCTTGCTGAGCTGCAGAACCGTGCTGCATCAAGGTGGGGCCGACCAAGGCCTGCGCTGCAGTTAAGAATCCAGAGGTTGCGTCATAAGCGGCGAGTTCTTGTCCAAAAATAATTTGCTGCGCTGCACCCAAACCGCGCCCACCGAACTGAGTGGGCCAAGTCAGCCCGGCCCAACCCGAGTCGAACAGAAGTTTCTGCCAGGCGTGGCAACGCCGGCGATAGTCCTCAGCGAGTACGGGGTCGGTTGCGGCACCATTGCGAGACCAATCTCGGTCATCGCCACGTCGCAACTCGGCATTAGCGGATAGGAACGTTTGCACTTGGTCTCGAAAGGCTGCGAGCTCGGGAGAGTCTTGGAAATCCACCCTGTGAGAGTAGGTCAGAAAACTGGAACAGGTTCCAGTTGCCCACTCCAGTTGCCAGAGGCGTTGCCTAGGACTGTGGCTCAGCGCCAATCGCAGCAATAGCCACGCCGAGTAAGCGAGCCCGGTCGGCAATCTCCTCAACCGGGTCAATTGCCCGAGCAATTTCATTGAATAGCCAGCGGGCTACCCAGCGCCGCATGACAATGGCGCTGTCACTGCTGCCAGAAGATGCAATCCATCTTGCAAGCTGTGTTCCCGCATCGATTGGATTGTCAATGCTCTGCACGGCAGTCGTGGCTAGATCGGTAAGCGGGTTTGGCTGCAAAACTGCTACATCCGCGCCGTCCACCCACATTTGGGCCAAGCATTGATCAAGAAATCCCAATGAGTCGCTCGTGGCGGAGGCCAGAACCACGAACTCATGGTCAGATTGCTCGACGGCTCGCGCAATCCCAAGAAGTTGACCACCCGGGGCTTCGCTGAAGACTTGGTGCTCCACATCAGAGCGTTGAAGCCGTTCATGAGCTGCTCCAGAGCTTGCAAGATCACTGGACTGAAAAGCAAAAACCTCAATTCGTGCGCCCGTGGATTGCCAAGCACTCACCGCGTTGACCAGCGAATCATTCAGCGGCCCAGGACCGGTCAAGACAGCTGACACGCTTGGTCGGACTGCTGTTGCCCGTTGCAACAGCGTGCTGACTCGAGCCGAGTCGGCCTGACGGCGTAGTAGGCGAGTGACCGACGGGTCAAAGATTTCGGGTGTGGGGAGGAGGGGTTCGAGAGTCGACATAAGCAAGTGTGAGTGGTGACCGATCAACTTCTAGATGAGCTGCCCCGTAGGTATCGGTCGTCCTTCTGCCAACCTGAATCATTTTCTCATTTGCCGCTCGCAACGGAAAATGCTGGGAGCATCTGTTACCCACCCGCGGCAATTCCACTAGTCTCAAGGCTCCTCTCGATCGATTCTTACCGCAACAGGAACTGGAATGCCGCCTCCCCTCTTTATTGTTGGAACTGCGAGAAGTGGCACGAGTTGGGCGTTCGATTTAATTGCCGCACACCCCGAGTTGACGATGGGCTTTGAGTCCAAACTTCCCCTCGAAGGTCGCGAGCTCTACCGGCGGTTCGGCAGTCTCAGGAGTCAGTCTGATCTGCGGCGTCTGCTCACGAAGATCCAAGAGCAGATCACCGACCCCACGAGTACCGAGTTCTATCGACTAATCGATGAACCAAAGGTGCTCGAGGCCAGTTGGGCCGCCTATCAGGCTTCGCCCGGCTGGGGCGCAATCTGCGAGTCGATTTTTTGTTCAATCGGCTTGACCACGCATTGGGGTAACAAGTTGCTTCGCATTGAGACCACCCCAGACTTACTGAAGCTCTGGCCAGACGCGCGCTTTGTTGTACTCACCCGAGACCCACGTGCAGTTGTTGCCTCTCAAGAGGTCAAGTTTGATACCTCAATCGCCTATAGCGCCGCGTATTGGCTTACCCACGCCGATTGGGTGCTCAATCGAATCGGAGAGGACTCGCGCTACTTGGTAGTCGACCTCACCGAGATGGCCACTGACCCAGGCCCGACTCTTGAATGGGCATTCTCACAAACAGGGCTGGATTGCGAGCCCATCAAGAAACTCATCGCCGATCACCCAGGAGATCCGAAGCGCCTAGAAAAATGGCGCGGTTCACTCTCTGCTGATCGCCAGCGCGAAGTTGAGGAATACTGCTTCGCCCCGATGACTCGCCTTGGTTACCAACCCGAACTAGCAACGAAACACCGAGAGATCGGCAAGCTACGGCGGCTATGGCTTGTGGCTAGCTTCC
>JBAXCX010000172.1:0-4691 GCA_037141255.1 Actinomycetes bacterium | reverse complement strand
TGGGTCGTCGCGCATGAGTGCGGTCACGGCGCATTCTCGGCCATAGGTTGGCTGCAGGACACAGTTGGATTTGTGCTCCACTCGGCGCTGTTAGTTCCATATTTTTCCTGGCAACGGAGCCATAGCCTTCATCACGCTAAGACCAACCACCTTGACGAGGGCGAAACCCATGTCCCGGGTCGGGCAACGTTTCATAGCCATTCAAGTTCCGAACGCTCCTTGCCAAAGCATCCAAACCTTGCAGCCGTAATCGCAATTTCGCAGGCGCTGCTCATTGGTTGGCCGGCCTACCTTCTTGCTGGAGCCTCTGGCGGACCCAGCCGGGGCAAGACCAATCACTTCTGGCCGATCCGGCCGTTCTCTACTGAGTTGTTCCCTCCACGCTGGCACCGTCGAGTGTGGGCATCAACTGCTGGAGTCCTTCTGGTGCTAGCGGCTCTTGTGGCGTGGTCGGTTGCAGTGGGCTCTGTAGTACCCGTGTTGCTGCTCTACGTAGGGCCTTATTTGGTAGTCAACGCGTGGCTAGTGACCTACACCTGGCTGCAACATACCGACGTCAAGATCCCCCACTTTGCGGACCCGGATTGGTCTTGGATGCTGGGTGCGTTTCAGACCGTCGATCGCCCTTACGGCAAGCTGATTGACCTTCTGCACCATCGCATCGGCAGCACGCACGTGGCGCATCACATTGATCACCGCATCCCTCACTATCACGCACAGGCTGCCACCGAGGCGATTGCCGCTGCGTTCCCTGAGTGGTATCGATTCGATCCGACTCCGATCCCAGCTGCGCTCTGGCGTGTCGGAAGAGACTGCGTGAACGTAGCGGACACTGAGGGTGGCTGGTATTTTAGCGATCTCCGCTGAGCACAGCCTTGTCCGATGCTGCTAGTAAAGGGACATGAAGACCTTTGCTGACGGCACCACGGTTTCTGTTTCTACTGCTCAGGGCGCCCTTCGGGGTGTATGGAATGACCAGATTGCCCGCTTTAGCGGGGTGCCCTTTGCGCAGCCGCCGATAGGTGAACTCAGGTTTCGGCCTCCAGTTGCAGCCGAACCATGGGAAGGTGAGCGTGATGCAACCGGTTTCGGGCCGGTCTCTGCGCAGAATCCCTCGCTCATGGACTCACTCTTTGGTGGCGAGTCTGAGGAGTGGTCAGAAGATTGCTTGTACCTCAACGTCTGGACTCCGCAACTCCCAATCGAGGATCAGCCTGCGTCTGGTTCTGGCCTTGCGGTCATGGTGTGGATCCATGGCGGCGGATTCG
This sequence comes from Actinomycetes bacterium, assembly GCA_037141255.1. Classification (GTDB taxonomy): domain Bacteria; phylum Actinomycetota; class Acidimicrobiia; order Acidimicrobiales; family Microtrichaceae; genus IMCC26207. Next base: position 3,423 of record JBAXCX010000172.1, on the reverse strand, counting down.
AGATGGGTTCGGGTTCATCTCCGCTCTATCACGGCGAGTCATTTGCGCGTGATGGCGTTGTCCTAGTCACGCTCAACTACCGACTCGGCGCCCTCGGCTTTCTTGAACTCGGCAACGTGGATCCTGCGTACGCCGGATCTGGAAACCTCGGCCTACTTGATCAGGTGGCGGCGCTGCAATGGGTGCAGCAGAACATCTCGCAATTTGGTGGCGATGCCAGCAACGTGACCATCTTTGGCGAGTCTGCTGGGGCGATGAGTGTCTCGACTCTGCTCACCATGCCGCGGGCCAAAGGTTTGTTTCATAAGGCGATTGCTCAGTCGGGGGCAGCCTCTGCAGGCAGGTCACCGGAGCAGGCATCCATAGATACCGCCGAATTTTTAGGATTGGCGGGTCTCTCTACGATCGAGCAGTTGAAGGAAGCGTCTGTCCAAGAACTTCTTGCGGCGCATGCTGCGATGGGCGCTGCACGTATGGCCGACCCACAAGGGGTTGTCGAGAAGCACCGCAGCCCGCTCGCATTCTTGCCATTTCGCCCGGTGACCGATGGGCAAGAAGTTCCGTCCGATCCTCTCGCTGCCGTAGACCAGGGAAGTGCCGCAGGCATCCCGCTGCTCATCGGAACCAATCTCGAGGAATGGAAACTCTTTGCCCTGATGACTCCTCCGGCCACCACCGAGGAGGGCTTACTTGCTCGCTTTGGTTTGGTATCGGAGAATCCGGCCGAGGCGCTAGAGGCCTACCGAAGCGAGCACCCGGATGCCTCGCTTGCAGACCTTGAAGGTGCCGTGCTCACCGACTTTGTGTTTCGTATTCCAGCAACTCGCCTGGCGCATGCTCAGGCAGCGCATGCCCCAGTCTGGCAATATCGCTTTGACTGGCGAAGCCCAGCTTGGAACGGAATGATCGGTGCAGCCCACGCAGTAGAAATTCCGTTTGTGTTTGACCTTGTGCATGATCACCGTCTGCACGTACTCGTAGGGCCAGAAGCTCCGGCGGAGTTGGCCTCGGCGATGCACCTTGCTTGGATTGAATTTGCCCGAGCGGGAGTCCCCGCTGCGCCACAATTGCCGGACTGGCCCCTAGCCGACGTCACTGGTCGGCCGGTGATGCTTCTTGAGGCAGTGTCGCAAGTTGCCCTTGATCCTGAACCGCTGACTACTCAGTTCTGGGAGTCCGCTCACCTAGCCCAGGCCTGAGCTAGCGCCAATCAGCCCAAAACGCCTATTGGGTTGCATAGCGGTCGATACGTGACCCGGTTGCAACCCAATAGCCGGATAGAGCTGTGTGTGGGCCAGCTGCGCAGATGGCTACAGGTTCGCCTCTACGCCTTGGGCTAAGGCTGTTAGGGCAGCAACGTCGACTGCGTCACCTACCTGCGACACCGCAACGAGTTGGCTAGTACCTGCACCGAACCCGATGGTCTTGCCAACTCCGCCACCGCCAGATATCAAACCAAAATCGTAGAGCTTCCCGTCGGTTCCAACATCAACGGGAGTTGCCGCAGGGCCATCGCCGCTTGAGCTGCTCAACAGGATCTCAAGCGGATTGACGACTGCGTCTGGGCCTTCGGTCAGGACCTGCACCGTGACCAATCCGCCAGTCTCAGTGAGCGAACCCCAAGTGCAGATGTTCCAAGCAATATCTGGTGGGCCGTTCTTGCCGCCGCGGTCTGTTGCTTCACCTTCACCGGTTACGCCGAGCGCCGAGATGAGTGCGGGGTCAGCAAGTGCGCACGCATCCACGCTGTCGGGCCCTGAGGTAGCTGAATCGCTCGACCCTGAGCTGTCTGAGTCTGACGCGGTCGTGCTGCTCTTTGAGGAATCACTTGAACTATCAGAGCTGCTGCATCCAGCGAAGAGCAGCACAGCTGCAAAACCGGCAGTGACAACAAGCTTGGTGCGCATGATTCCTCAATCCATTTGGCGGGCTAACTCTTTAAGTCCTTACCCCTTTTAGGCTAGCGAATCATGTTGGTGTTTGCGCGCCAAACTTCGCCCTTGGCATCCACCGGGGTGGATCTAGTCACCCTGGGTGCGAAGCAATCTACGGCGAATGGGATTCGATTCCGATGCACCCCACACCACCCAGGCTCCGACTCCGAGCAACCCAAGTGCCAGAAGCAGTAGTCCAGCCACCTCAGATCCGGTGAGTGCAAGAGGGCTTGCAGTTCCGGGTGCGGTGACTTGGGCCGGCCAAAGGTCAGTGACCTGAGCGGTGTTGTTCGCGGGTCGCCCCCAGCACAATGAGCCAGGTGAGGAAGGAGTACGAGACGATAAAGAAACTTGGGGGAAGGTTCAGGATCGTTGCAGTAATCAGACCCAAAACCACAGCAGCCAAGCCAATGGCGGTGCCCAGAAGAACCACTCGGATTGGCCTAGCAGTCAGCTTGAGCGCCGTTGCTGGCGGGGTAACCACCAGGGCAAAGAGCAACAGTGTTCCCACAACTTGCACTGCCATCGTCACGACCAAGCCCATCAGCACCAAAAACACGATGCCGAGGGCTTTCACGGCAACACCTTTTGCTTCGGCCACGTCTGGGTTCACTGACGCAAACATCAGTGGCCGCGCAATGACTGCAAGCACCAGAGCAAGGGCGATCGTGAACAAGACAAACACCTTGATCTGCCCCGCGGAAACTGCCAGCAAGTTGCCGAATAACACGTTGGTGACCGTGGTACTCGACTCTGTTGCAAGCGAAGCAAACAGAATCCCTAAGCCGGTTGCAAAGGCAAGCACTGTGCCAGTGGCCGTAGCCCGCTCCGAGGCTCGCTTCCCTAGGGCACCAATCACGAGCGCACCCCCTACACAAAAAACTGCGAGGCCCAGGGTGGGCGACAAGCCGAGCAGGACTGCTCCGGTTGCGCCGGGGAACCCAATATGGCCAAGTGCATGCGCTGCAAACTCGCCCTCTCGAACGACTACGAAGTAGCCGAGCATTCCCGAGGCAATCGCTACGAGTGATCCTGCAATAAAGGCATTGCGCATAAAGGGCTGACTCAGAACCTCTACCCAATTGCTCTGGTATCCGGCGTTAGCAAGAAGAAGCCCAGGCTTAATCATGAACACGTGCAACACCTAGTTGCTCCTCGTGTACAAGTCACCCTGAGCAGTGCGAACAACTTTGATCTGAGTGCCATACAGGTGCGACAACAAATCCGAATCCACAACCTCACCGACGCTGCCGTAATGAGCGTGACCATCAAGCAAGTACACCGAGCCACCTAGGTGTGCAAGGAGCGGATTCATATCGTGCACGACCACCAACATGGTGATGGCTCGGCTCCGCTGCAACTCGGCAAGCAGATCAACAATCTCTCGTTGATTTCGAAGGTCGAGGTTTGCTAGCGGCTCGTCCAGCAGCAACAGCTCGGGGCTACCCACAAGGGCTTGGGCTATCGCAACGCGCTGTTGTTGTCCGCC
>JBAXCX010000171.1:0-4720 GCA_037141255.1 Actinomycetes bacterium | reverse complement strand
GGTCAGGCGCAAGACAGAGCGAGGGGATTTGGGTTGTCAGCCGCCGTTGGCGAGCGGCTGATAGCTGCGGCATGGCTGGCCAAATGATGGGCAGGACCCGATCGGGCTCGGGGGCTCCACGCCTGTAGCTAGTGGCAAAGAAATTGAGGATGGAGTCGAGCTTCCAAAGAACAATGAGTTGGTCGGAGCCACGCCATCGTCCACTGAGTCGTAGCGCCACACTCGGCGATCGCCACCGACCGGTGCAACCACAATTCGGATCCGGCTGCCGGTCCGGAACGCGTGCACGACTGGCAACACTTGCACCCGCACCCGATTGGCACCGGGCTGCAGCGGCGAGGAAGAGGTGAAGTCGATGTTGGGCTTGATTGGGTCGGTTCCTGTTACCTCTCGGAACGATGCGCGTTGCACGCCGTTGGTTACGAACAGTTCCTTACCATCAGGCCGCACCTCGGTCACGGTCACCTGCAGGTCCGTGTTGCTCGCAGTAGAGGACACCCACAGGTCAGCGCCGATCGGGCCGGCCACTACGGCATCGGCGGCCATCGGTGGCGACACAAATCCCAGGCCGTTGTTGGATGGAACCTGAGTCCAACCCGAACTGCTCGATGCCGGTCGACGGGACGGATCAGAGACATACGCAGCAGACCCATCGGTTCCGACTGATGGGGCTGTCGGGGCTAGCGCCCCGTCGGCAGAGAGGTACCAAGTGCTTGTGGTGGCTCCGGCGGGCGGGAACGAAGACGAGGTGAACTTCCAGCGAGTGCCGCTCGCACCGTTGCCGCTTCCCTTGTCACGTTCAACCCCAAATGAATACTGCGGACGCAACTCCCATCGACGCAACGCGTCACCAAATCTCAAGCCCGCAAGTGAGGGGAACGGCAAGCCTGCTCCCCCGGAACCGAAGATGATCGAAGTGGTCAGATACAGGCCGACCTTTAGGTCAGGGGTCCTTCGAGCCACGTACAAGTCGAGGAACTGAAACAGGTCCACGATGGTGTCGGGACTTAGCGAATCGTTGTGCTCGCCGCTGCTGAGCGTCATCCATGCTCGGGGGTTGCGCTCGGTGAGTTTGTTGAGGTTGAGCATGGCGTAAGCACTCGTCTGCTCATCTTGGAACTGCAGCGAACCAAAAACGGGCACATCTATTTGATCGAGTCGCTGCTCAAGGTCACGGCGCTGATAGTCCTCAAGGTTGAGCACCGTGTTGCGGAAAATTCCGTCTCCGTCACGAGTCTGTAAGCGCAGGCGTTGATTCTCTTTGCAGTTGGCATCGGTGGCTACCAGCGTGTTCGCGTAGTCCATCGCTCCATCAGATGGGGCCGGACGCGCAGTGGCAACTCGGTCTGCAAGCCAGGTCTCGGCGAACCCAGTATTGAAGATCCCGCCCGGTCGCCCAACGTCCCACACACGACCTAGGAACGACAGCGGCACGATTGCTGCAAGGTGCGGTGGCCGAGTAGCAGCAGTGGCGATCTGTGAGAACCCCGAGAATGAAATCCCGATCATTCCGGGGCGGCCGTTGAGCACCCATGGCTGACGAGCGAGAGTTTCAACAACGTCATAGCCGTCATACGAACTCGGAAGGTCAAACAGGTCGGACTCTCCGCCGGAACATCCTGTGCCTCGCAACTGAACGGACACGGTTGCGTAGCCAGCCAACCGAGCCAGAACGCCGCCAACGAAGGTCTCGCCGCCCGGAGTGAGCGGGTCACCCGGCAGCGACGGGTCAAGCAGTCGGGCCACCTTGTCTGCAAGCGGGTCTTGAGGGCCGCTCACGGCGTAGCCGGAATATTCAATCAGAGTTGGAAAGGGGCCATCAGAGACGGACAGGCCCACGGGGGGCCGCACCACTATGGCGAGCAGCGTGCCATCGCGCATGGGGATGTAATTGAGCCCTGCCTGCATGAGTGGCGCTCGATAGAACGCATCCGAGGGCGGTTCATCAACATCAAGAACGCGAACGGTTTGCGATGCGGCAGTTGACTCATCGGTGACGGTCACAGTGCTTCCCTGGGTGAGTCCACGGAAAACCACGCTGCCAAATGTGTCGGCGACTTTGGATTGTGTAGGGGTTCCCGGCCCGGTCAGGCTGACTGTGCCGCCTACCGTCGCGTCAGTTACATAAACCTGCTCGATCCCTGCCCGTACCAAATAGGTGCGCTCCCCAATTGCTGGGCCTTGGCCAGGTCGCGGCGGCAACGGCCGCGGAGGCGGCGAACCCGCGCAGGCAGAGGCCAAAACAGCAGCTGCTGCCAAAACCGCGATTAAGGCCGCTGACTGTCGAATCCCCCGCATAATTAATTCACCGTACATCTCGGGGGGCCCTGAGGAAAGCCCCTGAGAGATCAACGGGGCATATTTGCGACGGCGCTGGCCCGAACAATTAGGTCGAGGAGTATTGGACCAGCCACCTAACCCCCAACCAAATAAGCAACTCCCAACCAACTCCCAACCAACTCGCTCAAAATCCCCCAACCAACTCGCTCTGTCTTGCGCCTGACCCCCTATGGGGGGTCGCTGGCATGACAGAGCGGGGTATTGGGGCCGGGTCGATTCGGCCTGATAAGAAAGCTATGACTAACTGATAGTATGTGCTTCACAGAGTATGTACAGGAGGAGGTTCCATGTATCGCGAGGTCGTCTCTAGCTTCATCGACACCGCTGCTGCTCGGCCGCTGCTCGGCCTGCTCTACGGCCGTCGCCGTATTGGTAAGTCGACGCTGCTCGTCAACGAGGTCGAGACGCGCAACGGGTTCTACTTCGAGGCGACCCGGGTCTCTACCAGAGTGCAACTCGACCGGCTCGGCACCAAACTCGGTGATCACCTCGGAGTCGGACGCATCGCTCTCGACACCTGGGAACAGGCACTCCAGTCGCTTTTGGCTCTCGGGGCGAAGGGCCCGGTTCCCATTGTCATCGACGAGTTCGGTCACGTCCTCGAAGCCGACAGGTCAGTCGACTCCACAATCGCCGCAGCGTTCGGCCCCGGAGGCCGCCGCAGTAAGGCGAGCCAAGCACGCCTAGTCCTGTGCGGATCGGCAATCTCGGTGATGAGCGCCCTGACCACAGGAGAGGCACCCCTGCGAGGGCGCGCCGGGATGGAACTCATCATGCACGCCGATGACTACCGCGCCGCAACCGCACACCTCACCGACTCGGCTGACCTGCGCTGCGCTGTGCAGGTGTACGCCGTCATCGGAGGAGTTGTCGGCTACGCAACCGACATGGTCAACTTTGATCTGCCCGATGGTGCTCGTGACGTAGACCGTTGGATCGTCCAGCGAATCCTTTCGCCCGGCGCGACCATGCGAAATGAGGCGACCACGTTGCTTGCTGAAGATCCGGTCATGGCCGGAGCCGGTTCGCTGCTTCACCACAGCATCCTCGCTGCGATAGCCAACGGGTCCGTCACAGCAGGGTCGATAGCTAATCAAGTAGGCAAGACCGTCTCGAACCTCGCCCCTGCGCTGAACCGCCTTGTCAACGCCGGCTTCGTCATCCGCCTAGAGGACCCGATCCGCGATCAGCGCCCCTTGTACGCCCTTGACGACCCGTTCCTACAATTCCACTTCGCTGTCCTCGAGCCAAACGGCGCATTGCTGAGAGATCGCGCCCCCGACAACCTGTGGAAGAACCGAATGCGCGCATCGTTCGACTCCCAAGTCCGAGGACCTGTATTTGAATCTCAGGCGCGCACGTGGGCACGTCGTTTCGCGTCGACCACCACTATCGACGCGGACAATCTGATTGCTGCCTCCAGCGTCACCATCGACGGCGTCGACCATGAACTCGACCTCATTGCCGCCACCGACGGACCGACCCCTTCCAAACGCATGATCACCGCCATAGGTGAAGCGAAAGCCGGTGAGTCCCTCGGACTCGGGCACCTGAAACGTCTGGAGCGGGCCCGCACCGCACTGGGACAACGAGCCGGCGACGCAAAGCTCTTCCTCTTCGGCACCGAATTTAACCCTGCGCTACTCACGACCGTCTCGAAGCGGCCCGATGTCGAGATCGTCGACCTCGACCGCCTCTACCACGGCGACTAAACCGTCAGCCAGACGATTGCCTGTCGTCCCCATATGGCCAGGGGAGTTTCACGAAGCGGGGTGAACTATCGGTTGAGCATTCGTTTCGTCTTGCGCCTGACCCCGTATAGAGGGTCGCTCGCATAACAGAGCGGGGAACGGGTGCGGGGCACGAGGAACCGTGTGAACCGTGGCGGCTACGACCGGGCGATCTCCTTGATGAACTGCTCGAGCTGGTCTCGGGCGTCCTCGTAGGGGAAGCGGACCTCGTTCGGGATGTCGAGGGCGTCCCAGAGGGCAGGCCAGTTCTCCTCTTCGAGCAGCGCAGGTGGCCAGGTTTGCTTCGCTCGGTGTCGGAACGTGTCCTCACAGGCCGCCTTGGTGTGCTTGAGCCCGTCACTTGTGGCGAGGTCTCGGAGCAGAAGTATGTCGTAGATGTCGTGCACTCGCGGGTTGGACTCGTCCAACGCAGGAGGCTCGGTGCAGGCGTGTAGTTTCTGGGCGATCTGGTAGTGGACACCGAGGACTGCGACATACCCGACCGGACCGAGCCTCACGCGGTCGAGCTCGACCGCCGGGGGAACCTGCTCAACGAGGCTGAACGACCCGGCCTCAGCGATCCCGAGCTCGCACTTAACGGTGGTGAAGCCCTTCTTCAGGTACTTCAGCTTTATCTCCCAGCGCTGAGG
>JBAXCX010000170.1:0-4722 GCA_037141255.1 Actinomycetes bacterium | reverse complement strand
CGATTGAGGGATCCCATTTTGCAGCCGAACCCAAGCCAGCGAGAATTTCTAAGGTGGTTTCTGGCCTGATCCCTTGATCGGTAGTCATAACCTCACCGGAGAGGTTCCCCTCGGAGTCTTTAATCGGAACCGGAAGAATCTCGCTAGCAAATGCTCCCGAGTCAGTGCTGGCCTGCGCTCGACGATGCGACTCGACGGCTAGTGCATCCATTTGTTCGCGAGTGATTCCGTGGCGATCAGCAAGCATCTGAGAAATCTGAAACTGCGTCATGAGTTGGTCTTCGATGACACGCAAGTAATCCGCAGAGAACGGCCCCATTCCGCCAGACGCGTTACTCGCTAGCGGGGCTCGCGTCATTGACTCCACCCCGCAAGCAATGCTCAGGTCGTAGGCACCAGCGAGCACGCCCTGGGCTGCAAAGTGCACGGCCTGCTGCGAGCTTCCGCATTGACGATCCACCGTGGTTGCGGCCACGTTTTGCGGGAGTCCCGCACCTACCCATGCATTACGGGTGACGTTTGTTGACTGCTCGCCGACCTGAGTGACACATCCGCCAATCACGTCGTCGATCAGTTCGGGGTCTACCCCAGTTCGATCAAGTAAGCCCAGCAGAGTGAATCCCAAAAGGTCAGCCGGGTGCCAGCCAGCGAGCTGCCCCTTGCGCTTTGCGATGGGGGTGCGAATGGTGTCGACGATGACTGCTTCACGTGGTTGCATCGTTTCACAGACTACCTGACGCTCGTGTCAGGTAGAGTTCAGAATGTGATGACTCCGACTGACCTCACTGGCCGACCCACCGAACTGAGAGATGTAGATCTAGATACGTTCTTTCATCCCCAACGGGTCGTGGTGATCGGTGCCTCGGATAATCGCCGACCCAACGATTCAATGTGGCGCAAGATTGCTGCCTGGGGGAAACGATGCGGGGCAGAGGTGATCCCCGTGAATCCCAATCGCGAGACCGTGGATGGCGTGACCTGCTACCACGACATCACAGAAGTACCCGGAGAGATTGATCTCGCAGTGATTTTGGTCGGCGCAGCCGTAGATATGTTTGAGTCAGTGCTTGCCAAGCAACCCAAATTTGCGGTGATTTTTGCAGCAGGCTTCGCCGAACTCGGCGCCAAAGGCCAGGCGCTACAACACCGGCTCGAATCACTCATCCAGAACAGCAACACGCATCTGCTCGGCCCAAACACCAACCTCAATGCATTCGAAACCTTTCGCGATGACCTGCCAGGCCAGAGCATTGCGCTGATCACGCAGTCTGGGCATCAAGGCAGGCCCGTGTTTCAATCTCAACAGCTCGGGATTGCACTGTCTCACTGGGCACCTGCTGGGAACGAGGCAGACCTCGAGTTCGCTGATTTCGTGCGCTACTTCGTTGACCTACCCACTACCGGAGCAGTAGCTGCATACATCGAAGGGTTCAAAGATGGCCGCACCATGATGCTGGCGGCCGACCACGCAGCCAAGGCAGGGGTACCGCTGGTATGTGTCAAAGTTGGCCGCACAGAAGAAGGGCGGTCGATGGCCAGAAGCCATACTGGCCACCTGACCGGATCCGACCGCGTGATCTCTGATGTGTTCAAACAGTTTGGCGTTACACGAGTGGACGGCCTTGACGAACTGACCGAAGTGGCGGCCACGTTCTGTAGAACCGAGGCGCCTCGGCCTGGGCGCGCCGCCGAGCGTCGAGTCTGCATCTATGCAATCTCGGGTGGAACCGGAGCGCATATGGCAGACCTGATTGCCGCTGGAGGAATGCAGATTCCTGACCTCACAAAGCGGACTCAGAAAGAACTACGCGAACACATTCCCGGCTACTTACGAGTCTCGAATCCGGTGGATTCTGGCGGACCGCCCAGTTCTGATAAGCGCGGAATTCAGATTCTGCGCGCGATTGTCAAGGATCCAAACATTGACATGGTGATCGTTCCGATCACGGGCGCTCTGGCAAGCATCTCGGCACCCATGGCACGAGACATTGTAAAAATCTCGGAGGAGACAAACAAGCCGATTCTGGTTGTCTGGGGATCACCAACCTGGGATGAGGTCTACGAGCAGATTCTGATTCCCTCTCAGGTCCCCGTATTCAGAACCTTTGCAAACTGTGTGCTCGCAGCTAGCGCCTACTTCTCGTATCACGAATTTTCAGAGCGATACCAGAGCCCCATTCATCTTCTTGCCAAGAAAGCCTCGGCAACGGCGGCCAAGGTTGCACCGCTTTTGGCAGGAGCCGGCGCTCTTGGTGAACTGCAGTCCAAACAGGTTCTTGCTGCCTACGGCATCCCCGTTACTCGCGACTTTTTGTGCAGCAGCGCCGCACAGGCCGCCAAGATTGCGAAAAAGGAGTTCGGCGGGGCTGCTGTGGTGATGAAGATTGCGTCGGCAGATATTCTGCATAAGTCAGACCTAGGCCTGGTTCGCATCGGCGTGGCTGGCGCAGCCGAAGTCCGCCGAACCTTCGATGACTTGATGGCCGTGGCGGCCCGGCGAGCCAAAGGCGCGCAGATCGATGGGGTGCTGCTGTGTGAAATGGCCGAACCCGGAATTGAGTGCGTGGTCGGAGTCTCTCGAGATGAACTCTTTGGCCCAGTGGTCATGTTCGGCCTAGGCGGCGTGTTTGTCGAGGTGTTTGGCGACGTGGCATTTCGGGTGCCGCCCTTTGACCGAGATGAGGCGATTCGCATGATTGAACAGACAGTCGGCTCGGCGCTGCTTCATGGCCAACGAGGGTCCAAGCCCGTCAAGATCTCGGCTGTGGTTGATGTGCTGATGAAGGTGCAGAAACTGGCAATGGATAACGCCTCCACCATCAGCGAACTCGACATCAATCCCCTAGTCGTGCGAGCCAACGGGGTGGTGGCACTCGACGCGCTCATTGTTCGCGAGCCGAACACAGTCGAGTGAGGGATCAAACGGCAATCGCCGGAATTGGAACCACTGAATTTGCCAAGCAGATCGACCGTTCGGAACGGCGCCTGGCATTGGAGGCGATTCAAGCCGCTTTGCTCGACGCAGGGATTGAACCAAGCGAGGTTGACGGGCTCTCGTGTTACTCCATGGAGTCCACCGAAGAGATCGACATTGCCCGCAATCTGGGCCTCGGTGACCTGACTTGGTTTTCTAAGGTTGCCTATGGCGGCGGTGCCGGCTGCGGAGTTGTGGGTCAAGCGGCCCTCGCTGTGGCGAGCGGGCAATGCTCTGTTGCCATTGCATGGCGATCACGAAAACGAGGCGGCCGGGGCAGTCGCCCCTGGGCGGGAGTCAGCCAGCGCGTGCAAGGCGACCAGCAGCGGTGGACTCGCCCCTACGGCATGCTTCGACCAGTAGATGAGATTGCGATGCTGACCACCCGGTACCAGCATGAATTCGGGGCTACTCGCGATCACCTTGCAAATGTTGCACTCGCTGCCCGGCGCCATGCGAACGCAAACCCCGCAGCGCTGATGTTTGATCGGCCGATGACGCGAGAGGACTATATGGCGGCGCGCTGGGTGAGCGAGCCACTCTGCTTGTTTGATAACTGCTTAGAAACCGACGGCGCCTGCGCAGTGGTCATTACGAGCGCAGAGCGTGCCAGAGACTTACGTCAGCCTGCCGCGCTGATTCACTCCTGGGCTCAGTCCCTACCTCAACAGCACCAGACGATGACCAACTTCTTCTGCCAAGATCCACTGCGTGGGCCATCTTGGGCCTGCGCCGAGAAGCTCTGGTCACTCGCAGAAGTCAAACCAGACGAGGTGGACGTTGCACAGTTGTACGACGCGTTCAGTCCGCTCGTCTTGCTGTCCTTAGAGGGCTACGGATTCTGCGAGCGCGGTGAGGCTGGACCGTTTACCGAACACGGTGGAATTGAGATCGGAGGGCGCTTACCGGTGAATACCTCGGGCGGGGGTATGTCCGAGGCGTACCTGCACGGGTTCAATCTGATTATTGAAGCCGTTCGGCAGGTTCGAGGAACCTCTACCAATCAAGTTCCCGATGCAGAGTTCTCGCTGGTGACCTCGGGAGATGGGGTTCCCACGGGCGCCCTGCTACTCAGGAGCGACCGATGATTGAAGGTCTGTTGCTACCGGGAATGGACGAGGACTCAGAACCATTCTTTGGTTTTGCTGCAGCCCAGGAACTTCGCGTCCAGTGCTGCAGCAACTGCAGTGCTGCTCGCATGCCACCCCGGCCGATGTGCCCGAACTGTCAGAGTCTTGAGTCAGTTTGGGAACTGCTGTCCGGAAACGGAACTATCTGGTCCTACTGCGTTCCTCATGGGCCGCTACTTCCTGCATATTCTGCCCTCGCCCCCTACAATCTGGTGATTGGTGAGGTACCGGAGTACGCAGGAATTCGCTTCTGCGGCAACCTCGTTGCCTCACCGAACGGGGCAATCAACGAGATCGACCATGCTGGAATCCGCATTGGTGAGCCCGTGCAGGTGGTGTTTCCCGAACCAGTGGATGGCGTGGTGCTCCCCCGCTGGCAACGACAAGGAGCGACTAACTGATGAAGATCGGATTAGCCCTAGCGCGTACCCGACCAGAACTCTTTAGCGAAGCGACTGTTGCTGCTGAAGCTGCTGGCTTTGAGTCAGTCTGGCTTTCCGACCACTTGGTCTTTCCGAGCAATATGGCCGGTGGCCCCAAACACTTCCGCGGATCTTCTGATGATCACGGATCAGACGTGATTCCTGGGCCGCCGCCAACCACTCCCATCTATGACCC
>JBAXCX010000169.1:0-4881 GCA_037141255.1 Actinomycetes bacterium | reverse complement strand
AACCGTGAGGCGTTTGATACTCCCCTTGAGGATCTGCCGGTATTTGGAACCGTTGCATCTCGGTTCAACGATAATGGCGTGACAGCGTTGTATCAGTGCGTGGCGGAGCTGCTGAGCAATCAGGGTTTGGAATTGCCGGGTGGTTCGCTAGAGCGAGTTTCTACTCGGGCATCAACTGGGTTAGATGAAATTTTGCCTGCGTCTCGTGGACGTTATTTGGCCGAAATCGTTGAACAAGTGCACGCCTATCACGCTGCAACGCAACAGCAATCGGTAGTGGCACGGCAGGTTCAGCAGGTTGCGAGCAGTGCCGAGCTACTCGCTCAAGCAGAGCGGGCCACCGAGGATCTCGAGCAGATCGCACAGCGCCTCGACGCCCAGCTCACCCCCGAGAATCGCGGCTTGCTTCAGGCCTGGCCGGAGCGGGTAGCCAAGTTGACTGGCCCAGAGCGGGCAACCCGAGAGTCGCTCTCGGGGACACTGGTACCCAAGCTTTCGCTTCCCCGTTTTAGCGACCATGGTGAGCAGTTACGCTGGCTGCGCTCAGAGAACCTGCCGGGCTACTTTCCCTTCACTGCTGGTGTGTTCCCCTTCAAACGGGAAGGCGAAGACCCCGCACGAATGTTCGCAGGCGAGGGTGGGGCAGCTCGAACAAATCGGCGGTTCCACTTGTTGGCAGAGGGCCTTGCGGCAACGCGGCTTTCCACTGCGTTTGACTCGGTCACCTTGTACGGTTTTGACCCAGCCGAGCGCCCCGATATTTACGGCAAGATCGGCAACTCGGGTGTGTCCATCGCAACGCTCGATGACATGAAGGTGCTGTACTCCGGGTTTGATCTCTGCGACCCAAGCACCAGCGTGTCAATGACTATCAATGGCCCGGCACCAGCAGTGCTAGCCATGTTTTTGAACACTGCCATCGATCAGCGCATCGAGATGTTTGAGTCTGAACACGGCCGAAAGATTGCAGCCGATGAGGAGCAGGATCTGCGCGCTTGGGTGCTGTCCAATCTTCGTGGCACCGTGCAGGCGGACATCTTGAAAGAGGATCAAGGCCAGAACACCTGCATCTTTTCGACCGAGTTCTCGCTGGGCCTTATGGCCGATATTGCCGAGTGGTTTGTGCAACACGAGGTGCGCAACTTCTACTCGGTATCGATCTCGGGCTATCACATAGCCGAGGCCGGCGCGAACCCGATTAGCCAGCTAGCGTTTACCTTGGCGAACGGCTTTACCTATGTTGAGTCCTACCTGGCACGCGGCTTAGCGGTAGATGATTTTGCGCCGAATCTGAGCTTCTTTTTCTCAAATGGGATGGACCCTGAGTACAACGTTTTGGGCAGAGTGGCCCGCCGGATCTGGGCTGTGGCAATGCGCGATTGCTATGGCGCGAACGAGCGCTCACAGAAGCTGAAGTATCACGTTCAGACCTCGGGCCGCAGCCTGCATGCCCAAGAAATGGCCTTCAACGACATCCGCACAACCTTGCAAGCACTCTGCGCAATCAACGACAACGCCAACAGTCTGCATACCAACGCCTATGACGAGGCCGTGACTACGCCCACCTCTGAGTCGGTGCGCCGAGCTCTTGCAATCCAGATGATTATCACGCAGGAGTGGGGTCTTTCGATGTGCGAGAACTCGCTGCAAGGAAGCTTCATCATCGAGGAACTCACCGACCTTGTTGAAGAGGCCGTGTTAGTTGAGCTTGATCGAATCAACAGCCGCGGCGGTGTTCTCGGGGCTATGGAGACTGGGTATCAGCGAGGCAGAATCCAAGATGAGTCCATGCTCTATGAGCATCGCAAACACGATGGCTCGCTACCGCTGATCGGCGTGAATACCTTCTTGGATCCCGACCCCGAGCCAACTCAAGCAGTCCAAGAGTTGCAACGTTCCGAGGATTCCGAGAAGCAAGATCAGATTGAGCGACTGCAACAGTTTCAGCGCACCCACGCAGCCGACCGCCCCGCCGCTCTTGAAGAGTTGCGCGCTGCGGCACTGCGCGGAGACAACTTGTTCGAGGTGCTGATGGATACAGTGCGCCACTGTTCGCTTGGCGAGATCACGGACACCTTGTTTTTGGTGGGTGGCAAGTACCGCCGTAACGTGTGATGGTTGAGAACATGACTGCAGGTTCCGAGGCCGCCAACTCACAACAGGTGCGCGTGATCGAAGTCGGCCCCAGAGACGGCTTACAGAACGAACAGCAAATCCTGCCGGCCGTCAACAAAGTCGAACTGGTGCAGCGCCTAGTTGCCACCGGGATTTCTGCGATTGAGGTGACCTCGTTCGTTCGACCTGATCGGGTGCCGCAACTTGCTGATGGAGTAGCGGTGTTTCCTGCAGTTCAGAAACTGCCTGGTGTTCGCTACATCGCTCTGGTTCCCAACCTTGCTGGACTGCAGGCGGCCGCTGAGGCGGGCGTCAAAGAGATTGCCGTGTTCGGAGCAGCCAGCGAGCAGTTCAGTCAATCAAATTTGGGCAGAGGTATTGACGAGAGCCTCAAGATGTTTGCGCCCGTCGCAGCCGAGGCGCGACTGCTTGGAATGGTTGTTCGCGGGTATGTCTCGACGGTGCTTGGCTGCCCATTCTCCGGCGCAGTGCCTGTGGGGAACGTAGTTCGAGTTGTTGGTGCCCTAGACGAGATGGGCTGTGATGAAATCAGTCTTGGAGACACGATCGGTGTGGGAACTCCGCATGCAGTGAACGAACTGATTGCTCAGGTTGAAACTGTGTTGGCGGTGCAGCGAATTGCTGTGCACTTTCATGACACCTACGGCATGGGCTTGGCTAACTCAATGGCCGCTATAGATAGTGGCGTGCGCGCGGTTGATACTTCGATCGGTGGCCTTGGCGGCTGCCCCTTTGCGGGGCGTAACGCAACTGGAAATCTGGCCACCGAAGACTTGGTCTACGCACTCGCTGGGTCTGAGTTCGATACCAGTATTGATTTGGATGGACTGCTACACGTGAACAGTTGGTTAGCTGAACGACTGGGCCGAGCACTGCCTTCAAAGGTTGCAGCAGCCCTTCTGGCAAAGCAGGTAGGCAGTACAGATGCCAAGTGATTCTGGTGCTGTGAGCGAGCCGACTGGCAACGCTCCTCGCGTGTTGTGGAGTCCAGCAGAGGATGCAGCAAGCAGCACGCAGATGGGTCGCTTTGCGGCTCGTTGTAGCGAACAAACAGGGCTGGACCTTTCGGAGTATCAGGACCTATGGCGATGGTCGGTCACTGATCTTGATGGCTTTTGGACTCAGATTCTGCAGTTCTTTGAGGTGATCGTCGAGGGTGATCGTCAGCCCGTTCGCACCGGCAAAACAATGTTTGAGACCAGATGGTTTCCGAACCTCCGCCTGAACTATGCCGAGAACGCTCTGCGCGGTCCAAGTTCCACCAGGCCCGGCTTTGATGATGAGCAGGCAGCGGTACAGGCCGAGTCGCAACTCTGGGGGGAGTGTTCGCTCACCCGTGGCGAGTTGCGCAGAGAAGTTGCTGCTTGTCAGCAGGGATTGATCCAACTCGGTGTGGAGTCTGGAGATGTGGTGGCTGCCTATCTTCCCAACTTGGCTGAGACCATTGTTGGATTTTTGGCTTGCGCTGGACTGGGAGCTACCTGGGCTTCCTGCGCTCCCGAATTTGGGGTTCGAGCAGTCATCGACCGGCTGTCGCAGCTCAATCCCAAACTGCTGCTTGCGGTAGAGGGGTATGGGTACGGGGAGAAACTGATTGACCGGCGCGCCGATCTTCAAGAGATCCGCAACGCACTGACTTCGCTTGAGCACACGGTGGTGCTACCCGGGCCAGATGAAGGGGTCAGCGCTCAATCTATCGGCGCGCAAGGCGTCTCGACTTGGCGGGAACTGTTGAGCACAGCAGGGGAGTTGATCACACGTCGAGTTCCATTCAATCACCCCTTGTATGTGTTGTTCTCGAGTGGCACTACTGGCCTACCCAAGCCGATTGTTCACGGCCACGGAGGCATCCTGATTGAGCACCTCAAGGCGCTGGGCTTGCATTCAGAACTCGGGCCCAAGGACGCATTTTTTTGGTTCTCGACCACGGGTTGGATGATGTGGAACCTGTTGGTTTCTGGGTTGCTCGTCGGCTGCAAGGTGATCTGCTTTGATGGTGATCCGGTGCGGCCAGACCCGTCCACCTTGTGGCAGGTGGCTGCTCGATCAGGTGCTACGTATTTTGGTTGCAGCGCCTCGTACCTGATGGCCGAGCGCGCTCGCGGGGTGCGGCCTGCGGTTGAGCATGACTTGTCGCAGGTGAGCGCAGTTGGGTCAACCGGGTCCCCGTTGCCAGGAGCAGGGTTTAGTTGGGTATCGGAGCAGTTTGGTCCACATGTGCAGCTCAGTTCCAAGAGCGGAGGCACCGACGTCTGCACAGCTGTGGTTGGCACCGCACCGCTTGTCCCCGTGTGGGAGGGTGAGATCTCTTGTCGTTACCTAGGTGCTGCCGTTCAGGCCTTTGATGATCAAGGACTTCCCGTACTCCAGGCGCAGGGTGAGCTCGTCATAACTGAACCCATGCCCTCCATGCCCGTGGCTTTTGCCGGTGACGATGACCGCAGCCGCCTCAAGGCTGCGTACTACGAGCAGTTCCCCGGAGTGTGGGCTCACGGAGACTGGATCACGATTACTGACCGAGGGTCCTGTGTGATTAGCGGCCGCTCTGATGCAACGCTCAATCGAGGTGGAGTGCGTCTTGGCACCTCGGAGTTCTACTCGGTGGTCGAGACGCTGCCCGAAATTGCCGACAGTTTGGTGATCCATCTTGAAGACACAGATGGGGGATCGGGAAGTCTGTTGCTCTTCGTGGTGATGGCAGACGGCAGTGTTCTTGACGCTGAACTGCGTGCACAGATTGCTGGC
>JBAXCX010000168.1:0-4881 GCA_037141255.1 Actinomycetes bacterium | reverse complement strand
CGATGTTGGCCGTGGTCGGCGGAATCGGATCAATTGCCGGAGCGTTCTTCGGCGGTATGTTGCTCGGGGCGTTTCCCATTGGAGCAACAATCTTTGCTGCGAACGCAATCGGAATCTTTGGCTTTGTTGCCGTGTCCGTCAAAGACATTCTGGTGTTCTCCCCTGGCATGATGGGAGTGAGTCTTGGTCGAGACCCCGACGGTGCTGCACCGCAGCTTGCGCTCGGCTACCGGGCAGTGGCGAAGTCGGTTCCGGCTCTGGTGTGTTCTGGAGTTGGGGCTTGTGCGATCTGGGCTCTTGCAAGATTCGACAGCATCGACAAGTGGTCATTTGTAGCTGCAGAGATGGTTTTTATCTTTGCTGTCGTGCCGCTGCTACCGCTGCTCTTTGCACCCGCGCAGGTACATGGTCGTCGAATCGCAACGGCAATCTGGCTGGGCCTTGGTGTGATTGTGACCGCGCTGATTCCTTGGGATACAGCAATTGCATCTACGGGCATGCGAGTGATTGCAATCCTCACCATGGTGTTCCTCGTTGCTCGTATTGCTATTGGGATTTTCGGGGTGAACCCTCTTGATGAAACAGGCCCCGAACATCTCGAGCCACCTTCTCCCGACATGTTCGGAATAGATCGACCTTTGACCAAGGCAGATGCGCTTGACGCAGAGCGAGCGCTTGGCCTACACGACGAACTTATCCTGTTGAGTAGCTCGCAAACGGCGGGATCTCTGAGTGCTGCCGGGAATGCGCAGCCCGCTGGAGCGAACTCATGAACGTGCTTGAACTTGAATCGCTGTCGGTTCGATTCGGTGGCCACCTTGCGGTGAGTGATGTGTCGATGAAAGTTGAGGGCGGTCGGGTCAGCGGCCTGATTGGCCCGAATGGCGCAGGGAAGACCACCACTTTCAACGCAATCTGTGGCGTGGTGACCCCCTCAGCAGGTCGGGTCAGCCTGGGTGGGAAAGACATCACGAAGGTTGGGACTCATAAGCGAGCTCGGCTCGGCATTGGCAGGACCTTTCAGCGACTCGAAGTGTTCGCTTCGCTGACGGTTCGCGAGAACATTCAGGTAGGGCTAGAAATTCGGCGAAGCTGGTCGCGCCGAGGGGCCACCCTTCCTCAATACCTAGCCGACGGGGGAGACCCAAAGCCTGAGGACGAGATCAACCTGATACTTGAGCGGTTGGATCTAGGGCCCCTTGCCGAACAGCCTGTCGGGGCACTTCCCACAGGGCATGCCCGCCTAGTTGAACTTGGTCGAGCATTGGCAGCTCGTCCGTCAATCCTGTTGCTCGACGAGCCGGCCTCGGGCCTCGATGACGCAGAGACCGATATCTTTGGCGACTTGATGGTTACTCTGGCCGCAAATGGCTTGGGAATCTTGTTGGTAGAACATGACGTTGCACTCGTGATGCGGGTTTGTTCGCACCTTGCAGTGTTGGACTTTGGCCAGGTTATTGCATCGGGAACCCCCGAGGTTGTTCGGGCTAATGAGGCAGTACTCGCCGCCTACCTCGGCACTGCACCAGCTCCAGATCTTGCTGAGTACGCAGACCCGGAGTTGCCCTCATCATCCGAAGGTGTGGTCTCGTGACTGACCCTCAAATTCCCGTGATGCAGGCTTCGTTGTCCGTTCAGCATGAGCCGATTAAGCCTGACCCGCTCTTGGAACTTCGTGGTGTTCGTGCCGCATACGGAACCATTGAAGTCCTCCACGGAGTCGACCTCGAGGTTCATGCAGGCAAAGTTGTTGCGTTGCTCGGCCCGAATGGCGCAGGAAAAAGCACCACGCTGCAGGTGGCCTGCGGACTGATGGCGCCAACCTCGGGTTCTGTGCTGTTGGCAGGCCGTGACGTCACAGGAGTCAAGGCCGAGGACCTTGCACGCTGTGGTGTGACAACCATTCCTGAAGGCAAGGGTATCTTTCCGAATCTAACCGTTCGAGAAAATTTATTGATGGCAACGTACGCAGGGGCATCAATGCGTCAAGTAGAAGCTGTAGCGTACGAGCGCTTTACTCGTCTGAAGGAACGGCGCTCGCAGTTGGCGGGTACCTTGTCCGGTGGCGAGCAGCAAATGTTGGCAATGGCTCGGGGGCTTGCAGTCGAACCGGCCGTGCTACTGCTCGACGAGTTATCGATGGGGCTCGCGCCTCTCGTCGTTGAGGAGCTCTATGGCATCGTGGGACAGATTGCAAAATCAGGAACCTCAATTTTGGTTGTAGAGCAGTTTGCCCGCACTGTGCTCGGTGTCGCTGATGTGGCAGCGATCATGGTGAATGGGTTGGTTCGCGAGGTGGGAACTCCTAGCGAAATTGAGAAAGAATTATCCGCTGCCTATCTGGGTGAGTAATCAAATGAATGAAAATGACATCCGAGTCGAACAGTTCAAATCCGAAATTGATGGATTGAAACTCAAAGGCAGCTCAAGCCAAGGAGAGAAGCGTCTCTTAATCCTTGGGGTAGTCCTGCTCGTGGCGGGGGTGCTGCTCGCCGTGTTCGGTGCTATCGAGGTGGGGCAGTATCCGGATTCGCCGGCTGACCAGCGCGCCTACATGGCACAAGGATCGTTCCTTGGTCTAGCGCTCATCATCGCGGGTGCGGCTCTCTTTGTTCGGTTCTCGCTCGCAAGGTACCTGCGGTTTTGGATGATTCGCATGACCTATGAAAGCCGAGCAAATACTGACCGAGTTGTGGACGCCATTGAACGCGCAGCAGGCCTTGATGATGCGAGTTATGAGGCAGCGCAGGCGGCGGTTTCCCCTGAGCAGATCCAAGATCCAGCGCTGCCTCCTCCGCCACCATTTCAGTGATGGTGGGCGTTCTGCGTTCAGGCGCAGTACAGGTAGATTTGCCAGAGTCCAGCCGCTCCCGTAGATTGGGAATGCTTTCACAAGCGCCTGTGAGTTCGATTGGGGGGAGTTCTCTAATCGGGTTCCCTTCTCGTAACTGGCGCCCAAGGAAATCCGACTATGCCTGCTGACTTCGCTACGACCACTCACGAGACAACTCGACAGTTGAATCGCTCCCACGGTTCATTTGAGTTGGCGCTCGCTCCCGTCATCCTTGGATTGCTCGGCCTATGGCTTGATCGCACCCTTGGTACGGTCCCCGTGTTCTTGATTCTGTTTACGGTACTGGGATTCGCTGGTGCGGGAGTCAAGATCTATTTCACCTATCGCTATCAGATGGAACAACATCAAGCCGAGGTGCCGTGGAATGGCCACGAGTCCTCCGAGGACTTTCGTGCAAAGAACAGCGCGCAAGCGCAGCGACTTTCGATTCCGGCAGAAGACTCGTCCGCATTGTCGAGTAACGCCGCTGATATGACTTCGCCTGAAGCCAAGAGCAGCCTCGATCTCGATGCCACGAATCGGGGCGTTCGTGGCTGATCCCAATAACGTTCGAATTGAGGGCCCCTCGCCAGCCATGGCAGTGGCTGTGGATCTCGCTCGAAAGAGCATCTGGCTGATCCCCGTTGTGGTCATTATCTCGGCAGCCTTCTGGGGAATCGACGGGGTACTTTCGAGCCTCTATGCCCTAGCGATTGTGGTGGTCAACTTCTTACTTTCGGCCTACATCTTGGCAGTGACGGGTCGCATCAGCGCCGCAGTCATGGCCGGTGCGGCACTTTTTGGGTTCCTGTTGCGACTCGGCTTGATCTTGATAGCCGTGTTGCTGGTTCGCAACACCACCTGGATCGAACTGTTGCCATTCGGTATCACGCTGATCTCTACGCATCTGGCTCTGTTGTTTTGGGAAATGCGATATGTCTCAGCCACCTTGGCATTTCCCGGCCTGAAGCCTCAGGCAACACCTAACCCGTATCTGCCCTCCTCCGAGAGCAGCGATTCTGTCCCATCCCACCTCTCACCTAGCGCTTTGGCGCCGGATAGCTACGATAACCGTGGCTTATCGGCGCCAAAGGGCTAGGTGGGGAACGCGCCGTAGAAGGAGCTTCCTCGAATGCTCGGTCTTCAGACCTTGGTAGGCAATCTCACAACCTCCGCACTCCTCGCTGCAGAAGGCGAAGGGGGAGGAGGCGTGCAGTTCCCGCCGATCGATCACATCGTCAAGTGGCCAGCAATCTTTGGCGAGGGCGCGTTTTATGCCTTCAACAAGATTGCGTTGATGTCTATCATTGCCATGGTTGTGCCAGCACTGTTGTTCTACTTCGCCGGGCGCAAGGCAACCTTGGTGCCCAAAAAGCTTCAGAACATCATGGAAGCGTGGATTGATTTTGTTGAGAAGCAGGTGGTGCTTCCAGCAATCGGGCCAGAGGGCATGCGTTACTTGCCCATGTTGGTGGCCATGGTCTTCTTCATCTGGATTGGCAACATCTTCGAGGTGATTCCCACAGCTCAGATGCCAGCCAACGCTCGTATGGCAAACCCCCTGATGCTCGCCCTGACCGCTTGGGTGATGTTCATCGGAGTTGGGGTAAAGCACAACGGTCTTGGCTACTTCAAGTCTGCGCTCTTTCCGCCTGGAGTTCCCAAAGCCTTGTACCTGCTGGTGACTCCAATTGAGTTTCTCTCGACCTTCCTGATCCGGCCGTTCTCGCTAGCCGTTCGACTCTTCGCAAACATGCTTGCGGGTCACATTCTTTTGGTGACCTTCTCGGTGCTGTGCATCACCTTGTGGGGACTCACGCCCCTTGTCGTAGTCGAGGCGCTGTCTTTTCCGATGCTGGTGGCATTCACCGGGTTCGAGTTCATGGTTGCGTTCTTGCAAGCATTCATCTTTGCCCTTCTCACTGCTGTCTACATCGGCGGTGCGTTACACCCGGAGCATTAATCCGGTTAGTTGTTATCTCAGCTACAAAAAATCACACATCAGTAACCAGTAATCCCAGTTAAGTCCCAGTTAAGTCCCAGTTAAG